>NZ_JBSGAW010000022.1:0-153205 GCF_053600955.1 Streptomyces sp. NPDC004838 | reverse complement strand
CCATCCAGCACCGCGCCGGCATGCAGACCTCCAAGACCATCATCGCCGTCAACAAAGACGCCGAAGCCCCCATCTTCGACCTCGCCGACTACGGCATCATCGGCGACCTCTTCACCGTCATCCCCCAACTCACCGACGAAATCAACACCCGCAAAGCCTGAGCGGCCGGTCGTACGGGTCCGGAGCCGCGCGGTGGGAGACACCGCGCGGCTCCGGCCGTTCCCGGCGGCCATTGACGCAGATCACCGGCCCCACTAACTTCGCCATACGGATTGTTGATTCCGTTCAGCGGAAATCGGGAGGGTGTGCGGCGATGGGGCAGCAGGAGAATCCGGCGACGAGTCTCTCCGGGGCGGTGAGTGAGGCCGTCAGCGCCTCCCTGGCGCCGGTGGACGCCGAACTCGCCCGCCGCTACCCCGGAGATCCCGGCACCCGCCAGCCCGTCCACACCGTCTATGTGCCGGGCGACGTCTTCGCCGCCGACACGGTCCGCTCCTGGGGCGACCGGGCCCTCGCCGCGTTGGACGAACACGCCCCGGACGCCGCCGCCTTCGCCGCAGTCCTCGGCCTCCCGGACGAACTCGCCGAGCCGGTCTTCACCCGTGTCCGGGCCAAGCTGGAGCGCGAGCCCGTCGAAGACCTGCGCATCGACTTCGAGGACGGCTACGGCGGCCGAACCGACGCCGACGAGGACGCCCACGCCGCCCGCGCGGCACGCCTGGTGACCGAGGCGTACCGGACCGGTACGGCCGCCCCGTACACGGGAATCCGGATGAAGTGCCTGGAGAAGGCCGTACGGGACCGGGCCATCCGCACCCTCGACGTCTTCCTCACCGGTCTGATGGCGGGCGGGGGACTGCCGGGCGGTCTCGTCCTGACCCTCCCGAAGGTGACGTACCCCGAGCAGGTCACCGCGATGGCCCGCCTGTTGGAGGCGTTCGAGAGGGCCCACGGGCTCGAAGCGGGACGGATCGGCTTCGAGATCCAGATCGAGACCAGCCAGTCCATCCTCGCCGCCGACGGCACCGCCACCGTGGCCCGGATGATCCAGGCCGCCGAAGGCCGCGCCACCGGTCTCCACTACGGCACCTTCGACTACAGCGCCTGCCTCGGCGTCAGCGCCGCCCACCAGGCGAGCGACCACCCCGCCGCCGACCACGCCAAGGCCGTCATGCAGGTCGCCGCGGCCGGCACCGGCGTCCGGGTCTCCGACGGCTCCACCAACGTCCTGCCCGTCGGTCCCACCGCACAGGTCCACGAGGCATGGCGGCTTCATTACGGACTCACCCGCCGTGCCCTGTCCCGCGCCTACTACCAGGGCTGGGACATGCACCCCGCGCACATCCCGACGCGCTATGCCGCCGTCTTCGCCTTCTACCGGGAGGGCCTGGAGGCGGCGGCGGCCCGCCTCCGCTCGTACGCGGACCGGGCCACCGGCGACGTCATGGACGAGCCGGCCACCGCCAAGGCCCTCAGCGGCCACCTCCTCCGCGGCCTCGACTGCGGCGCCCTCGACCCCGCCGAAGTCACCCAGCTCACCGGCCTCACCCGAACGGACCTGAAGGGCTTCGCCACCGGGCGGCGAGCGGATTCCGCCGCCCCGGCCGGGTAGCCACGCCCCTGCGACGTACCGACCCCGGTGGCCCCTGCCCCGGACGAGCGCGCTCCGGAGAGCGGCCGGGCCGGACCGGTCTACTGCCCGGCCTCCCCGGCGGGCGGGATCTCGCCTGAGCCCCGGGGGATCAGGACCGTCTCCAGGGCCAGCTGCGCCGGCTCGTCGTCTATGCCGTCGAGACGGCGGAACAGACGCTCCGCCGCCGTACGGCCGAGCGCCGCCGAGTCCTGGGCGATCACCGTGATGCCCAGCAGATCGGCGAGTTCGATGTCGTCGAAGCCGACGAGGGCGATCCGGCGGTCGTGTTCCGCCAGGACGCGCACGGCCGTGACCGTCACCCGGTTGTTGCCCGCGAAGACCGCGGTGACCGGCTCCGGACCGTCGAGCATCGCGGTGACGGCCGGACGGACCCGCTCGGGAGCGGTGGAGCCGAGGGAGACCCAGGAGTCGTGGACGGCGAGCCCGGCCTCCTCCATGGCCGTGCGGTAGCCGCGCAGCCGTTCCACGGCCGTGTGGATACGGGGCTGGTCGCCGACGAAGCCGATACGGCGGTGGCCGTGGGCGATCAGATGGGCCACGCCGGCGCGGGCGCCCCCGAAACTGTCCGAGAGGACGACATCGGCCTCGATCCGGCCGGGCGGCCGGTCCACGAAGACCGTGGCGATGCCCGCCTTGATCTCGGGTTCGAGATAGCGGTGGTCATGGCCCGCGGGGATCACGATCAGACCGTCCACCCGGCGGGCGCAGAGCGCGAGGGCCAGTTCCTGCTCGCGATCCGGGTCCTCGGCGCTGGAACCGTTGATGAGGAGGGCCCCGTGCGCGCGGGCCACCTCCTCCACGGCCCGGCTCAGCGGCCCGTAGAACGGGTCGGCGAGATCTTCGAGTACGAGGCCGACGGAGGCCGTACGCCCTTTCCGGAGCACCCGCGCGCTGTCGTTGCGGCGGAAGCCCAGCGACTCGATCGCCTCCTGCACCCGCCGTTCGGTGTCGGGGTGACCCCCGGCTCGCCGTTGACCACGCGGGAGACGGTCTTGAGGCCGACTCCGGCCCGCGCCGCCACGTCCTTCATGGTGGGCCGGGTGCCGTAGCGGGGCTCGGGACCCCGTGGGCGGCCGGACACCTGCGGGAAACGGTCGGAATCGGCCACGGTGCGCAGTCCTGTCGTCGTACGGTATGTGCGAAGGTGCAGGGGTTGAGCATAGGCCCTGGACAACGTTGTCAGGGCGTTGGAGACTGTTCCCGAAGCCGCAGGTCCGACCAGTTCCCGGGGGATCCCACACGCATGGATACCGACCTCGTCGCCGCGCTCGACATCGGTGGCACCAAGATCGCCGGCGCGTTGGTGGACGGCGGCGGCCGCATCCGGCTGCGGGCTCAGTGCCCCACCCCGGCGCGGGAGGACGCGGAGACGGTGATGGCGGCCGTCGAGGCGGTCGTCGCCGAGCTGACCGGTTCACCGCTCTGGCGGCTCGCCTCGGCCGTCGGCGTCGGCAGCGCCGGTCCGGTGGACGCCTCCGCGGGCACCGTCAGCCCGGTCAACGTCCCGGCGTGGCGCGACTTCCCGCTGGTCGCACGGGTGCGCCGGGCCGTGGGCGGGCTCCCCGTCGAACTGGTCGGCGACGGCGTCGCGATGACGGCCGCCGAGCACTGGCAGGGCGCGGCCCGCGGCTACGACAACGCCCTGTGCATGGTCGTCTCGACCGGCGTCGGCGGCGGGCTCGTCCTCGGCGGCAGACTGCACCCGGGCCCCACCGGCAACGCCGGGCACATAGGCCATATCAGCGTGGACCTGGACGGCGATCCGTGCCCCTGCGGCGCGCGCGGCTGTGTCGAGCGGATCGCCAGCGGCCCCAACATCGCCAGACGCGCCCTGGAGCGCGGCTGGCTGCCGGGCCCGGGTGGCGACGCCTCGGCGGCCGCCGTGGCCGCCGCCGCCACGGCGGGGGACCCGGTCGCCCTCGCCTCCTTCGAACGGGCCGCCCAGGCGCTCGCCGCCGGAATCGCCGCCACCGCGACCCTCGTGGAGATAGGGATAGCCGTCATCGGCGGGGGAGTGGCGGGCGCGGGAGACGTGCTCTTCACACCGCTGCGCCGCAGCCTCCGCGATTACGCCACGCTCTCCTTCGTGCAGCGGCTGACCGTCGCCCCGGCGCTCACCGGCACCGACGCCGGACTCGTCGGCGCGGCGGCGGCCGCCAGGCTCGGGCGCGACGAGGCGGCGGCCGCCGGTTCCACGGTCGTCGGCAGCAGGCCCTGAGACCGGCTGCCGCCCGAAATCGCCGGCTCACCTCCGTCGGTGACGACCGGACGTACGGCCTCCAAAAGGTCCGGCTCGGCGAAGGGTTCGGCGGGACGCCCGTCCCGCCGGATCCGACAGCGCGTGCCGACTCGCCGCGCCGTGGGGGCTGTTCGCGCCCCCGCCCCGACTCGCCGCCCGCGGCGCGCGACCGTGCAGTCGGGCGGGCAGATGTGCGGACGGGCAGATGTGCGGACGGGCGGACGGGCGGGCGGGCGGACGGGTCATGCAAGGACCCCGGAGAGGGCGAAGCCCGTGTATCCGCTCCGGGCCACGGCGTCGCACTCCTCGCGGTACCGGTCGGCCCCGCCGACATACGCCATGAAGACGCGCGGCTTTCCCGGCACGTCGGCGCCCGGATACCAGGAGTCCGCGGCCGGGTGGAGCGTCCGGGAGGCGAGTTCCGCCACATGGCCGCTCCAGTTCTCCTCGGCCTTCAAGGTGGCGTCGATCTCCGCGATGCCGTTCGCGCGCAGATGCGCGAGGCAGTCGGTGATCCACTCCACGTGCTGCTCGATGGACACCGCCATGTTGGTGAGCACCGACGGGCTGAGGGGCCCGGTGACGGTGAAGAGATTGGGGAACCCGGCGGAGAGGAGCCCCAGATAGTTCCGTGGGCCGTCCGCCCACTTCTCCGCGAGCGTCACACCGTCCTTGCCCACGATCTCCACGGCGGTCAGCGACCCGGTGATCGCGTCGAAGCCGGTGGCGAAGACGATCGCGTCGAAGACGCGCTCCTGATCGGTGGTGCGGATGCCCTTGGGGGTGATCTCCTCGATCGGGGTCCTGCGCAGATCCACCAGCGTCACCTGGGACTTGTTGTAGGTGGCGTAGTAGTCGGTGTCCAGGCAGGGGCGTTTGGTTCCGAAGGCGAAACCGCGCGGGAAGAGACTCTCGGCGGTCTCCGGATCGGTGACGATCGAACGGATCTCGGACCGGATGAACTCGGCGACGGTCTCGTTGGCGGCCTCGTCGACGAGGATGTCGGTGCAGGAGCGCGGCATCGCACTGAGCACACCTTCGTTCCAGGCGGCCTCGTAGCTCGCCGTGCGCTCCTTCGGCCCCACGTCCAGGGCCGACCGGGTCGGCGCAGCGCAGACGCTGCCGCCTTTGGACAGGCGCTGCGCGGCACGGAACCCCGGATAGCCCGCCTTGTGCTCCGCGACCTCCGTCGCGGTCAGCGGATGGTTCCAGGCGGGCAGCGCATAGGCGGGCGTGCGCTGGAAGACGGTGAGTTCGGCGGCTTCCTCGGCGATGACCGGGATGATCTGGACGCCGGAGGAACCGGTGCCGATGACGGCGACCCTTCTGCCGGCGAGCTTCGCACCCTCACGCGGCCAGTGCGCGGTGTGGTAAGTCGGCCCCTCGAATCTGTCGGCGCCGGGGACACCGGGGTCCTTGGGGGTCGAGGAACAGCCCGAGGCCATGACGACGAACCGGGCGGTGACGCACTCGCCGGTATCGGTGGACACCTGCCAGGTGTGGCCGTCCTCGTCGTACAGCGCCCGGGTGACCCGTGTGTTCAGAGTGACGCCCTCACGCAGCCCGAACCGGTCGGCCACATGCCGGATGTAGCGAAGGATCTCCGGCTGGGTGGCGTACTTCTCGCTCCACACCCACTCCTGGTCCGGTTCCGGGGAGAAGGAGAAGGAGTACGGCATGCTCTCGATGTCCCAGCGGGCGCCGGGACAACCGTTCCGGAACCAGGTCCCGCCGATGTCGTCGCCGGCTTCGAAGACGCGGGTGCGCAGGCCCAGTTCGCGCAGCCGGTAGAGCTGGTAGAGGCCGGACAGACCGGCTCCGACGATGACGACGTCGACCGGCTGGGACGGGGATCCTGGGGTGGCGTCCATGGCGGAATCTCCTCATCGGGGGTGCCCTCGCCCGGTCTGTGCGGGCAGGCGCGCCGTTACGGTGCGGGCCGCCGGACGGGACGCGGCGCGGCCGTCCCGGCGGTGGCGTGGAGTCCGGTCGTCGGCCGCCGAGACCGGAGAGCGAGCGTGGGGTGGCGGACACCGGCCGTCCCTCTCACGCATCGCGCGGAAGGGAACGCCTTGTCTGCCTCGGGCCCGGGGGAGACTCCCGGCACCCGTCGGCCACGATCCTGCGCCGGGTACGGTCCGTGCCGCCACCGGTGCGGATGAGGTAGGCGGAGAATGCCGAGTAGTTGGCGCGATCGGCGCGAGAAACGGCCGGATGGACCGTACCGCCGTACGGGGAGCCGGTCCCGCGGCGGGGGCGTGGCCAGGCGGGACGGCTCGCGGCGCGGAGGGGCATCTAGGACGGGAACCGGCCTAGAGGGAAGTTAGCGTCATCGCCGCGTGAGGCACTCGCACCCCAGGAGGCAGTCAGATGTCCGTCAAACCGGTTCCGCAGGGCTACCACACCGTGACGCCGTGGATCATCTCGCGCGACACGGTGCAGCTCATCGACTACATGAAGAGGGCCTTCGGCGCGGAGGAGCTCGCGTGCCTCGCGGGCGAGGACGGGGCCATCGAGCATGCGGAGGTACGGATCGGGGACTCGGTGGTGATGATGTTCGACGCGCGGCCGGAGTGGCCGCCGACCCCCGGTTTCCTCCGTCTTTACGTCGAGGACGCCGACGCCGTGCACCGTCGGGCCGTCGCGGCCGGCGGCACCTCGGTCACCGAGGTCACCCACCTGTTCTTCGGAGACCGGGTCGGGCGGGTACGCGATCCGCTGGGCAACCTGTACTGGATCCAGACCCGTGTGGAGGATCTGAGCCCGCGGGAAATGGAACGCCGCCTCGGCGAATCGGAGTTCACCGAGGCTATGGAGTACGTCCAGAGCGCCGACTTCTTCCCCGCCCGGGAATCCCGCCTCGGCTGACTTCCCGGAGCGGGAAGAGGGTGTCCGAGACCGTTGTGTGGCGAACGAGAACGTGGACACCTCGCTCACCGCACTGTGTGTGAAGATCGATGACGAGCAGGGGACCGGCCGGTGGGTGGGCAGGCCGCCACGGCTGACGGACTCTGAACTCGTCTGTCGTGCGGATCGGTCCGGCAGGCGGGCCGGGGCCGCTCGGGGCAGGTGAGGGAGCCTGTGGTGGAGTCGTTCGGCCGGGAGGAACCCGGCTCCGAAAGCTCGCGCCGCTCCGTCACCGCTCCGGCCCGGCACCGGCCTCTCGGTCCTTGAGCGGCCCCGCTGCCGCTCCCGGCGGGGCGCGGGGTGCTCAGGGGAGCGGTGCGGTCCGCAGTCCATTCGCTCGTCCGTTCGCAGGCGGCTCCGGCTATTCGCAGGCGACTCCGTCGCCGTCGCGGTCGAGATGCCTCCCGTAACCGGGCTCTCCCCTGCGGATGGGGTCGGCGCCCGCGTTCCGGACCGCCGTGCAGTTGGCGTAGTACACGGACACGGAACCCCCGCCGCTGTCGGACCCTCCGCCGGAACCGCCGGAGTCGCCGCCCTTGCCGTCCGCGGGCGCGACGGTGACGCGGACGGTCTTGGTGACGGTGGGAGCGGGCTTCGGCGTGGCGGTCACAGTGACGGTGGCCGCCGGTTCGGCGGAGGCGGTCGCGGTGGTCGTCACGGTCACCGTCGGGGTGGCCTCAGCGGCGGCGGTGGCCTTCTCCCCCTCGGCAGGGGAGTCCGTCCCGGCGATGACTCCGATGAAGAACAGCAGGAACCCCGCCGGGATGAGCACCCGCTTCCGTGTCCATTTCGACCGGGACGGCCGCGGGCCGGGCGGAGTGTTGGGGACCGGCCCGGAGGGCGGCTGGGGCGGCTGACCCCACTGGGGTGGCTGATTGTACGACATGTGTCCCCCCAAGGGCACTTCGTGGAGGGTTGACCGTAGCGAGGCGGTGCGCCTGGTGTGAGAGTTCTGCGTGATCGGTGATGCAGTCGTGACCGAAGTGTGGAGGCCGTTTGCCCGCCCGTGTCCGCCTCCCCGTGCCGATGGGGCGCCGAGGACCGTACGGCGGGGGCCGACGCGCACCGTGCGCCGGCCCCCGTCCGCGTGTGGGTGTGGACGGGAGTTCTCCCGCCGGGTGTGTGTGGCGCCCGCCGCCGGTTCCCCGCCTCTTGACCGGTCGGCCGGATTGGAGGCAGGATTTGAACGGAGGATCAATGGCGCGAACGAATGATCGCAGGCAGCCGCCGTTGGGCAGGATCGCGCGGCTGTACTACGAGCACGGCCTGACCCACCAGGAGATCGCGGATCTCTGTGGGCTCTCCCGTATCAAGGTCACCCGGCTGCTGGCCGAGGCCCGGCGGGTGGGCATCGTCGAGATCACGGTGCACAGCGACGATCATCTGTTCGTGGGGCTGGAGTCGGCCCTGGGGCGCGCCTATCCACTGCGCCAGGCATGGGTCGGCCCGGCGTTCGAGGACGAGGCGCGGGCCGCCCACTCCCTGGGCGCGGTAGCCGCCGAGTGCCTCGGCGCCTTCCTGGAGGACGGGGTGACCGTGGCAGTCGGGCTGTCGGCGTCCGTCGCCGCCATTCCCCGGCACCTGCGGCCGGGAGCGGTTCGGGACGTCGGCGTCGTGCCGCTCACCGGGAGCGGAGGTGGCATCTCGCGCGCGGCCAGCTCCCATGAACTGGCCCTCGCCTTCGCCGCCGCGGTCGGCGGGCACGCCTACCATCTGCCGGCCCCCCTGCTGGCGCGCGACGCCCGGTCCGCACAGGTCTGGCGCGAGGACCCGGCCGTACAGGAGACGCTGGACCGGGCCGTCTCCTCCGACGTCCTGGTCGCGGGGATCGGCGGGACGACCGGGAACACCGGTCTGCTCGTGGAGAGCCTGAGCGCTTTGGACCTCGCGGCCATCCGCGGCCGGGGCGCGATAGGCGACATCTCCGGCCGGTTCTTCGACACCGACGGCGCGGTGGTTCCGGGCGACGTGGACGACCGCCTCATCGGGCTGAGCCTCGAGCAGCTGCGGGCGGTGCCCGTCCGTGTCGGGGTGGCCCGAGGGGCCGGGAAGCGGCAGGCGCTGGAGGTGGCGCTGCGCCAGGGGCTGATCAACGTCCTGGTCACCGACAGCAGCACCGCCGAGGAACTGCTGGCCGCCGCCGACGCCCCCTCCGGGGCGCCTTCATGAGCGAACGTGCAGTCAGAGGAAGGGACATGATGTGAAGCCGGTTCATACGCGCGAGGATCTGCGCGAGCGGCTGATGGAGGTCGGCCGGCTCGTCGTGGAGCGCGGGCTGGTGCTCGCCAGCGGCGGCAATCTGTCGGCGCGTCTGCCCGGCAGCGACGAGTTCGTGGTCACGGGGGCGGGGACGTGGCTGGACCGGCTGGAGGAGACGGACTTCTCCGTCATGACCCTGGCCGGAGAGCGGACGGGCGGCGCGGCCAGGCCGTCCAGCGAGTGGAAGCTGCACCAGCGCACCTATCAGGTGCGCCCGGACGTGAACTGCGTGGTGCATCTGCACCCGCAGCACGCGGTCCTGCTCGACGCGATCGGGCAGCCGATCCGGCTCATCAGCCTCGACCACGCGTACTACGTCCGCTCGGTCGGCACGGTGCCGTACTACCCGAACGGCTCGGACGAACTGGCCGCGGCCGCCGCCGAACAGGCGCGGCAGCACAACTGCATGGTGCTCTCCCACCACGGCTGTTCGTCACTCGGCGAGGACATCGGCATGGCCTTCCGGCGCGCTGTGAATCTGGAGGAGGCCGCGACCGCGACCTTCCGCGCGCTGACCCTGGGCAACACCACCGCGAGCTTCCCGCCCGAGGAACTCGCCGCGCTGCACCACGCCTGACCCGCCGTCGGGCCCGACGCCCTGTGGGCGGGTACCACTTCCGGAAGGGGTACCCGCCCACAGAGCCGTCCGCCCACAGAGCCGTCCGCCCGCGTACGCGCGGAGGCCGCTTTCCCGCGGGTTCACACCGTGGCACGACCCGGCAGGCGCACGACCGTGACACGGCCCGGCGGCCCACGGCCGGGGCACAGCCGAAACCGGTCTCCACGTTACGTGGCAGGGTGTTCCGGGCAATCCACTGTGGGCTATCGAAGAGGGGGAACCGTGATCGTCTGGATCAACGGTGCGTTCGGGGCGGGCAAGACGACCACCGCGGGCGAACTGATCGATCTGATCCCGAACAGCACGCTGTACGACCCCGAACTCATCGGCGACGGACTCCGCCTCCAACTGCCGCCGAAGCGACTCGACGAGGTGGACGACTACCAGGACCTGCCGATCTGGAGACGGCTCGTGGTGGACACGGCCGCGGCCATGCTGGCCGAACTCGGCGGCACGCTCGTGGTGCCGATGACCCTGCTGCGCCAGGAGTACCGGGACGAGATCTTCGGCGGTCTCGCCGCCCGCAGAATCGCCGTACGGCATGTGCTGCTCCACCCGGAGGAAACGATCCTGCGGCAGCGGATCGCCGAGCGTCCGGAGCCGGGACCGCCGGACGGCGGCACCGCGGCGGAGAGCGGCGACGGCGAGGGAACGACCCGCAGACAGTGGGCGTACGACCACATCGAGCCGTATCTCGGCGCGGTCGGCCACTGGATCGGCGGTGACGCCCTCGTCGTCGACAACGGGCGGCTCGGCCCCCGGCAGACGGCACATCTGATCGCCGAGGCGGTCCGCACCGGGGAGGCGTCCGTCTGCGAGATCGTGCAGACCCCCGAACCGGCGGCCGAGACCATCGCCGCCGGAGTGCTGCTCTTCGACGAGGAGGGCCGGGTACTGCTGGTCGACCCCACCTACAAACCGGGCTGGGAGTTCCCCGGCGGAGTCGTGGAAGCGGGCGAGGCGCCCGCCCGCGCCGGGATACGCGAGGTCGCGGAGGAACTGGGCATAGCGCTCGACCGGGTGCCCCGGCTGCTCGTCGTCGACTGGGAGCAGCCGCGGCCACCGGGGTTCGGCGGGCTCAGGCTGCTCTTCGACGGCGGACGGCTCACCGACGACGAAGCGGCCCGCGTACGGCTGCCCGCATCCGAACTGCGGGGCTGGCGGTTCGTCGGAGAGCGGGAGGCCGCGCATCTCCTCCCGCCCACGCGGTACGAGCGGCTGCGCTGGGCGCTGCGGGCGCGTGAGCGCGGGACCGTGCTCAATCTGGAGGCGGGAGTCCCGGTCGGCTGACGGCCGGCGGCCGCGCCGTCCGGCGTCGGCCCGCCGGGCGTGGCGCAACCGCGGGGCGGGCCACCCATCCGGCACGCGGGCGCGCACCCGTCGGCCGCCCTCCCGGTCACCGGTCGTGAGCCGCAGGCCGTGAGCCTTGAGCCGGGACGGCCGACTGACGCGGGGGCGATCGATCGCGGGCCGGATCGCGCGGCTACTCGGCGCGGGCCGTCTCCTCGGCCGCCGCGCGCAGTACCGCCGCCGTGTCCTTCGTCACCGGATCGCCGTGGCCGAAGCAGACGGTCGACGGCTCGAGCGCCGCCAGCCGGTACATCGACTCCTTCGCCCGTGCGCGGTCCGTGTTGAACACGCCCAGGATCACCCGGTCCACGCGCGCGATGGTGTCCCCGGTGAACAGCACCCCGTGGCTCGGCAGATGGACGCCGATGGAACCGTCCGTGTGGCCGGGCGCGTGGACGGCCACCGCGCCGTCGCCGAAGCCGAGGTCGTCGCCGTCCTCCACCTCGCGGTCGACTCGGGTGGGCGGTGCGGCCGGCACGGTCGACGCGTGCTCCCACAGCGGCTTCTCCCAGTCGAGCAGCACCGGCGGGGGAGCGGCCCGGTCGCCGCGGATCACCGGGGCCTCCAGCCGGTGCGCCACGATCCGCGCGCCGTAACGGTCCGCCAGTTCCCCGGCGGCGCCGACATGGTCGGGGTGCCAGTGGGTCAGCACGATCCGGCGGATACGGGCGGGGTCGTGGCCCGCGCTCCGTACTCCCCGCTCGATGGCGGGACCGGCGTTCACGTCGCCGGAGTCGACCAGGGTGAGGTCGTCGTCGGCATCGAGCCACAGATACGCCTGGCCGATGGGGAAGCGGAACAGGTGCAGTCGGGGCAGGACCTCGATGATCTCCATGCGACGAACGTAGGCATCCGGATCCGCCCGCCGCACGGATCTACGCCGAGAGCGAGCTTCGCCGAACGCTGAACTCCGCCCCCTGACGCCTCGCCCCCGAAGAACCGCCGCCGCCGCGTCAGCCTGTCATGGACTCGGCGTAGTTGCGCAGGAACAGCGCCTCCGCGACCGACAGCCGCTCCAGTTCGTCCGGCGAGACCGACTCGTTCACCGCGTGGATCCGCGCCTCCGGCTCGCTCAGACCGATCAGCAGGATCTCCGCCCGCGGATAGAGCGCCGCGAGCGTGTTGCACAGCGGAATCGACCCGCCCATGCCACTGGACTGCATCTCCTCGCCCGGATAGGCCACCCGCATCGCCGCGGCCATCGCCGTGTACGCGGGGCTGGTGGTGTCCGCCCGGAACGGCTCTCCCTGACCCACCGGCTCCACCGACACCCGCGCGCCCCAAGGGGTGTGCGCTTCGAGATGAGCCGTCAGCAGCTTCGTCGCCTCGCCCGCGTTCCGGCCCGGCGGCACCCGCAGGCTGACCAGGGCCCGCGCGCTCGCCTGCACCGACGGTGTCGCGCCGACCACGGGAGGGCAGTCGATGCCCAGCACGGTCACGGCGGGCCGCGCCCAGATGCGGTCGGCGACCGAGCCGGCGCCGATCAGCTCCACCCCGTCGAGCACCCCGGCGTCCCGGCGGAAGTCGGCCTCCGGATACCGGATCCCGTCCCAGCTCTCGCCGGCGTCCAGCCCGTCCACGGTCGTCGAGCCGTCCTCGGCGCGCAGCGAGTCCAGTACGCGGATCAGCGCGGCCAGCGCGTCCGGCGCCGCGCCGCCGAACTGCCCCGAGTGCAGATTGCCTTCGAGGGTGTCGATCCGCACCCGTACGAGGGTCATACCGCGCAGCGTGGCGGTGACCGTCGGCAGCCCCGCCCGGAAGTTCCCGGAGTCGCCGATGACGATCGCGTCGGCGGCCAGCAGTCCGGGATGCTCCTCCGCGTACCGCTCCAGGCCGCCCGTGCCCTGCTCCTCCGACCCCTCCACGATCACCTTGACGCCCACCGGCACACCGCCGTCGGCCTTCAGGGCCCGCAGGGCGAGCAGATGCATGATGAAGCCGCCCTTGCAGTCGGCGGCCCCGCGCCCGTACCAGCGGCCGTCCCGCTCGGTCAGCTCGAAGGGTGGGGAGACCCAGGACTCCAGGTCCAGCGGGGGCTGTACGTCGTAGTGCGCGTACAGCAGCACGGTCGGCGCGCCCTCGGGGCCGGGCAGAAAGCCGTACACCGACTGTGTGCCGTCCGGTGTGTCGAGTACGGCCACGTCCTGGAACCCCTCGGCGCGCAGGGCGTCGGCGCACCAGCCGGCCGCGGCCTCGCACTCGCTCCTCGGGAACTGCGCCGGATCCGCCACCGACGCGAACGCCACCAGCTCCGTCAGCTCCGCCTTGGCGCGGGGCAGCAGTGAGGCGACGGCCTCGGCGATCGGACTGGCGGACATGGGCACGCTCCTGGTCGGTGCTGCGTTGTGCTGTGTGTGTACGGCGAATGCGCGGTCGATCCTGCCACAGCGTGACGGGACGACAGCGCCGTAGGATGCCGTCGAGAGCATGGGGTAAGCGTCGGATCGGGAGCAGAACCACATCGTGAGCAGCGAGAACGGTGACACCGGGGCAGAGGCGGAAGCACATGAGCACAGCGACCCGGTGTGGGACGTCGTCGTAGTCGGCGCGGGGCCCGCCGGGGCCTCGGCGGCGTATGCGGCCGCGGTTGCGGGACGGCGGGTGCTGCTGCTGGAGAAGGCGGAACTGCCGCGCTACAAGACCTGCGGCGGCGGGATCATCGGCCCGTCACGGGACAGTCTGCCGCCCGGTTTCGAGCTGCCGCTCCGCGATCGGGTGCATGCGGTCACCTTCTCGCTGAACGGGAGGCTGACCCGTACGCGCCGGTCGAAGAGAATGCTCTTCGGGCTGATCAACCGGTCCGAGTTCGACGCCCGGCTCGTCGAACACGCGCAGAAGGTGGGCGTCACCCTGCGCACCGGGGTCACCGTCTCCCGTGTGGATCAGCACGGCCCCGCCGTACCGGACCGGCGCACGGTCGCCGTGGTGACATCCGGCGGTGAGACGATCCTGGCGCACGCGGTGGTCGGCGCGGACGGCAGCGCCAGCCGCATAGGAGCGCACGTCGGGGTGAAGCTCGACCAGGTGGATCTCGGCCTGGAGGCGGAGATCCCGGTCCCGGAGCCGGTGGCGGAGGACTGGGCCGGGAGGGTCCACATCGACTGGGGCCCCATGCCGGGGAGTTACGGCTGGGTCTTCCCCAAGGGGCGCACGCTGACGGTCGGGGTGATCTCGGCTCGCGGCGAGGGCGCCGCCACCAAGCGCTATCTGGAGGACTTCATCGCCCGGCTCGGTCTCGCCGGGTTCGAGCCCGCGATCTCCTCCGGTCATCTGACCCGCTGCCGCAGCGACGACTCGCCGCTGTCGCGCGGCCGGGTGCTGGTCTGCGGCGACGCCGCGGGGCTGCTGGAGCCGTGGACCCGTGAAGGGATCTCGTTCGCCCTGCGCTCCGGCCGGCTCGCGGGGGAGTGGGCCGTACGGATCGCCGAGTCGCACGACGCGGTGGACGCCCGCCGTCAGGCGCTCAACTACGCCTTCGCCGTCAAAGCCGGACTCGGTGTGGAAATGGGCGTCGGACGGCGGATGCTCGCCGTCTTCGAGCGCCGTCCGGGGCTGCTCCACGCGGCCATCACCGGACTGCGGCCGGCCTGGCGGGTCTTCGCCGACATCACGCGCGGCTCGACGACACTGGCGGGCCTCGTGCGCAGGAGCGGTGTGGCGCGCCGGGCGCTGGAGACGCTCGACCGCCGCGTCCAGCCGCCTGCCCCGGCGCCCGAACCCACCGCGGAACCGGCTCCGGAATCCGCCCCGGCCGCGACCTCGCGGCCGAACGGGGACGTGGGGCAGTAGCGACGACGCCGTGGACGGAGCGCGGAACAAGGCGATGCCCCGCCGGTGGCCGACGGCCCCGGACCGGACCGCCGGCCGGGCCCGGAGGCCGACGGGGCCGGGGCCGCGACCGGAGGCCGTACTCCGTGGGGAGTACACCAGGTCACCACGCCCGGCGGACGCCGGGGCGCCCCGCACCCGTCTAGCGTTGCCGCCATGGAACAGCAGCGCGCCCGCCCGTGCGGTGGTCCCCCCTGGGCCAGGGACGGCGGGCCGCCACTGTGGCGGCTGTGGGGGGAGCGCCGGTCGACCGCCCGCACACCCTGGCGGTCGACCCTCCTGGTGACCCTGTTCGTGCTGGTGGGGACAGGGTTCGCCGCCCGTGGCCAGGAGGGGACCCGCGAGTCGCTCGGCATCCTCGGGAGGGTCCTGCTGCTCGCGGTCCCCGCTTTCCTGCTGCTCCGCAACCGCCACCCCGTCGCCGCGCTCACCGGCGTCGCCGCGTCGACCCTCGTCTACCTCGGCGGCGGATATCCCTACGGCCCCGTCTTCGTGCCCGTCATCATCGCCGCCTTCTCCGCGGTCGTCTCGGGACACCGGCGAGCCGTCTGGTGGATCATCGGCGCGTTCTGGGCCGGGCATGTGCTGCTCGCCCACTGGCTGTACGCGTATCTGCCGCCGCGGGGCGACGCGGAAGCGCCATGGGGGCAGGAACTGGTCACCGCGGCCTGGATCGTGGCCGTCCTCGCCGCCTCGGACCTCGTCCGCGTACGACGCCGCGAATGGGCCCGGGCGCAAGCCGAACGGGCCCAGGCCGCGAAGCGCCGCGCGGACGAGGAGCGGCTGCGCATCGCCCGCGAACTCCACGACGTGCTGGCGCACTCCATCTCGGTCATCCACGTCCAGGCCGGTGTCGGCCTCGCGTTGCTCGACGGTGACCCCGAACAGGCCCGTACCGCGCTCACCACCATCAAAGCGGCGAGCAAGGAGGCGCTCGGCGAGGTCCGGCAGGTCCTCGAAAGCCTCCGCGCCCCCGGAGACCCGCCGCGCGCACCCGCCCCCGGCCTCGACCGCCTGCCCGAACTCGTCGAACAGGCCGCGAGCGCCGGACTGGCCGTCGGCCTGGACACCGACGGCACGCCCGTCGCCCTGCCGCCCGGCACGGATCTCGCCGCGTTCCGGATCGTGCAGGAGGCGCTGACCAATGTCGTACGGCACTCGGGCTCGCGGACCGCGCACGTCCGGATCTCGTACGCGCCGGGCCGCCTCGCCCTGCGGATAACCGACGACGGTCCGGCCACCGGCTCCGACGCGGGCGGCAGCGGCAATGGGCTGGCCGGAATGAGGGAGCGGGCCGCGGCGCTCAGCGGGACGATCGAGGCCGGTCCACGGGAGGGCGGAGGCTTCGAGGTGCTCGCCCGCATCCCCGTGCGGACGAGGGAAGCACCGTGAACCCGGCCGCGCGCCCCGGAAGAATGCCGCGACCCGGTCCCCGTCCGCCCGAGGAACACCTTGGAGCGGGCCGGGCCTCGAAGGAGACGATGTGATCCGCGTACTGCTCGCCGATGACCAACTGCTGGTCAGGGCAGGCTTCCGGGCACTGCTGGACGCCCAGGGGGACATCGAGGTGGTGGGCGAGGCGGCCGACGGCGAGGAGGCGGTCCGGCTGGTGGGCCAACTGCGCCCGGACGTCGTCCTGATGGACATCCGCATGCCGCTCCTCGACGGGCTCGCCGCCACCCGCGGGATCACCGGCGACGACGGCCTGACCGATGTGAAGGTCGTCGTGCTGACCACCTTCGAACTCGACGAGTACGTCTTCGAGGCGATCCGCTCCGGGGCCTCCGGCTTCCTGGTGAAGGACACCGAGCCCGATGAACTGCTGCGCGCGGTACGGGCGGTGGTCGGCGGGGACGCGCTGCTCTCGCCGGGTGTGACACGTCGGCTGATCGCGGAGTTCGCGGCCCGTTCCAAGGTCCCGGCGCGGGGAGACGCGCTCACCGGACTCACCGAACGCGAAAGGGAGGTGATGGCGCTGGTCGGCATCGGGCTGTCGAACGAGGAGATAGCCCGCCGACTGGTCGTGAGCCCGCTGACCGCCAAGACCCATGTGAGCCGTGCGATGGTGAAGCTGGGAGCCCGCGACCGCGCCCAACTCGTCGTCCTTGCCTATGAGTCGGGGCTCGTCCGGCCCGGCTGGCTCGGCTGACCGCTCTCATCGGGCCGCGGTCGGGCCGTGGAGAACCGCCAGAGCACGGTCACGACCCGCACCACGAAGACCAGGACGGCCGCCGCGCAGCCCGCCAGCAGCAGCCCGCGCTCGACCGCGTACGGCATGGTGAACATCAGCTTCGGTCCCGCGACCACCCCGAAGGCGACCGCGGCGACGAAGACCGCGCTCGCCAGGGCGTAGCCGATTTCGACGGTGACGGCGTCCCGGTCCGCCTGTGTGCGTCGCCTCATGCCTCCTCCTCGTCCCTGCGCCGCCGCCCAGTGTCGCAGGGGCGGCGGGGCAGGAACGGTGAGACGTCGCGGCATCGTGGCATCGCGGCGGGCTCCACGACCGGGTTCGGGCGGACTGCTCAGGCCAAGGGCGGCCCGGTCCGCGTCGCCGGGCACGGGACCATCCGGCAGGGGCAGGGGCAGGGGCAGGGGCAGGGGCAGGGGCAGGGGGTACGGGTACGGGTGTACGGGTACGGGCACAGGCGTGGGCGCGGTGGCGACCGCTTCCCTGGCCGGATGCCGCCGTGGCGGTCACCGGCGTGCCGTTCGGCAGGTTCCTGGACTCAGGCGGGCAGGGGCTGCTCCTCGGACGCGACGTCTCTCGCCGCGTACGCGATCAGAGCCGCGCCGGCGGCGAGCGCCGCCACCGTGGTCAGGGCGATGGGCAGGGTGGACCAGTCGGCGAGAAAGCCGATCACGGGCGGGCCGAGCAGCATGCCGCCGTACCCGAGGGTCGCCGTGGCGGCGACCCCGCCGGGTCCCGCGACCGCGCCCGCCCTGGCGACCGCCACGGGGAAGATGTTCGCGAGGCCCAGGCCGGCCACCCCGAAGCCGAGCAGTGCCGCCCACACGCTGGGGGCGAGCGCGCCGAGCAGCATCCCGGCGGCGGCCGTCGCACCGCCCGCGACGAGGGTACGGGTGTGGCCGAGGCGTTCCAGCAGGAACGTTCCCGAAAGTCTGCCCACGGTCATGGCGAGTGCGAACAGGGAGTAGCCGAGGGCGGCGACACCGGGGCGCGCGTCCAGATCCTCTTCCAGATGGAGTGCGCCCCAGTCGGCCATCGCCCCTTCCCCGTAGGCCGTGCAGAGCGCGATCACACCGCAGAGGAGGACGAAGCCGCGGCTACGGCCCTTCGGCGGACGCGGACGCGCCTCGGTGCGCCGGGGCCGGGTGACCGAAGACGTTTCTCCCGTGTGCCCGCCGCCGGAACGCCTGCTGCCGGAACGCCCGCTGCCGGAACGCCCGTCATCCGAGGGGGCGGCGGACGAGCCACCGCCCTTCGATTCCCTGCCCTGCGATTCCCCGTCCCGAGGGCGTTCCGTGCCGTCGCCTCCCGCGTCCGTGCGCCCGCTCGCCGTGGACCGGGTAGACGGGGCGGACGGGGTGAGCGGCATCCGCCGACCCAGCAGGGCCCGCCCGGTGACCACCGTGGCCACCAGCCCCACGGCGGCCAGCGGCAGCAGGTGCCAGGTGGGGGACAGCCCGCCCGCGACGAGCGCGCCGAGCCCGGCCCCCGCCATTCCGCCGAGGCTGTACGCCGCGTGGAAGGCGGGCATCACGGGCCGCCCCAGCGCGGCCACCAGTTCGACGGCGGCGCTGTTGAGCGAGACGTTCATGGCTCCGTACGCGGCGCCGAAGACCAGCAGCACCAGGCCGAGGGCGAGTGCGTCCGGGGCCAGCGGCGGAAGCGCGACGCTCGCCGACATCAGCGCGGCGCTGCCGACGGTGACCGGGAGGCTGCCGAAGCGCCGGCAGAGGCGTCCGGTGAGCATCATCGTCACCACACCGCCCGCCGAGACACCGAGCAGCGCGAGCCCGAGCGCGCTCGCGGAAGCGCCGGTCTGCTCCTTGATGGCGGGGATGCGGACGACCCATCCGGCGAAGAGGAAGCCGTCCAGGGCGAAGAAGAGGGTGAGGGTGAGACGGAGACGGGACAGAGCGGCGGGCGTGTGCCCGCCACGGGATCCCCACGGCAGGGCCGGCCGCAGTTTGTTCAATATCGGCACAAAGTGAGGTTAGGGCAGGAGGCCGGATTCGGACAAGACGGCTGCATTCGCGTACGAGGCGGGCCGTCGCTCCCGGTCGGGGCGGCTGCGCAGCTTCCGGATCATGGGAGACTCGCCTCCATGAACGGGAAGGCGACGAGCACCAGATCGAAGCTGGAGAGGGGCCGGAGCGCGCTCGGCCCCGCTCTGGAACTGGTCCACACGGGCCGCGCGCCCACCAGGGCCGTCCTCACCGCCGAACTGGGCGTCACCCGCGCCACCGCGGGCGCCGTCGCCGCGGAGCTCGAGGCCCTGGGGCTGATCCGGGTCGACTCCCGGCCGGCCGCGGAGACCGGCTCCCAGGGCAGGCCGTCGCACCGCCTCGCCGTCGACGACGCCGGGCCCGTCGTCCTCGCGGCCCAGGTCCACCCCGACGGATTCCGCGCCGCGCTCGTCGGCCTCGGCGGCCGGACCGTGGCGACCGCGCCCGGCTGCGTCACGGTCTCCGCCGACCCGGCGCAGGTACTCGGCGCGGTCGTCGACGCGGGCGCGGCCCTGCTGCGCGAGAGCGGGCGCCGCTGCGTGGGCGCGGGACTCGCCGTACCCTCCGCCATCGCCGAACCCGACGGCACCGCGCTGAACCCGCTCCATCTCGCCTGGCCCGCGGGCTCCCCCGTACGGGACATCTTCACCGAGCGGGTACGGGCGGCCGGAATCACCGGCCCCGTCTTCACCGGGAACGACGTCAACCTCACGGCTCTCGCCGAGCACCGGCACGGCGCGGGGCGCGGGGCGCGTCATCTGCTCTGCGTCGCCACCGGGCACCGAGGCGTCGGCGGCGCACTCGTCCTCGACGGCCGGCTGCACACCGGCAGTTCCGGCCTCGCCCTCGAAGTGGGCCACCTCACCGTCAACCCCGAGGGCCGCCCCTGCCACTGCGGAAGCCGCGGCTGCCTCGACGTCGAGACCGACCCTCTCGCCTTCCTCACCGCGGCAGGCCGTACTCCGGGACCCGAGGTCTCCCTGCTACAGCAGGCTCGGGAGATGCTCGGCACGGAGCCGGACGAACCCGGCGTGCGGGCCGCGGGCGAGGAACTCGTCGACCGCCTCGGCCTCGGCCTCGCCGGTCTCGTCAACATCCTCAACCCCGACCGCATCATTCTCGGCGGTCTGCACCAGGCGCTCCTCGCCGCCCACCCCGAGCGGCTGCGGGCCGTGGTCGCCGACCGCAGCCTGTGGGGCAGGAGCGGCGGCGTACCGATCCTCGCCTGCACGCTCGACCACAACAGTCTGGTGGGGGCGGCCGAGTTGGCATGGCAGCCCGTTCTCGACGACCCCCTGGGGGCGCTCGGCTGAGACCTCCCGCACGGCCGGCCGGCCCCGTCGGCACCGGAGCGGGCGGGCCTCGTCGCCGGGCGACAGCGCCGCCCGGCGAAGGACGCCGACGCCTACCACGACGGTGCCTCACGGCAGGCGTGCGCTCCCCGGCCGCCACCGCGGTCCGCGACTCCCGATCCGCCGGGCCGGTCCCCCGGTACCCGCCGTCCATGAGGCGTCTCCGCTGCCCTGGCGGCTGCCGTACGTCCCCGCGTGTGGGGCGGGACTGCTCCCGGGCCGGGCTGTGTGGGCCGGATTGCTCGCTGGTCGAGAGTTGGGCGTCGGACCTATCCGGTCGGCCGCGGTGTGCCCGTCCAGCGGGCCCGGCAGACGCTGCCGTGCCGCCGCTGACAGGGCAGCTCCGCAGCGGGGTCCGGCGACGGTGGACGTCCCGTCGGGTCCGGTCACAGCACTGGGGTCCGGCACCCACCGTCCATACTGGGGTCCGGCACCCACCGTTCATGAGGCGTCGCCGCGTGCCCCGGTGGCCGACCGCGGGCCGACGCTCCCGCCCACGGTCACAGGCCGTGGCCACCCGTCCGGGGGCATGATGGACGACCCGCCCCGCACGAGCGGGTACACGACGACCTATGACCCATGAGCCCCCCGGCGCGGCACGGCACCCGCACCGGCTTGAGCGGCTGCGCCGCAGGATCGCTTCCTCGCCCATCGGCCTGGGCTGGAACCGCGGCCGTGAGATGGAGCTGCTGCACCGCGCCATGGGCTTCGCCGCGCTCGGCTTCCTCACCCTGGTCCCGCTGCTGGTCGTCGTCGCGGCGGCCGACCCGGCCAGCACACAGGGCTTCGCCCGCTGGCTGGGCCAGGCGCTCGGGGTGACCGAGGTGTCGCAGGCTCAGGTCGAGCAGCTCTTCGCCCCGCCGGGCACCGCACTCCAACGGACGACGGCCTTCGGTCTCGCCGCGCTCGCCGCCTTCGGGCTGACGTTCGGCTCCGCCGTGCAGACGGGGTACGAGAAGGTCTGGGACCTGCCCACGGCCCGCTGGCACACCATGTGGCGGCATGTCGTCTTTCTCGCCCTGCTCATCTTCGCCCTGCTCCTCTTCGTCAACACACCCACACCGAACGGGTCGGTCTTCGGCACCATCGCCGCGGCGATCGCGGATCTGATCGGCGCCTTCCTCTTCTTCTGGGTCGCCCAGCGGCTGCTGCTCGGCGGCCGGGTCCGCTGGGGCGCCCTGCTGCCCGGAGCCGTCGCCACCGCCCTCTGCCTGCTCGGGCTACGGGTCTTCTCCCAACTGGTCTTCTCGCCGCTGATCGCCTCCAACGCGGTCACCTACGGCCCATTCGGAACCGTCCTGGTCCTCCAGTCCTGGCTCGTCGGCATCGGCGTAGTCGTCTACGGCGGAGCGCTGGTGGGCCGGCTCGTCCACGAGGAGCGCGTACGCCGACGACTGGAGAACCGGTTCGGCTCGGGTCCGGGCGGTGCCCCCGGCACCGCCGCCACCAGCCGCCGGGAGCAGCCGTGACACCACGGCGTACCTCCCGGGTGGTACGGGCGATGCCGCCCGCAGTACGACGACGTGGACGTTGCTTCAGCGGGAGTCTCGGACAAGACAGGCAGACCGGCATCGCACGGCCACCACCGAGGAGCTGACCGAAATGAACACCCCGGCGTTCGGCGACGGGCAAGGGCCCGGCCCATGGATCCCGCTGGCTCCGTTGATCTGGGCGCTCGTGCTAATCGGCGTCTTCGGCGTGGTCACCGTCCTGCGGCGCACCGGACCATGGCGCGGACACCGCGACCCCCGACGGACACGGACGCACACCGGCCGCACCGCACTCGACCCGTATGGCGAGAAATCCCCCATCGCCTTGCTCGGTCGCCGGTTCGCCCTCGGCGAGATCGACGAGGACGAGTACTGGCGGCGGCTCTCCGTCCTGGACGAACGGTTCGGCCGCGCGGACCGGGAGGTCCGGGGATGACCACCGAACTCGATCACGCCCTCCCCGCCGCCCGGGTCGTCGACGCCGTGAAGGTCTACGGGCGCGGCGACACCGAAGTAAGGGCCCTGGACGGGGTGAGCGTCGACTTCCCCGCCGGCCGTTTCACCGCGATCATGGGGCCCTCCGGCTCCGGGAAATCCACCCTGATGCACTGCGCCGCCGGGCTCGACACCCTGACCTCGGGATCCGCCCTCATCGGGGACACCGACCTCGGCTCGCTCGACGACCGCCGGCTCACCCTGCTGCGCCGCGAGCGCGTCGGCTTCGTCTTCCAGGCGTTCAACCTGCTCCCCACACTCACCGTCGCCGAGAACATCACCCTGCCCCTGGACCTGGCCGGCGACCGGCCCGACCCCGAGTGGCTGGCGGCGCTCATCGACACCGTGGGGCTCCGCGACCGGCTGCGCCACCGGCCGAGCGAGCTCTCCGGCGGCCAGCAGCAACGGGTCGCCGTCGCCCGTGCCTTCGCCGGGCTTCCCGACGTCGTCTTCGCCGACGAGCCCACCGGAAACCTCGACTCCCGCTCCGGCGAGGAAGTGCTGCGGCTGCTGGGACGCACCGTGCGGCGGAGCGGGCGCACCGTCGTCATGGTCACCCACGACCCGGTCGCCGCGGCCCACGCCGACGACGTGGTCTTCCTCGCCGACGGGCGGCTCGTCGACCGGATGAGCGCCCCGACCGCCGACCGGGTCCTCGACCGGATGAAAGCGTTCGAGTCCGGCGCGGGCCGCTCCCCGGCGGCCGGGGCCATGGGACACGCCGGGCACCCGAGGGCGGCGACATGAGCGGCGGCCGGGCCTCCCTGCGCATCGGCGCCAACTCCCTGCGCGCCCACAATCGGCGCTTCGTGGGAACCCTCACCGCAGTTCTCCTCGGCGTCTCCTTCCTCGCCGGCACCCTGATCATGGGCGACACCCTGCGCGGCAGCTTCGACACCCTGTTCGCCGACGCCAACGGCGGCACCGACGCCGTCGTGCGCGGCAGCCATGTCGTCTCCGTCTCCGGCGTCAGCACCCGAAATCCCGTGCCGACCGGTCTCGTCAGCCGCATCGAGAAGACGCCCGGTGTCGCCGCGGCGGCCCCCAGCGTCCAGGGCGCGGGCCAGCTCATCGGCGCGAACGGTGAACCGATCGGCGGCCAGGGCCCGCCCACGCTCGCCGGAAACTGGATCGGCGACCCGGAGCTCAACCCGTACGAACTGGCCGAAGGCCGCGCCCCGGCCCGGAGCGGCGAAGTCGTCGTCAACCGGGCCGCGGCCGAGACCGGCGGACTGAAGATCGGAGACCGGACCGTCCTGCGTACGCCAGACCCCGTGCGGGTCACCGTCGTCGGCCTCGCCACCTTCGGCGGTCAGGACGGAATGAGCCAGTCGACCTTCACGGGCATGACCCTGGCCGACGCGGAGAAGCACCTCACCGCCGAGCGGGGCGAGGCCACCTCCATCCAGGTCCGGGCAGGCCCCGGAGTCAGCCAGGACGAACTGGTGGACGCCCTCACCCCCGTACTCCCCGACGGCGTCGAGGCGATCACAGGCCAGGCGGCGGCCGAGGAGAACCGCGACGCGGTCTCCGGCCGGTTCCTGGACCTGTTCACCACCCTGCTGCTCGTCTTCTCCGGCATCGTGCTGCTGGTCGCGACCTTCTCCATCCACAACACGTTCGCCATCGTCATCGCCCAGCGCACCCGTGAGAACGCCCTGCTGCGCGCGCTCGGCGCGACCCGCCGTCAGGTCGTCGGATCGACGCTCGCCGAGGCCGCGGTCATCGCCGTCGTCGCGTCCGCCGCCGGACTGATCGGCGGCGCCGGAATCGCGCTCGGCCTCCAGGCGCTCTTCCCGGTTATCGGCTTCCCCTTCCCCGACGGCGGCCTCGTCGTCAGCGCCCCCTCGCTGCTGCTGCCACTCGCCGTCGGAGTGATCGTCTGCCTCGGCTCCGCACTGCTGCCCGCCGTCCGCGCCGGCCGGACCGCACCGCTGGCAGCGCTGCGCGAAACCACCGTGGGCCAGTCGGCGGCCTCCCGCAAGCGGACGTTCACGGGCGGGGCGCTCGCCCTCGCCGGTCTGGGGACCATCCTGATCGGCATACTCGCCACCCCGTCCATCGCCCTGGCCGCGACCGGCTCGGTGCTCGTCCTGGCCGCCTTCGTCGTCCTGGGCCCCGCAGCGGCCTCGTACGCCGTACGCGTCCTGGGCGGACCGCTCGACCGGCTGCGCGGCGTGTCCGGCAGCCTCGCCAAGCGCAACGCCCTGCGCAGCCCCAAGCGCACTGCGGCCACCGCCGGCGCGCTGATGATCGGCGTCGCGGTCGTCTCCCTCTTCACGGTCTTCGGCGCGTCACTGAAGGCGACCATGGACCAGACGGTCTCCCGCTCCTTCGCGGGCGATGTCGCGGTGAGCGCGCCCTCGTTCGGCGCGGGCGGCAGCGGGCTCAGCCCACGGCTCGCCCCGGCCATCGCCGCACAGCCCGAAATCGCCACCGCGGTCGGCCTCGGCGCAGGAGTCGCCGAGATCGACGGTGCGGGCCGGGAGCTGACCGTCACCGACCCGGTCGCGCTCGGCAGGGCGTTCGACCTCGGCGCCGTGCGCGGCTCGCTCGATGGACTCGGCGCCGACGGAATCGCCGTGACGGAGAGTGAGGCCGCCGCCCACGGCTGGCGGCCCGGCTCGACGGTCCGGCTGACCTTCGCCGACGGAGCGGAGCGGCCGTTCACGGTCCGGGCCGTGTACGAGCGGTCGGACCTGGCGGGCGGCTATGTGATCACCCGCGAGGCATGGGCCCCGCACCGGGGCCAGGACTCCGACACACTGATAGCCGTCGCGTTCCGGGACGGCGTCTCCACCGCGGACGGCACGGCGGCCGTGGAGAAGACGGCGCGGAAATACGGCGACCCCGAGGTGCAGACACGCGAGGAGTACGCCCGGTCCACGGCGGGAGGCATCGACATGATGCTCACCCTGGTCTACGCGCTGCTGGCGCTCGCCGTGCTGATCGCCCTCCTGGGCATCGCCAACACGCTCACCCTCGCGGTCCACGAACGCACCAGGGAGCTGGGTCTGTTGCGTGCCGTCGGCCAGACCAGGCGCCAGCTCCGCGCCATGGTGCGCTATGAATCGGTCCTGGTCGCCGCGTTCGGCACGGTCGGCGGAGTGAGCCTCGGCTGGCTCCTCGGCTGGGTCCTCGTCAAGGCGTCGGAGGACGTCGGCGACACGGCCTTCGTCTTCGCCGTGCCGCCCGTGCAACTGCTGGTGGTCGCCCTGGTCGGACTCACCGCCGGAGCGATCGCGGGCCGCGGGCCCGCGCGCCGCGCGGCGCGGCTGGATGTCCTGCGCGCCATCGCCGCGGAGTAGCCCGCGGTGAAACCCCCGCCGGGGGAGCGGGGGTGACGCCGGGGCGCGGTGGATCCCTCGCGGGACCGCCCGCCCGGTCAGCCGGCAACGGCTGACCGGATCCTGGCGTGTTCGCGCACCGCGTCGCGGTCGTGGGCGTCCAGGGAGGGGGCGAACCGGTCGCCCCCGGCCACCTCGTACACGATCGAACGCGACGGCGGTGTCACCACGGGCGATGGCGCGGTGAGGGAGAACCAGACGACCTTGCCGGTATCGCCCTGAGGCCGTACGCCCCAGTTCTCGCTCACCGCCGCTATCAGTTCGAGCCCCCGGCCTGAAGTGGCGAACAGATCGCCTTCGCCCGCCCGCAGCACCGGCAGCCGGGGGTCGTGGTCCCAGACGGAGACCGTGAGCCGGTCGAGCAGCAGCTCGATGTCCACGGTGCACACCTTGTCCGGTTCCGCATGCTGATGGACGTTGGTCAGCAACTCGGTGACGCCGAGCGCCGCCTGGTCGATGAGAGGATCGAGATGCCAGTAGCGCAGTTGCGCCGAGACGATTCTGCGGACCTGACCGATCCGCGACGGCAGGGCTTGGAGCTCCACCGTGCAGTGCCTGCTTGGCTGGCTGATCACGGCTGCGACTCCCCGAAGTAGGTCCGGAAGAAGACGGAGGATCGGATCCGGCAGTTGGCTGTCTGCCGATCTGTCCGGCGGCGGCTGGATCACAGCGTCACTGCCTGTACACCCTGAGTGATGTGAGACAAGCGTGAACCAAGGGTGGTGGTCGTGCAACTCGGCGGCTTTCGGGGCCGTGCGCCGCCCGAGCGAAGAAGATGCCCGGCAGGGGCAGGCCGGACGGATCGGAGACTCCGGCGGGCCGGTCGGGGCGGCGTCCTCGGTCCGGCCGGTCGCGGCCCGGCGCGACCCCGGCTTCCTCCGCGGTCCCGCTCCGCCGGCGGCACGGGGTGTCCTGTCCGGCCCGGCGACTCCGGCCCGGCCTCTTCCCCGGCCCGGTGTCCTCGGCTCGGCTTCCGGCACGGCCGTCGACTCGTCGTCCGCGCGCCGCCGCTGTCCGTCCGCCGTCGGCTCAGTCGTCGGCGATGCCGACGCCGCGCACGGCCTTCAGAAAGCGTCCGGACAGGTTTCCGTCACCGGAGCCGTGATTGCGCTGCCCCATGGTCAGCCGGTACCGCTTCCCGTTGACCGTCAGGGCCGTGCTCGCCTCGTCGGCGAACCACGGCCTGCCCGCTCTGACCGCCCTGACGGGCGCGCTGTCGATCACCCGCCCGTAACTCGTGAGCAGTTCCAGCCGGCCGTCCCTGATCAGGACCTGTCCGGCCCTCGTGAGTGAGCGCGGCCATCGCTCGATCCGTACGCCCGTGGCCCGGAATTCGGGCTCCGCCATGGCCATTGGCCCCTCCTCCCCTCGTGCTCCCGCGATGTCGTCCCCCTGCAGGCAGTCTGCACAACTCCGGCTCCACGCACCAGTGGATGTGGACAGTGCTGAGTGCATCCTGCCCACAAGTGACGCCTATGGATCCCCAAAGTCATTGTTCTCGCAGGTGAGGGTCTTACTGTGACAGAAGGGAAGTGGCACTGAGTACGGCACAGGGACGGCTTGAATGAGTACCGATGAGAACCATGTGGCGGGTGGGGCGACGGGGGCGGCCGATGTCGACCGTAGCGATCCGGACTACAGGGCGTGGCTGAAGGAAGCCGTCCGCAAGGTCCAGGCGGACGCCAACCGCTCGGCCGACACCCATCTGCTGAGATTCCCGCTGCCCGACGCCTGGGGCATCGACCTCTACCTCAAGGACGAGTCCACCCATCCGACCGGCAGCCTCAAGCACCGGCTGGCCCGTTCGCTCTTCCTCTACGGACTCTGCAACGGCTGGATCCGCCCTGGCAGACCGGTCATCGAGGCGTCCAGCGGCTCGACCGCCGTCTCCGAGGCGTACTTCGCCAAGCTGATCGGCGTCCCCTTCGTCGCCGTGATGCCGCGCACCACCAGCGCGGAGAAGATCCGGCTGATCGAATTCCACGGGGGACAGTGCCATTTCGTGGACGATTCCCGTCGGATGTACGAGGAGTCCGCGGCGCTCGCGGAGCGCACCGGCGGCCACTACATGGACCAGTTCACCTACGCGGAGCGGGCCACCGACTGGCGCGGCAACAACAACATCGCCGAATCGGTCTATCAGCAGCTGAAGTTGGAGCGCTATCCCGAGCCGGCGTGGATCGTCGCCACGGCGGGCACCGGCGGCACCTCCGCGACGATCGCCCGCTATGTGCACTACATGCAGTACGACACCCGGATCTGTGTGCCCGACCCGGAGAACTCCTGTTTCTTCGACGGCTGGACGCGGGGCGACCCGGAGGCGACCAGCGACCGCGGCTCCCGGATCGAGGGCATCGGACGCCCCAGGATGGAGCCGAGCTTCGTGCCCGGCGCGATCGACCGGATGATGAAGGTACCCGACGCCGCGAGCATCGCGGCCGTACGGGCGCTGGACACCGCCATCGGACGCAAGGCGGGCGGCTCCACCGGCACCGGGCTGTGGAGCGCGTTGAAGATCGTCGGGGAGATGCTGGCGGCCGGGCAGCGGGGGAGCGTGGTGACCCTGCTCTGCGATCCCGGCGACCGCTATCTCGACAAGTACTACTCCGACACCTGGCTGGCCGGTCAGCGACTGGACATCGAGCCCTACGCGAGCGCGATCGAGCGGTTCCTTACGACCGGGATCTGGCCCGACTGACCCGCTCCGGACGACCCGCTCCGGACCACCCGATCCTGCTGGACCGTCCGACCCCGCCGGACCGTCCGAGCGGTTGGGAGAGTCCGAACCGTCCGGAACGGCCGTGCCGCCGTTCCGGACGACGGTCACTGCGCGGCGGAGGCGGCGAGCCTGCGGTCGAGATTGCGCACCGCGCTCCGGAAGGACACGCCGAGTCCCGGCCCGCTCAGCCGTATCAGCGCTCGGGCCACGGACGATCCGTCGGCGGCGAACGTCCACCGCAGGCGGCTGCCGCCGCCGGCCGTCGGGGTGATCCGCCACTCCTCCAGCAGCGCCCGCAGACCGGGCACATTGGTGGTGTCGACGCGGTACGCGTACCGCTCACCGGGGTCGGTCGCCAGGATCGTCTCCGAGAAGAACGCGCCGATCCTGAGCTTGACGTCCCGTCCCGTGCCGCCGTGCGTCGGGATGGCCATCGAAATGGCGTCGAACCACGAAGCCCAGCCCGGTACATCCTCCGCGAGCGCCTGGTAGACCGCATGGGGCGAGGCCGAGAGCCCGGCCTCGAACACCAGCCGGATCGGCGCGGATGGGATGAAGTCCAGCTCCACAAGGCGAAGTCGGCGAGCCATGAACCGTACCTCCGAGGCAGGCGACAGGGCACGCACACCATAACTCCCGCTGTACCGGCCCTCGTTGGCGGGCTCCAGGGTCGGCGGGATCCCTGTGCCGAGACGGGCCGGCGCGGTCGTCTGCACCTTCCCGGCCCAAATCTCAGCCAGGCCCGTGGCTCAGCCCGGCCCGGGTCCGCCGGATCGCAGGAGACCGTCCAGCGCACGGCCGAACACCAGCTGCCCCACCTTGGCCGTCACCTGGTCGAGGAGACGGGGCAGTCCGCGGAAGCGCAGCTCCTCCGTCCAGACCACGAGCGAGCCGCCTTCCTGTGGGACCACCTCGATCTCGGCCCAGCCCAGCACCACGCGACCACGCTTCTCCAGCCGGCAGCGGCCCTCGTTCTCGGCGCCGCGACGATCCCCGCCCGGACGATCCCCGCCCGGACGGTCCTTGCCGGAACGATCCCCATCCGGAGGCTCCCAGCGGACGATCTCCATCGGATCGTCGAAACCCAGGCGGCCGACCGCCGAGCGCACCACGAAGACCGTGCCCTCACGGGCCGGCCCCGGTGTGAGAGAGGCGAGTGAGGTGAACGGCACCTGCGCCGCGTGCGCGTGCCAGTCGGTGACTTGCCGCCAGACCTCGTCGGCGGGCAGCGTCACCGCGCGCGTCAACCGGAAGACGGTCATGGCCTCGGGCCTCGGGTCCGTGCGGACGTCCGGCCGTCAGCCGGCGGGATCCGGCTCACCCGCCACCACCAGACCGCCCGGCAGATGCTCCTCGATCTCCTCACGGGCGGCGGCGGGCAGACCGGCGTCCGTCACCAGCGCGTCCACCTCCGCCAGCCGTGCGAACGAACTCAGCCCCACCGTGCCCCACTTGGTGTGGTCGGCCACCACGACCACTCGTCTCGCCGAGCGGACGAAGTGACGGTTGGTCTCCGCCTCCGCCAGGTTCGGCGTCGACAGACCGGCCTTCACCGAGATGCCGTGCACCCCGATGAAGAGCACATCGAAGTGGAGCGAACGGATCGCCGTGTCCGCCACGGGCCCCACCAGCGTGTCGGACACCGTGCGCACCCCGCCCGTCAGCACCACCGTCGCCCCGGCCGGCCTCGACGCGGGAGTACTGCCGTCGGCCGCCCGCCGGGCGTTGTGCAGCACGTCGGCGACCCGCACCGAGTTGGTGACCACCGCCAGATCCGCGACCTCCGTCAACTGCTGGGCCAGCGCGTACGCCGTCGTGCCACCGGCCAGCGCGATCGCGGTCCCCGGTGCGACCATCGAGGCGGCGGTCCGCGCGATGTCCTCCTTGGCCCGCAGCTCCAGACCCGACTTCGCCTCGAACCCCGGCTCGTGCGCGCTCGCCTCGACGACCGGGACCGCGCCGCCGTGCACCTTCTCGACGACGCCCTGACGGGCCAGCGCGTCCAGATCCCGGCGCACGGTCATGTCGGAGACACTGAGCCTGCGGGTGAGCTCATTGACCCGCACTCCGCCGCGCCTGCGCACCTCGTCGAGGATGAGTGCACGCCGCTGCTCCGCGAGGAGGTTCTGGTTGTCGCTCACCGCCGGGGCCAGTCCTTCCGTCTCGTCGTACGCCGCCTGAGTCCGAGGCTGCACATCCTCCCACGGCACCTTCCGCCGACCTCGGGGAGATTCGGTGAGAGTGGGGCCGCGAACCGCCTGATCCCCGTATCCGGGGGTACGGACGCCGCACGGTCCCTCAACGGCGACCGGCCCCGCGCGCGGAGCCTCCCGCCGGGCGGTCCCGGAGAGTTCTCCCAGGTGTTCCCCCAGAGAGCGAGTCACCGAAGTGCCCGCGAAGATCCCGGCCCCACGCGGTGGAGGGCCCGCGCTCGAACTGCTGGTCCACGGCGTCGGCGGCGTCACTCCCGAGGCCGTGCTGGGCGATCCCCGTACGGTACGGATCTGCGGCGACGACAAGGCGGCCGTCTACCGGCGGGCTGAGGACGAGTACGCCGAGGGCGAGCACGCCGGCGACGAACGCGTCGAGGACGAGCGCTCCGACGACCGGGCCGGGGGCGCGGACGGCGGCGGACGGAGCGCGGAACCCGCGGCCGCCCGCACGGACCGGCCGATCCCCGAGGCGTACTGCTGGTCCAACCTCACCTCCGGCAACAGCGCACGCGCCCTGTGGCTGTTGCTCCTCCCCTTCATGGTCGTCAACCTCGCGCACTGGATGCGCCCGTGCGCCACGAACCGCGCCCGGACGACCCGGCTGTACGGCGCGCTGGTACGGCTGATCGCGCTGAGCCTCACCGTACTGATGACGGCCGCCGCCTGCGAGGTCGCGCTCGATCTGCTCGCCTGGCAGTGCGCCGGGGTGCGGGCGTGCTCCGACGGCAGGTCCTGGCTCGGCTTCCTCTCCGGGGCCCGTGGCGGCTGGTGGTCACAGCCCGGCCGACGACTCGCCCTCGCCTCCACCGTGCCGGCCGCGCTGGTGACACTGCTGTGGTACCTCTCCCACCGCACCTGGAGCGCGTACGAGTCCCAACGGCCGCCCACGGGCGAAGGTGTGACCGAAGCCGAGGCGTCCCCACGACCGGAGAGCGCGGACGGGAGGAACGGGAACGCCGACGGTACGGAAGCCGAGCGGCCCGGCAGCGAACGGGACACGGAGGCCCGGACCGCGGCGGCGGGACCGCCACGTCCCCGTGCCGGGGAGACCCGGCCGCTCGTACGGCCCGCCCTGGGCCGCCTCGGATTCTGGTACGGGAGACGGCACGTCGCCCGGCTGCGCGCCGCCCACACCGCCGCCGGATTCCTCACCGTCTCCGCCGCCGTCGCCGGGGCCGCCGCCCGCCACGACCGGAGCGGCGGGAGCACCCCACTGATGATCTGCGGCCTGCTGCTGGAAGGGATGCTCGCGCTGGGCATGGTCGCCGTGGTGCTGATCGTCTTCCGCCGGGGCCGCAGCGAACGGCGGTTCGACGACCGTGCCGACCGCGCCGCCGTCCGGGTCCTGCCCGCCTGGTCGCTCGCACTGTTCGCGCTGTCGCTGCTGTACGCCTCCTGGTCCCGGCCCCTGTGGCACTCCCGCGGCACGCTTCCGGGCGAGGCGACCTTCCGGGTCGTCGCCCTCGCGCAGGGCGCGCTGGTGGTCGCCCTCGCCGTCGCCGCACTCCTGCTGCACCGGCACGCGCGCCACCCCCGCACCGTCCTCGCCGGACTGGGCGGGCCCGCGGTGGCCCTGCTCGCCTGCGCGCTCGGCGGGGTGATGACCGGCGGCATCGCCCAGCGGGTCGCCGACTGGCTCGACGGGCCAGGCACCCCCGGCATGGACGGCGACGGGTCGATCCCCGGACCTCCCGTGCTGCTGAGCTGGCAGGCGTCCGTCATCCCGGTGCTGCTGCTCCTGCTGATCGTCCCGGCCGCCGTGCTCGCCGTACGGACCTGGCTGACGGCCCGTCGGCTCGCCGCCACCGTGGAGAAGGAGTACGCCGGCAGAGAGCCGGAGGCCGGGGAGTGGCGGCCCGACCCGGCCCGTACCCGGCAGATCGCCTCGGCCAGGGCTCGGGCGTCGGTCACCGACCGGGCCGCCCGCATCGTCGGCTTCGTCGCGGGCTCCACCCTCTTCCTCGGCGCGGGCGCCGTGACCGGAGCCTGGGTGAGCGAGGAGGTGCCCGGCCGGGCGTTCGGCGACGGAGGCGGACTCGCGGAAGCCGTGGCCGAGACGGCGCAATCCCTCGGTTCCTGGCTGATCGGCTTCGGTTTCATACTGTTCGTCACCTGGGGCCGTCGCGCCTATCGCGACGCCTCCGCCCGGCGCACCGTCGGCATCCTCTGGGACGTCGGCACGTTCTGGCCGCGCGCCGCGCACCCCTTCGCGCCGCCGTGTTACGCGGAGCGGGCCGTCCCCGATCTGATCTGGCGCATCCGCGCCTGGACGGCGCGGTCGGAGCGCGCCGGCGGACGGCTCGTCATCTCCGGCCACTCCCAGGGAAGTGTGCTCGCGGCGTCCGCCGTCTGGCAGCTGCCCGCCGACACCCGCCGCCGGGTCGCGCTGCTGACCTACGGATCGCCTCTGGAGCGGCTGTACGGCCGCTGGTTCCCCGCCTACTTCGGCCCCACCGCCCTGCGCGGCCTCCGCGACGGGGTGCGGGGCTGGAGCAATCTGTGGCGCCACACCGACCCGATCGGCGGGCCCGTCCGCGTCCCCGGCGGGGACCGTGCGGCACCCGACCGGGAGGTCCTCATGGACCCGGTGGCGTACGGCCGTTCCCTGCGGAACCCGCTGCCCGAGCCGATCCTCGGGCACTCCCACTACCAGGCAGATCCGGCGTTCGCCGCGGCCCGCGCCGAGCTGCTCGGGCTTTCGCCGGCCGTACCCGGCCGACCGGGACCGTCGGTGTCAGGGCCGCCGGGGGACGCCCGGCAGACTCACGGCAGTCCGGGCAGATCCTCGGGATAGAGCAGGGTCAGGGCGTCGGTGTCCATCTCGGCCAGCTCCGCGACCCGGCCCGCGTGCCGCTCCACCATCGACTCGAAGGTCTGGCGCGCGGTCCGTCCGTTGCCGAACGCGGGCCCCTTCGGCAGCTCGGTGAAGTACTTCAGCAGCGCGTCGCCCGTGCCGTCCGCGAGCCGGTACTCGTGCTCATCGGCCTGCTGTTCCACGATCCGCAGCAGTTCGCCGGCCTCGTAGTCCTGGAAGGTGATGGTCCGGGAGAAACGGGAGGCCACGCCGGGGTTGACCGTGAGGAAACGCTCCATCTCCGCCGTGTAGCCGGCGACGATCACCACCACCGAGTCCCGGTGGTCCTCCATCAGCTTCACCAGTGTGTCGATGGCCTCCTTGCCGAAGTCCCGTCCGGAGTCCTCGGGGGAGAGGGCGTACGCCTCGTCGATGAACAGCACCCCGCCGCGCGCCCGGTCGAACGCCTCCTGAGTGCGGATCGCGGTGGAGCCGATGTGCTCGCCGACCAGGTCCACCCGCGAGACCTCGATCAGATGCCCGCGCTCCAGCACCCCGAGGGACGCCAGGATCTCCCCGTACAGGCGGGCCACGGTCGTCTTGCCGGTGCCGGGGGAGCCGGTGAAGACCAGATGGCGGCGGACCGAGGCGGCCTTCAGTCCCGCCTCCTGACGGCGCCGGCCCACCTCGATCATGTTCGTGAGCGAGCGGACCTCGCGCTTGACGCTCTCCAGGCCCACCAGCGTGTCCAGTTCACCGAGGACGGCGTCCGAACCGCGCGACGGATCGGCCGGCCCGGACGCGGCGGCCGACGTCACGGTCGGGGCAGGGGCCGCCGCCGGACCGGGAGACTGGGCGGCGGTCAGCACCGCCGTCGCCGGGGCCGCGGATATCGCCCCGGCCGCCGTCCGTACGCCGGACTCATCGCTGGTGCAGTCCTCGACCAGCAGCAGACCGGGCTCGGCGAACTCGTAACCGCCCCGTGCGCTCCGCTCGGTGCGGCAGCGGTTCAGCGTCGTACGGCAGCCCTCCATCACATGGAAGCCGTAGCCCCCGCTGCCCGTGACGCGGCAGCCGCGGAACGTGCCGCGGCCCTCCGCCGACACATAGAAACCCGCCTCGGCGGGCGAGGTGACCGTACACCGCTCGATCACCGGGTCCGCGCCCTTGGTGACGATCACCCCGGTCTGGGCCGCGTCGATGGTGCAGCCGTTGAGCGTGCCGCCGCTGCCGTGGTCACGGAACCAGGCGCCCGTGGACGCCTCCCTGATCCGGCAGTCGTCGAGCTGCGCCGTGGCACCGTCGCTCACCGACACCGCCGTATTGCGGATCTGCGACAGATCGCTGTCGACGACGTCGACACGCGAGCCCCGGTCCAGCACGAACAGGGCGTCCGGCACGTCGTGGACGCGGCACGAGTCCAGTACGGCGGTGGCGCCGTCACTGATCCACACGGCCGGATAGTCGCCCGTACTGTCCTGTATCTCGCACTGGTTGGCGTCCACGCGGGTCCCCGGGTCCCACACCGACAGTCCGTTCCGCCCGAAGCGGCGGACCGTGGACCGGGTGAGGGTGAGCACCGAGCGCGAACGCAGATCGATCGCGTTCTCCGGGATGTCGTGGACATCGCAGTCGGAGAGGGTGAGGACGGCGTCGGTGTCGAGAGTGACGCCGTCGGCCGCCGTGCGGTGCACGCTGGAGTCGGTGAGATGCGCGGAGGCGCGGGAGGCGATCTGCACGCCCGCTCCCTTGATCTCGTACACCTCGCAGCCGATGGCCTCCAGACCACTGCCCTCGCCGGTGACGGTCAGGCCCGCGCCCGAGGCGTGGTGCACCCGGCAGCGCTCCAGCCGGGGATGACCGCCTCCGCGCACCGAGACACCGGCCTGGCCCGCCGAGACCACCTCGCACTCCTCGAACACTCCGCCCGCGCCGTCCAGTACGGCGATGCCGACGCCGGCGGGATTGTCGACGGTGACCCGCCGCACGGTGGGACGGGCCGCGCCCCGCACCTCGATGCCGGCCGCCGAGCGGGTGGAGATCCGCAGATCGGCCAGCTCGGGCGTGCCGTCCTCCACCAGCAGCGCGGGAGCCATCGCGTCCTGCCCCTCCACATGGAGGTCCTGGACGGTGGCCGAGGCCCGCACGGTCAGCGGGACGCCGTCGGCGGGGGCGATGCGCACCGAGCCGGCCGAGCCCTCGGGGCCGCGGAGGGTGACCGCCCGCTGCACCACCAGATTCTCGCGGTAGGTCCCCGGCGCGACGGTGAGGACGTCGCCGTCCGAGGCGGCCTCCAGCGCCGCCGAGAGCGAGGCGTACTCGCCTGTGCGCCGCCGCCACCGAGAAGTGCCGGTGTGGGTCACCTGGACTGTGCCCTGTGCCATCGTGCTGCTCTGCCCTCGCCTCGGGAACCGCTCCGCCGCGCCTCCGGACAGGGGCGCGCCTGGTGACCTTCATCTCCGGTCGGCGCCCGGACCGGTGGTGCCGCGTCCGTGCGCCCCCGCCCTGGGCCGGCCGGCCGACCGGCGGACGCCGTCGCGCCGTCGCCGCCCGTGGGGCCGCGCTCCGGGGTGAAGGTCCCCGACCCCGCGAGTGGGGGTCGCCCCACCGTAGCGTGCGCGAGGCCCGGCAGTTGACGAATCACGAGGTCAGCTGCCCGCGCCCGCGCGCCCCCAGTCCGGGCCGACCGTGGCCCAGGCCCGGTCCAGCCGCTCGTGTCTGCGGCGGACCAGTCGCCAGAGCACCAGCCTTCTCACGGATTCGACCAGGACCGCCGACGCCAACGCCGCGCCCACGCCCGCGAGTACGGTGTTCACCCGGACGGCCGTCGCGTTCATGGGGCGGCCGACGACCCGGCCCTGCCGGTCAGTCCACACACCGAAGCTGTCGCCGACGCGCGGCTCCCGCAACCGGGAGGCGAGCCTGCCGGTGCGCTTGCCGCCGTCCGCCGCCGTCCACTCGGCGATCACCAGCGGGTGCTTCCCGGTGACGGCCGACGTGTCGGGAAGGTACGCCCCCGCCGGGGCCGCCGGGGCGGGTCCGAGCACGGTGGCGGTGACCTGCTGCCGCTGCTGGCGCTGTGCGCGCGCCTGCCGTTCGAGGGACTCGTCCGCGGCGGCGCCGGTGATCCAGCCGATGAGCGGGGCGGCGGTGACGAGAAGCAGCGCGGCGACGAGCGTCATCCATGCTTCGGCGCGATCCGTCGCCCGGCGCAGCGGATTACGGCGCCAGCGCCAGACTCCTGCGGCTGCTCGCACGACTGCACCCCCTTCCGAGTCCGTGATAGCCCGGCACGGCGCGGTGCACGCGCGAGTCCGGCGGAGAGAGAGGCAGATCACCTCTGCTCCCCGACACCTGCTCGTACACCCAACGAGCCCGGCGCGGCTCGGAGTTCCCACAGACCTCGTCGGGTGTGAACTCCGTGAACCGTGCGGGCCGCTGGGACGGAAGACGGAAAGGGGGGTGGTGCGGGGCGGGCCCGGTCCGGAGCCCGGTGCGTCCGCGGGCTCCGGCGGCCGACGGGCCGGTGACCGGTCAGTAACCCTGGCCCGGATGGGGGCGGTTGTACTGGGCGTTGTACGCCCCCGGGCCCTGGGCGGGCGGAGGCGCGGGGCGGGCGGCCGCCGGGCGCATCGCCTCGTAGCCGGTGGCCGCGGGCCGCTGGGGCTGCCCCTGGGGACCCGGATAGCCGCGCGGCCCGGACGGCTGCTGCGGGATGTACGGGGCCGCCGCCTGCTGGAGCGGCATGGGTTGCGGCATCTGCTGCTGATAGCCGTACGCGTTGGCCTGCTGGTGAGGCGCCGCCGGGAGGGCGGGCAGGGCCGCGGGAAGCGCCGGCAGATAGCTGTTGCCGGTGTCGTACGCGGAGGGCACTCGGATCGGAGCGATCTGAGGCGTGCCCCGCTCTGCGACCAGGGAGTCGTAGATCGGGGTGTCGGCGAACGACGGGGCGGAGTAGTAGCCGCTGCCGCCGTAGGTGACGCGGGGGGAGGTCATGGCTCATAAGTTAAGCCCTGAGTTGTCGGTTGGGGAGTCCGACAAGAGGGTTCTTTCGGGAGACGGGCGGGTCCACGGATCCCCAATGTGAGCGAATCTGGGAAAATCGGTCGCTCGAAGGCGCAAGAGTCGTGTAAAGGGCGAGTTGAGGGTGGGTTACCCGCGGGTCGGCACGGGCGCGCGCAGGGCCGTAAGGATTAGGTTGGCGCTCAGCGAATTGTCCGGACACTCCGAAACATTCTGGGGGCGAGCATGTCCATGCTCAAGGGAGCCAATACTCCGGTGGCGGCACAGCAGGTCAGCGTCGAGTTGGGCTGGCGCGCCGGCCCGTCCACGCCGGACGTCGACGCCTCGGCGCTGCTGCTCGACTCCGGCTCCGGCAAAGTCCGTTCCGACGAGGACTTCATCTTCTACAACCAGCCGTCCCACGCCTCCGGAGCCGTACGCCACGAGGGGAAGCGGAACGCGGCCGACGGCATGGCGGACGTGATCGGCGTCGACCTCGCGCGCGTGGAGCCCTCGATCGAGCGGATCGTCCTGGTCGCCTCCGCCGACGGCGGTGCCTTCGGACAGGTGCCGGGCCTCTACATCAAGGTGGCCGACGCCTCGACCGGAGCCGAGATCGCACGGTACGAGCCCCAGGACGCGTCCGTCGAGACGGCCTTCGTCCTCGGAGAGCTGTACCGGCGTCAGGGCGCGTGGAAGTTCCGCGCGGTGGGCCAGGGCTACAGCACCAGACTGGAGGGCCTGGCCACGGACTTCGGCATCACGGTCGACGAACCGCAGCAGGCGGCCGCGCCTCCGGCCGCCCCGGTCGCGGCCGTGCCTCCACCCGCGCCGGTCGCCGCCGCGCCCGCCGCCCCGTCACCCCCGCCGCCCGCTCCCGCTGCGCCCACCGCGCCCGTACGGCTGACCAAGGTCACGCTGACGAAGGAGGCCCCCACCGTCTCGCTCACCAAGCAGGGCGGAACCTCCGGGGCGATGCGCGTCAACCTCAGCTGGCAGGTCCGCAAGCAGTTCAAGGGCTGGGGCGCGAAACTCGGACGGGCCGTCGCCATGCACGGCGACCTCGACCTCGACCTGTGCGCGCTCTACGAACTCACCGACGGCCGCAAGGGAGTCGTCCAGGCGCTCGGCAACGCCTTCGGAGCGCTCCACCAGCCCCCGTTCATCCATCTCGACGGCGACGACCGCACCGGAGGGACCTCCGGCGAGAACCTCACCATCAACCTCGACCACCGCCAGCACCTCCGCCGCGTCGTCATCTTCGTCACCATCTACGAAGGCGCGCGCAGCTTCGCCGACCTCGACGCCACGGTCACCCTCCAGCCGCAGCACGGAGCCCCCATCGAGTTCACCCTCGGCGAGTGCACCGTCCCCTCGACCGTCTGCGCCCTCGCACTGATCACCAACACCGGCTCGGACCTCGTCGTCCAGCGCGAGGCCCGCTTCCTGGTCCCGGAGCGCGGAGTGAGCCCGCAGCGCACCATCGACCACACCTACGGCTGGGGCATGAACTGGACCCCCGGCCGCAAGTGACGCGCTCCGCGGCCGGGACCTTACGCGGCGCGCGTCGAGCCCGGCGGCGGGTGGACCCGGCCGCGGATGAGACCGCGCCGGTCCTCGGTCAGTTCTCCGGCGCGGCCTCGGGACGGGCGTAGGTACGCCCCTTCCAGGCCGCGCCGCGACCGCGGTAGTGCTGGACCGCGGAGTCGACGGTCATCAGCAGATACAGCAGGGCCGTGAACGGCAGCACGAGAGCGAACAGCGGCGACTGCCCGTAGTAGCGCAGCATCGGCAGATACGTCGCCGCCATGACCGCCCCCGCCACACCGCCCGCCCACGCCGCGACCGCGTCGCCCCCGACGATCCCGGCGGCCAGCGCGACCGACGGCGCGAGATACACCAGCGCGAGGCCCGCCACCGTGCCCGCCAGCAGCAAGGGGCTGTACCGGAGCTGGGCGTACGCGCTGCGCGACACCATCCGCCACAGATCCGCCAGCCGCGGATAGGGCCGTACGCTCTCCACCCGCTCGGCCAGCCCGAGCCAGATACGGCCACCCGACCGCTGCACCGCGCGCCCCAGCGACACGTCGTCGATCACCGCCTGCCGGATCGACTCCGGGATCCGCGCCCGCTCGGCCGCCTCCGCGCTGAGCAGCGCACAGCCGCCCGCGGCCGCCGCCGTCCGGGCCCCCGGCCGGTTGACCCGGCGGAACGGATAGAGCTGACAGAAGAAGTAGACGAACGCGGGCACCAGCAGCCGCTCCCAGCCGCCGGCGATCCGCAGCCGTGCCATCTGCGACACCAGATCCAGGTCATGGGCGTGGGCGGCGGCCACCAGCGTGCGCAGACTGTCCGGTGCGTGGGCGATATCGGCGTCGGTGAGCAGCAGATACCCCGGCTCGCTCGTCCGGGCCAGCGCGATGCCGTGCCGAAGCGCCCACAGCTTCCCGGTCCAGCCCGGCTCCGGTTCGCCCGGACGGACCACGGTCAGCGGCAGCCCGCCGTACCGCTCCGCGAGCGCACGAGCCACCTCCTCCGTTCCGTCCGTGCTGCCGTCGTCGACGAGGACGACCTCCGCCCGTCCCGGATACTCCTGACGGAGCAGCGACGGCAGACTCTCCGGGAGCACCGCCGCCTCGTCCCGCGCGGGCACCACGATCGCGACATCCGGCCACACCCCCGGGTCCTCACCACGCGGCAACCGCTGGTCCGTCCGCCAGAACAAGCCCTGCCCGAGTAGCAGCCACCCCCAGACGACCAGCGATCCGACGGCGATCCAGGCGAGGGTGCTCATGCGCCGAAGTCTGCCCCACCACAGCGATCGTGCACGTGCGGTCGACTATGGTGACCGGGTGAAGATCGCGCTCATGGACTCCGGAATCGGCCTCCTCGCGGCGGCCGCCGCGGTACGCAGACTGAGGCCGGACGCGGATCTCGTCCTCTCCTCCGACCCCGACGGAATGCCCTGGGGCCCGCGCACCCCCGACGACGTCACCGAACGCGCGCTCGCCGTCGCCCGTGCCGCCGCCGCCCATGGACCCGACGCCCTGATCGTCGCCTGCAACACCGCGTCGGTGCACTCCCTGCCCGCGCTCCGGGCCGAACTCGAGCCCGCGATTCCGGTCATCGGCACCGTCCCCGCGATCAAACCGGCGTCGGCGGGCGGCCGCCCCTTCGCCATCTGGGCCACCCCCGCCACCACCGGCAGTCCCTACCAGCGCGGCCTCATCAAGGACTTCGCCGGCCGCGCCGCCGTCACCGAGGTGCCCTGCCCCGGACTCGCCGACGGCGTCCAGTTCGCGGACGACCTCCGTATCGAACGGGCGATCGGGGCCGCCGCCGCGCTGACCCCCGCCGACGTCACGGACATCGTCCTCGGCTGTACCCACTACGAACTCGTCGCCGAACGCATCCGCGCCGCCATCGGACGACCCGTCGTCCTACACGGTTCCGCCGACGCCGTCGCCGCCCAGGCACTGCGCCGCGTCGCGGCCCCGGCTCTCGCGGAGGCCGGCCCCGGCGGCGGTCTCACCGTCATCCTCAGCGGCCGGGAGTCGGCGCTCTCCGAACAGGCGATGAGCTACGCCGAAGCCCGGCTGCTCCGGCAGGTGACCTCCCTGCCCCGGACCTGACCGCCCCGGGGCTCGACCGCCGTGTCCCCCCAGGGGGGTCATAGGTGAACACGTGATCCTTCCAGCAGACCCCATGCCGCCGCATCCGATGCTGGGTACCCTGCTGGCATGAGGGACCCTTCCCACGACTCGACGCCCCCCACGCACGCCGAGACAGTCCCCGAGATCTGGACCGGCCGTGCGACCAACCGTGTGCAGTGGCTGCTCGCCATCGCCGGGGCCGCGTGCATCGCGCTCGGCATCGAGCTGGCCGTCGTATCGAACTGGACCGGCGGCATCACCCCGCTGGTGATGTCCGTGGTCGGCTGTGTCACCGCGGGCCTGCTGATGCTCTACGGCACCCTCGCCTTCGTCCATGTCGCGGTGAAGGTGGACGGCGACGCCGTGGAGATCCGCTGCGGCCATATGGGGCTGCCCCGCCGCCGTATCCCGCTCGCCCATGTGGTCGGCGCGGAGTTCGAGCCCAAGGTCAACCCCAGACACTGGGGCGGCTGGGGCTACCGCTGGCGTCCGGGGCGGGGCACAGCCGTCGTCGTGCGCCACGGCGAAGGCATCGTCGTCACCCTGGGTGACGGCAGGACCTTCACGGTGACCGTCGACGACGCGGAGGCGGCGGTACGGGCCATCCGAGACCGGCTCGGTCCGGGAACGGGCACGCCCGCGCGGGTGTGAGCCCCGTCCGGCTCAACGCGAGGGCGCTTCCACGGTCGCCGTAGCCGTCGCCGTAGCCGTGCGACGGCCGGTCTCCCGGACGGTTTCCCCGGCCCCACGCGCCGTGGCCAGACCCGCGAGCAGACCCGCTCCCGTGGTCACCGGGGTGAAACTCAGCGCGTTGCCCAGATTGGCCAGAACCGCAAGCGCGGTGAGGGCCGCGCCGGCGCTCAGCACCACCGCGGTCGACCGGGGCGAGCGCGCCAGGGCGAGCAGCAACCACCCGAACGCAGTAGCGAGCAGGACCACTCCCACCAGGCCCTGGTCGGCCGCCTGCTGGAACAGCGCCGAGTGCGGCTTGCCGTCGGAGCCCGCCGACTGGAGAGCGGTGGTGCTCAGCCTGCCGAAGAGACCGGGCCCGGCCCCGCGTACCGGATCCTCCTTCGCGAGCGCGACCGCGTCCTGCCACAGGGCCACCCGGTGGGGGGTCAGCTGCCCCTCCAGCGACACCGTGAGCCCGTCCGGCAGCGCGTCCTCCGCGACGCCCCACGAGACCGCGGCCGCCACACCGGTCACCAGGGCGAGGCCGGCGAGCGCGACCCTACGCCACGGCATACGGGCCGCGGCCACCGAGCAGAGCAGCACTCCGGCACAGGCGGCGAAGCCCGCGGTGGACCCCACCGCGAGCCCGGCGGCGACGGAGGCGAGGGCGAGCAGCCGCAACGCGAGGCGCAGGGCCGGAGGGCGCGCGGCGGCAGCGGCGCAGCAGGCGGCGCCCGCGCTGAGCACCAGCAGCGCCGCCCCCGCTCCTGTGTGCCCCGGCTGGGCGGGAGCGCCCGTGTTCGCGCCCGGCACCCCGTCGGGTGAGGCCAGCGCGAGGCCGAGCGCGGCGAGCGACAGGGCCGTCGCGGCGGTGACCGGGAGCAAGGTGCCGGAGATCCGGCCGCAGGCGTACCCGGCGACGACGGCGAACACGGCGAGGAGCGCACCCTCGGGTCTGGCCTCGCGGCCGGCCGCGCTGATCAGCGGCCACGCCGCGCACAGACCGAGCACGACGACGCCGGCCATGTCGGTCGCACCGCCACGCTCCCGTACCGCCGCCCGGCCATCCGGTCCAGGCACCATCCCGCCGACCCCCCGACACACAGCTGTCCCCGTCGCCGGTCACGGGCCGGCACCGGCCGACGGCGTGAAGGCTGCACTTACGGTAACGGCAGGGACACGGGTTTGTGGATGGTGTCGGCAGATACGGGTGGGCACGGGGTGCGGTACGTGATGTCCGCCAGGCCGGTTCGCGGGAGTCGGGTGAGGTGGGACAGGTGATGCCCGGCCGGAGGGCCGTCGCACGGGCCGCGGGCCTCCGGACGACGGGCTGGTGAGGGTGATACCCCCCTCCCGTAGACTCCGGCGGGTGAGCGCCACCATCACTCCCGTCGACATCACGCAGCCCGACCCGGCCGGGCGAAGCCCGCTGTGGCGGAGGTTCACCCGGCCGGGGGGCGCGCTGCTGGCCGGGGTGCTGTTGTACGTGAGTTTCCCGCCCCGGCCTCTGTGGTGGCTGGCTCTGCCGGGGTTCGCTCTGCTCGGCTGGGCCTTGTACGGGCGCCGGCTGCGGGCCGGTCTGGGTCTCGGCTATCTCGCGGGTCTCGGGTTTCTGCTGCCGCTGCTGATCTGGACCGGCGAGGACGTGGGGCCGGTGCCGTGGATCGCGCTGGCGGCGGTGGAGGCGCTGTTCATCGCGTTCGCGTGCATGGGGATCGCCGCCGTCACCCGCCTTCCGGTCTGGCCGCTGTGGGGCGCGGCCGTGTGGATCCTCGGAGAGGCGGCGCGGGCGCGGGTGCCGTTCGGCGGCTTCCCCTGGGGGAAGATCGCCTTCGGGCAGGCGGACGGGGTCTTCCTGCCGCTCGCCGCGCTGGGCGGGACCCCGGTACTGGGCTTCGCGGTCGTCCTGTGCGGCTTCGGGCTGTACGAGAGTGTCCGGCGCGTCATGGCGTACCGCCGCTCCGGTGAACTGCCGCGCGGTCCGATGGCCGCCGCGCTGCTCACCGTTCTCGTCCCGGTCACCGTGGCGTTCGCCGCCCGGCCGCTCGTCGACGACTCGGCGGAGGACGGCACCGCGACCGTCGCCGCGGTCCAGGGGAACGTGCCGCGCCTCGGCCTCGACTTCAACTCCCAGCGGCGCGCGGTCCTCGACAACCACGCGCGCCGGACCGAGGAACTGGCGGCGGACGTGAAGGCGGGCAAGGTGCCCGCGCCCGACTTCGTGCTGTGGCCGGAGAACTCCTCGGACATCGACCCGTTCGCCAACGCCGACGCGCGGATCGTCATCGACCGGGCCGTCAAGGCGATCGGCGTGCCGACCGTCGTCGGCGCGGTCATCACCCCGGAGACGGGGAAGCTCCGCAACACCCTGATCGAGTGGGATCCCGAAACGGGCCCCGTCGACACGTACGACAAGCGCCATGTGCAGCCGTTCGGTGAGTACATCCCGATGCGGTCCTTCGTACGGATCTTCAGCTCCGACGTCGACCGGGTGCGGCGCGACTTCGGGCCCGGCGACGAGGTCGGCGTCTTCGATCTCGCGGGCACCCGCGTCGGCCTGGTCACCTGCTACGAGGCCGCCTTCGACGACATGGTCCGTGACACCGTCACCCATGGGGCCCAGCTCATCTCCGTCCCGAGCAACAACGCCACGTTCGGGCGCAGCGAGATGACGTACCAGCAGCTGGCGATGTCACGGCTGCGGGCCGTGGAGCACGGCCGGTCCGTCGTCGTCCCCGTCACCAGCGGGGTCAGCGCGGTGATCATGCCGGACGGGAAGGTGGTCCAGAAGACCCGGATGTTCACCCCGGACGCCCTGGTCGCCGAGGTCCCGCTGCGTTCCTCGCTGACCCCGGCGACCCGACTGGGTGTGTGGCCCGAGGCCGTGCTGGTGCTGATCGCCGCGGGCGGTCTCGGCTGGGCGGTGGCCGGGGCCGTACGGGCCCTCCGCGAACGGCGCGGCGCGGGCGGCGCGGAGGGCGCGGCCGCGGAGGGTTAGGGCGGCGGACCGCCGGGCCGTCGTTCCTCGGCCGCCGAGGTTCCGGCGGTTAGGGTCAGGGGCATGGCGACCCCCGACTTCATCCGCGACATCCGGGCCAAGGCCGGCCACCAGTTGCTTCTGCTGCCGGGCGTCAGCGCGATCGTCTTCGACGACGAGGGCCGGGTGCTGCTGGGCCGACGCGCCGACAACGGCCGTTGGTCGACGCTCGGCGGGATTCCCGAGCCCGGTGAGGAACCGGCCATGACCGCCGTGCGCGAGGTGTACGAGGAGACGGGCGTGCACTGTGTCGCCGAGCGGGTCGTGCTCGTCCAGGCCGTGCCCCAGCCGGTGACGTACCCCAATGGCGACCGCTGCCAGTTCATGGACATCACCTTCCGGTGCCGTGCGACCGGGGGCGAGGCGCGGGTCAACGACGACGAGTCCCTGGAGGTCGGCTGGTTCGGCTTGGACGCGCTGCCGGGGCTGAGGGAGTTCGGCCGCTTCCGGATCAAGCAGGCGCTGACCGACGGTCCGGCGTGGTTCCGGCCCACCCCGCAGCCGTGTGAGCCCCCGCGGCCGTGAGCCCCCGCCTCGCTGCCATGAGTCCACGCCCCGGCCCTGTGGCCGTGAGCCTGCGCGTTCCCGAGCCCTCGCGGCCGTGAGCGGGCCTCGGCCCCGGTACGCGCCTCAGCCCCTGTGGGGGAACGAGTGGTGCTCGTGCGTCACCGTCCAGCGCCCGCGTTCCTTGCGCAGCCCGATGGTCAGGCGCAGCCGGTTGCCGGGATCGTCGGCCAGCTCTTGGGGGGTGCCGCAGCGCAGCAGTGCGTACGCGTAGGCGACGTCCGCGCCCGCGGTGACGTCGAGGGAGACGATCTCGAACGAGGCGCCCTGCCGCTGCCAGTCGAAGAAGGGAGGCCAGACCTCGCGGTAGGCGTCGAGACCGCGCACCCCGTCGTCGGGCGGTGGTACATCGAACATCACGATGTCCTCGGCGTGATCGGCGAGCACGCCGGCCAGGTCGCCACCGTGCACCGCCCGCGCCCAGCGCTCGATGAGCGCCCTGATATCCGCCGTGTCCTCGGCCATGGACCGCTGCCCTTCGTTCGTGCGTGCGTGAAGTGAGGTTCGTACGCAGTGAGGTTCCTACGTGGAGTGCGGACCGCCGCGCCGCCGCCGACTCATCGGTCGACTCATCGGTTCCGGTGAAGACGGGGCCGCACCCGCCGGCTCCATTCCGGCGTGCCTCCATTGACCGCAAGCGTGTCAACCTTCGGTTGACGAAACTGGAGTGACAACCTAGGGTTGACGCATGGAGAATCCCGTACAACTCACCGGCGCGGTACGTCTCGACGAACTGATCGCCGCTATCAAGAAGGTCCACACCGACACGCTCGACCAGCTCTCCGACGCGGTCATCGCAGCGGACCACCTCGGGGAGGTGGCCGACCATCTGATCGGCCACTTCGTGGACCAGGCGCGCCGCTCCGGCGCGTCCTGGACGGATATCGGCCGCAGCATGGGCGTGACCCGGCAGGCCGCGCAGAAGCGATTCGTGCCGAAGGAAGGCGACGGGGCGCAGAAGCTCGACCCGAACCAGGGGTTCGGCCGGTTCACCCCGCGCGCCAGGAACGCCGTCATGGGCGCGCATCAGGAGGCCCAGGCGGCGCGCAACGAGAAGATCACCCCCGGCCATCTGGCGCTCGGCCTGCTGATCGAGCGCGAGGGGCTCGGCGCACGGGCGATCGTGGCGCAGGACGTCCTGCTGGACACCGTCCGGCAGGCCGCGACCGACGCGCTGCCCCCGGCCGTCGATGACGCGCCCGACCTGGTCCCCTACGACGCGTCCGCGCGCAAGGTCCTGGAGCTGACCCAGCGGGAAGCCCTGCGGCTGGGTCACAACTTCATCGGCACCGAGCACCTCCTGCTCGCGCTGCTGGAGTGGGAGGGCGGCGACGGACTGCTGACCGGGCTGGGCATCGACAAGGCGGCGGCCGAGGCGTATGTCGCCGACTCCCTGGCCGCCCTCGTGGACCCGGAGGACGGCAAGGCGGGCTGAACCCCGGCCCGCCGGTCTCCGGGCCTCGCGGCTCGACGGCCCTCGGGGCCTCTCGGCCGGCCGCGTGCGGAGGACGCACTCGGCCGGTCGAGCGCGCGGAGGCGGAACCTATACCGGGGTCCGCCTCCGTCGCCGTTCCCGGGCTTCGTGCAGGAGCGCGTCCGTGACGAGCCGGACCCCGCGGGCCAGCCGGTCGAGCTGCTCCAGCTCCACGGCGTACAGCCGGATGGTGTTCTCGACGATCTGGTCGGAGACACCCATCCTCGGCAGTTCGGCCCGGCAGGTCTGGAAGGCGGTGCGCACCGCCCGTATCTCGTGCTGGAGCTGTAGTTGGGCGTGGCGGGCCAGCACGGCGGGATGGCGGGTGAGCGTCGAGTATCCGGCGTAGCGGGCCGGGAGGAGATCGCGCAGCCAGCGGGTCGCCGTCCGCTCCCACTCGGGGCTGCCGGGCGAGGCGACCTGGACCGGCCAGTCGGGGCCGATCGTGGAGGGGGACTGGGGCATAGTCGTCTCTCCGAAAAGGCGGAAAGTCGGGTCGGGGTCACCGAACCGAAGATATTGGCGGCCTCGGCCCAGGGGTTGGCCGAGGCCGCCGAGTTGGGCATCCGCAGGGGGCGGAGCCCTGACGGAACACCTTGGTACTGACGCGAGGAGGTTGCGTCGTCCCCGGTGTCCGGTTCTACATGGCCCGCCGACGCTCGTCGGGACCGCTCGCACCGATGTCGCCCGTCGGTGCGAAGAGGTCCGGCCGTCGGCCGGGCTGGAGGTCGGTTAAGGCGGGATGAGTGGGCATGTGCATGTCGCGGTCTGCCCGCCTTCCTTGAGTGCATGGGTGGTCCAGAGGGCTTGTGGATCTCTGGGCCACTCAGGGCAGTAAATATATATACCGTCGAGTAAGCAAGGGTATGAAAAAATTCATGCAGGTCTGGAGGTGAAAAGTGCTGTTCTTCCAGGGGTGGAGGCGGTGGGGCGCGAGGGGGCGGGATCAGTCCTCGAGGAAGAAATTGTGCTGCTCAGCGGCTTGTTCGTAGCCTTCGAGCCGGGTCTGGGTGCGCTGTGGGTCGGCGTCGGCCATGGCCTGGAGGAGAGCGGCGGAAAGTACGCCGGGCGCCGCATAGGAATCGAAGACCAGCCGCGATCCGGTGGGGGCGACCAGCACCTCGTCGGCCTCGTCGACGAGCGGGCCGAGCGCCAGATCGGTGATCAGCGCGACCTTGAGCCCCGCGCTCCGGGCCGCCCGGATGGCCGCCAGGGTCTCATTGGCGTGCCGGGGCATCGCGAATGCCAGTACCCAGGTGCCGCCCGCCGCACGCGACTGCATGAGGGTGTCGTACGCCACGCTGCCCCCGCGGGTCACCGTGCGCACATCCGGGTGGATCCGCCGCGCCGCATAGGCGAAGTACTCCGCGAGCGAGACGGAGATGCGCAGGCCCAGGATCGTCAGGGGCACCGAGTGGGCCAGCTCGCGGCCGATGTCGAGCACCTGGTTGGTGTCGGCGAGCAGCCGGCGCATGTTCTCCAGGTTCCGGATCTCGGCGTCCACGGCTGCCTGCAGCTCATTGCGCCGGATCTCCTCGCGGGTGTCCGGCAGGCCCGCGATCGCGCTCAGCGCGATCGGCTGAAGGGCCTCCCGGAGCGCGGGGTACCCGCTGAAACCGAGCGAGGAGGCGAACCGGGTCACCGACGGCTGGCTGACTCCGACCCGGTCCGCGAGATCGGTGATCGAGAGAAACGCGGCCTCGGTGAGGTGGTCGGTGATGTACTGCGCGATCCGCCGCTGTCCGGGCGAGAGCCGATGGCCGCCGAAGAGGGCGAGGACCCTGTCCGACGGTGCGGGCCCGTCGTCGGGCTCCAGCCTTCCCGGCGTGATCGCAGACGCCTGTGCGCGTTCCTGCTGATCTGAAGCCACCGGTGTCACTCCTTCTCGTCCCACTGTCGCTCAACATAGCCCAGTCGCCTCGATCCTCAGAGGGCGGAGTCTCCCCTTCCGGTCCTCCGTCTCGGATGCCGGACGCTCCGTGGACGCCCGTGACGTGGGTCAACTCCCGTGTCCGCGAACCCGGTTGCATGAGAACCGTCGTTCTCCGCGAGCTGGGCGACGGCGGAGAGAATGAACGTTCTCTTTGCTCTTCGGTCCGCTGTCCCGATCATGGTGGGTTGACCCTCTGCGGCGAAGGTCGAGCACTGTCGCCGAAGGCCGGTGACCGCTGGGCCTTCTCACTGAAGGCCGAGTGATCGTTGAGGTCTGACTGTCTGGGGAGACGGTGGGGGAACCAGAGGTCCGGCCGGTGCATGTCCCGCCTGCGGGGTAGGGGCTGTTACGCATACGGCGACTCCTTCGGGGACATGCTCCCGCGTATGAATCGGAGCCGGACGCGTGCACTGGTGATCGCGCTACTGGCCGTCGGCTTCGTCGGCTACGCCCTGCTGCTGTGGCAGGGCCCGTGGTGGCTGGACGGCGGACGGCTACGCCGAAGGGATCTCCAGCCGGCCGATGGTGTGGTGATCACGGGGTTCCGCACGACGCTGATCGCCCTCGGCGCCGGTGCGGTCGCCGGGGCGGGCCTGTACTACACCGACCGTACGCTGCGACATACCCGCGACCGGGACCGCGAGCAGGCGGAGATCGCACGGGACGGCCAGGTGACCGCCCGTTACGTGGAAGCGATCAAGCTGCTTGCGTCGGAGCGTACGGTCGAGCGCCTGGGCGGCATCTACGCTCTGGAGCGGATCATGCGGGACTCCGCCAAGGACCACCTCACCGTGGTCGAGGTCCTCGCGGCATTCGTCCGGGACCAGGTATCGGTGGCGCCCGACACGGAGTTGGCCCCCACGGCGCAGCCGGAAGAGTCCGTCCAGGCCGCCTTGACGGTTCTGGGGAGACGGCCGCCGCTGGAGGAGCCGTTCCGCATAGACCTGCGACGCACGGACCTACGCGGAGCGGACCTTCAGGAGGCCCGGCTGGAGCGCGTACGCCTTGCCGGTGCGTGTCTGGAGGGAGCCAACCTGATCGGCGCACACCTGGAGGAGGGATGGCTGAGGGAGACCCGATTCGGTGGCGCGTGGCTCGACCGCGCCCACCTCGAAGGGGCCTACCTGAAGGGGGCCGACCTACGCGGCGCCAGCCTCAAGGCGACACACCTCAAAGGGACCCGCCTGTTCGACGCGGACCTGTCGACAGCAGTCGGTCTGACTCCGGATCAGGTGAGCGAGGCAGTGCTCGACGTGGAGACGAAGCTGCCTCCCGCGGTGGAGGGAACGGTTCGGGCAACCCCGTGAACAGACGCGATGCCGAGTATCCCGGCCCACAGCGACCGAACCGCTCCCAAAGCCGGAAACAGGCGCTCAGCCTTCGATGAGAATGCCCGATCTGCGCTGCGACAGGTCATTCGCTGCGACAGGTCAGGGGTCATGTCCGCGGGGCCTCCCGGCCCTCTTCCCCCGGTGGTGGTCGTCACCGCCGGAGGCGGCGTGGGCGGCGCACGCGGGTGAGGCGACGAATCTTTATGTCGACAGATCAATTCCGCCATGAATTGTAAGGGATTCAACGAGGTAATTCATTCGTTACGAAATGGCGCCTGGTGATCTCCTTCGGGTGAGGATTCTCCGGGAGATCTGAGGATTCCTTGTGGGTTTGTGGTAAGGGGAGTTGATAAGGCATATGCCTCTCGCTCATGAGCCGAATGCACAGGGTGCAACGGAGTCATCGGATACCCGGATGAGTGTTTTCTCACTCACTTGTTGATGAGTAGGGTGTGATCCCGTCGCCGGTGGCCCTCGGGGGCCGGTCGCATTCGGCCGGTCCGGAATGCGCGGGGGAGCGTGGGATCACTGGCGTCCGGGGAGACGGGGGGAGTAGAACGTGTCTGCCGGTTCATTCGACGGCCAGTTCGTCTGGCATCCGGCGGCCGATGACCATCAGCTCGCACGGGCGTGCGTCGATGTGAAGGCGGGCCGGTATCTGAGTTCGCGAGAGATCCTGCGCGAGGTCCGTGACGATTACGGAGTCCGGGCCCACCGCTCTCTGGTGCTGGCGTCCGAAGCCGCCGACTCCGATCTCGCCGAACGCTGGATGGGCGAGCGGCCGGGGCCCGACGCCGCACTGCTCTGGTCGCGGGTCGCGATGCTCCGGGCGCTGCGTGCGGCCGACGCGGGGGACCCTCACACCGGCACCCTCCTGGGCATCGCCACCGCCGCCTGCGAGCGGGCCGCGCGCCTGCTGCCCTCGGACCCCACGCCCTGGGTCGCCCTCCTGGCGCTGGCCCGGATCAGACGGGTCCGTGACCCCGCGCCCCAGGGGCTGCTGACCGCGCCTCGGGGCCCCTGGCGGCTCTTCGCCCGGATCCTGCGGCTCGACCCCTGGAACAGGGAGGCCCACCACCGCTTTCTCGCCTTCTTCTTCAGTCGGCACGGCGGCACCGCGAGCGCCCGCTGGGACGTCGCCTCCTTCCTCAGCCACCGGGCGCCGGCCGCCTCGCCGCTGCGGTTGCTGCCGCTCGTGACCCTCGCCGAGGAGTACGACCCCGCCGCCCTGCTGGCGTACCGCACCTGGCGGCAGGCCCCGTGGGTGGCGACGGCGCTGGGCGGCTACCGGGACTGGTTCCCGGAGGTGCCCGGTTACCGGTTCACCCCGGTCCTGGACCTGTCGTATCTGGCGCACGCCCTCTACATGGGCAGACAGGAGCGCGAGGCGCGTGAAGTGCTCGTCGCGATGGGGCCGTACGCGGCGCGCATGCCCTGGAGTGCCTTCGGTGACCCCAGTGACCAGCTGACCAGGGCGAGGCGCGCCTGCGGGCTTCCCGTGCCCGTCCGCTGACGCGTGGAGCCGGTGAACGGTCCGGCGGCCGGACTCGCCGACCGCCGGACGGTTCTGCCGGTCGGCGGTGTCCCGCGTGAAAGGAGCCACTGGGAGGAACGGGCCGGGCGTCAAAAGGAGCAGCGTGAAGAGGAAACAGAATTCTGAGGAAACAACGTGAGCACTGCACCGGCTGAACTTCTCAGCGGGTGAAAAGAAGACGAACTGAATCATCCACGGGCTGAATCACCATCCACCGCCCCGGTCTGTCCAGTACTCAGGGAAAGGACGCTTTTGTGTCCGAACGGACGACTGTCCTCGGGATCCGCGATCGTCGGCGGGACGGAAGAACCGTCGCTCTCGACGACGACGCGACCCTGCACGCGATGGGATATCCGCGAAGGCTCACCCGGAGATTCAGCGCGTTCGACAACTTCGCCGTTTCCTTCACCATCATCAACGTCATCTCCGGGATCTTCTCCGCGTTCGGGTACGGAATGGCGGCGGGTGGTCCGCTCAGCCTCGTCGTCGGCTGGATCGGGGTGTCGGTCATGGTGCTGTTCGTCGGTGCCGCCATGGGGGAGATCGCCTCGGCCTATCCGACGAGCGGAGCGCTGTACTTCGCCGCCGGCAAGCTCGCCAAGCGGCATCCCGGAGCCTGGTCCTGGTACACCGGCTGGCTGAACTTCGTCGGCCAGGTCGGCGGCACCGCCGCCACCGGCTACGCCGCCGCCACCTTCATCCAGGCGTTCATCGTCATGCGGTGGCCGGAGTACGAGGTCAGCGGAGAGCGAACGGTGATCATCACGGCGGTGATCCTGTTGATACAGGCGCTGGCCAACACCTACACCGTGCGACTGGTCGCCACCTTCAACCGCGTCTCCGTTTGGTGGCTGCTGATCGGTGTGACGGTGATCGTCGGATGCCTGGTGCTGATCCCGGCGGATCACCGGCCGCTGTCGTTCGCCACCCACTTCATGAACCACACGGGGTTCAGCAGCGGTCTGTACGCCGCGATGCTGGGGCTGCTGGTGACCAGTTGGACATTCACCGGATTCGACGGCAGTTTCCATATGTCGGAAGAGACCGTGAGAGCGACGGTCAACACCCCCAGAGGCATCATGCGTGCGATCATCTGCTCAGCCGTCGCGGGGCTGGTTCTCATGCTCGCACTGGTGTACGCGATCCATGACTACTCCGCCACGGCCGGGTCGTCCGCGCCGCCGGTACGGATCCTCGTCGACGCCCTCGGTGCCGTCACCGCCGAACTCCTCCTGCTGATCGTGATCGGGGCCATGCTGTTCTGCGGTCTCGCCAACATGACCAGCAACGCCCGCCAGATCTTCGCCTTCTCGCGTGACGGAGCGATGCCGGGATCGCGGCTGTGGCATTCCGTCTGCCCGCACACCCGGACCCCCGTGAAGGCCGTCTGGCTGGCCGCCGGCTGCTCCCTCGTGCTGACCGCTCCCGCCTGGTGGTCCCACACCGCCTTCGCCGCGATCATGAGCGTCAATGTCGTCGGCCTCTACGTCGCCTACGGCGTGCCCATCTTCCTGCGGCTGCGCCTGGGCGACGCGTTCGTGCCGGGCCCCTGGCACCTGGGACGCTGGGGCGTGCCCATCGCGTGGACGGCCGTGATCTGGATCGCCCTGAGCAGTGTGCTCTTCATGCTGCCCCACAGCTCCCCGATCACCGCCACCACCTTCAACTACGCGCCGATCGCCCTGGGCGTGGTCCTGCTGACGGCCACCGTGTGGTGGTTCGCCACCGCCCGCAGACGCTTCCAGGGCCCGGTGAGCTACGGCAGCCCCGACGAAGTGGCCGCGATGGACCTGATCTGACTCCCCACCACCCGGCCCGCCCTGATCCGTCTCAACCCGGCCCGCTCCCGACCCGGCCCGCCTCCGACCCGCACACCGGCTCCGCGCCCCACCGCCCCTGAAACCCATGCCCTGAACCCCTTGCTCACCCCATGGAAAGGGACAGACCCCATGAACGACCCACTCGCCCGCACCCGCGAGACCGCCGGTCTCACCGTCACCCGCGCATCGGCGCGCGACTGGCGCCGCGTCGCCGAATGGGCCGCCGCCGAAGGGTGGAACCCGGGCGACGAAGACGTCGACTGCTTCCACCCCACCGACCCGGACGGCTTCTTCATCGGCCGCCTCGACGGCAGCCCGGTCTCCGCGGTCTCGATCGTCGCCTACTCCGACCGGTACGCCTTCCTCGGCTACTACCTCGTCCGCCCTGACCTCCGGGGCCGGGGCCTCGGCCTCGCCACCTGGCAGGCCGCCATCCCCCACGCCGGAGACCGTCTCATCGGCCTGGACGCCGTCCCCGCCCAGCAGGACAACTACCGGCGCTCCGGATTCACCCCCGCGTACGGCACCGTCCGCTACAGCGGCCTGCCCCAGCGGACCGGCGACGTGGCCCAGGGGGTCGTACCCGTCACCCCCGGGCTGCTGGACGCGATCGCCGCGTACGACCGTGAGTGCTTCCCCGCCGACCGGAGCGACTTCGTCACCCGCTGGCTCACCGCCGCCGGGCACACCGCGTACGCCCGGCTGCGCGATGGGCGCGTCACCGGGTACGGAGCGATCCGGCCCGGCCGCGACGGCCACCGGATCGGCCCCCTCTTCGCCGATACCGCCGAGGATGCCGAGGCCCTCTTCGACAGCCTCACGGCGCGTCTCGGACCGGATGACGAGGTCTCCGTCGACATGCCCGAGACCCAGCCGGCGGCAGAGACACTCGCCCTGTCCCGAGGGCTGACGGCCCGGTTTCCCACCGTACGCATGTACACCGGACCGGCTCCCCGGATCCGTGCGGAGCGGGTCTTCGGCGTCACGAGCCTGGAACTCGGATAGCCGGCAGCCCTACTGAGACGGCGTCACCGGCGGGGTGGGGCGTGCCGGGAGGGGATCCGCCGCCCGTGACGCCGCTCGGGCGGGCGGCGTGACGGCGTCCGCGGCAGACGGGTTCCCGGTGTTCCGGCGCTTCACGGCCGCAGATACGCGAGGCCGGGATGCGCGGCGGTGTACGCGTCGACCAGGCGGTGGGCGACGCTCACCGAGTCGACCAGGGGATGCAGGGCGAACGCCTTCACCGCCGCGGCGCGCGAGCCGCTCCCGGCCGCCGCCAGCACCTCCCGTTCGACGGCCTTCACCGCGCACACCAGCCCCATGGCATGGTCCGGCAGCGGGGCGACGGAGACGGGGTGCGCTCCGTCCGCGTCGACGGAGCACGGGACCTCGACGACCGCCTCCGCGTCCAGCGCGGAGAGCGCGCCCCGGTTGCGGACATTGAGGATCAGGGTGGTGCGCTGGTGGTGGGCGATGGCCCGCATCAGAGCGAGGGCGACGTTCTCGTAGCCTCCGGACTCCAGATCGTCGGCGGCGCGCTCGCCGGCCCCGGCCGCCTCGCGGTTGTGCGCCATGTACGTGGCCTCGCGCTCCGCCCGCGTACGCTCCCAGGTCTCCAGCGCCGGGGTGCCGGGCCGGTCCATCGCCGCGTAGAACCGGGACTGCTGCTCGTGCAGAAACGCGCCGCGGGTCCGCTCGGCCTCCCGGTAGGCGCACACGGTCTCGCGGTTGAAGTAGTAGTAGTGCAGATACTCGTTGGGGATCGCGCCCAGCGACCGGAGCCACTCCGCGCCGAAGAGCCGGCCCTCCTCGAATGAGCCCAGCAGTTCCGGGTCACCCAGCAGCCGGGGGAGTTCGTCGCGGCCCCCGACGCGCAGACCGCGCAGCCAGCCCAGATGGTTGAGGCCCGCGTAGTCGACCCACGCGGTGTCGGGGTCCGCGCCCAGCGCACGGGCGACGCGCCGCCCGAGGCCGACGGGGGAGTCGCAGATGCCGATGACCCGGTCGCCCAGATGACGGGCCATCGCCTCGGTGACCAGACCGGCCGGGTTGGTGAAGTTGATGACCCAGGCATCGGGCGCGAGCCGGGCGACCCGGCGCGCGATGTCGACGGCGACGGGCACCGTGCGCAGCCCGTACGCGATGCCTCCCGCTCCCACCGTCTCCTGGCCCAGCACCCCCTCCGCCAGCGCGATGCGCTCATCGGCGGCGCGGCCTTCGAGACCGCCCACCCGGATCGCGGAGAAGACGAAGTCCGCGCCGCGCAGCGCCTCGTCGAGATCGGTCGTCACGACGACCTCCGGCGCGTCCGGCACCCCGGCCGCCTGGTCGGCGAGCACGCGCGCGATGGCGGCCAGCCGACCGGCGTCCAGGTCGTGCAGGACGACTCGGCGGATCCGGCCCTCGGCGCGGTCGCCCAGCAGGGCCCGGTAAACCAGCGGCAGCCGGAAGCCGCCACCGCCGAGGACCGTGAGCCTCATACCTCGATCACCCTCACTCCCTCGATCCTCGAACGCGGCGAAGCCCGCTGGGTGCGCCCGAGCCGTCTGTCACCGCCGTGCCGGGGAACGTGCCCGCCTCCGCGAGCGGGACGACCGCGCCCACGGCGGAGACGACGACCGCGCCCACGGCCGAGACCACGGCCCGCTCGACGGGGGCGCGGCCCGCTGGACGGGCGCGCGTCGGACCGGAGCCCAGCAGCCCGGACAGGCCGGTCACGGCCGCAGGGCCGCCGGAACGCGGAGCCCGAGGGATGGATCGATGTCGTCGCTCGGCAAGCACACTCGGCACGCTACTCGCCGAACTCGAACATATCCACGCAACTTCTCGCAGGCGGCATGCCGATCCCGTTCGGTGGGCGGCGCACGATCCAGGGCGCGGCATACGGGCGCGCGACGAGTCGGTGCACGGTCGAGCGGGGACGCGCGCACCTGCCCGGCGACCGGTCCGCGATGCCCGAGGTCCGTGACGGGTTCCGCGTCATGGACCTCGGGCCGGGTCCGTCACCGAGGCTGCCGGAACGCCTCCAGGATTCCCTCCGCCGCGAGGGTCGCCGTCAGTTCCCCGTCCCGCACCCGCTGTTCGAGACCGGGCGCGAGCGCCCGTACCGCGGGGTGCGTACGGAGCCGGTCCTTCAGCTCCTCGTGGACCATCGACCAGGCCCAGTCGATCTGCTGGTCACGGCGTTTGGCGTCGAGCCGTCCCGTCGAGTCGAGAAGAGCGCGATGCTGCTCCACCCGCTCCCACACGGTGTCGAGACCGGTGGACTCCCGGGCGCTGCAGAAGAGGACCGGGGGTGTCCACGCGGGGTCCGCCGAGTGCATCAGCCGCAGCGCGCCGGCCAGTTCACGGGCGGCGGCCCGCGCGTCCCGCTCATGGGGGCCGTCGGCCTTGTTCACCGTGATCACGTCCGCGAGCTCCAGCACCCCCTTCTTGATTCCCTGGAGCTGATCGCCCGTCCGCGCGAGGGTCAGCAGGAGAAAGGTGTCGACCATGTCGGCGACCGCCGTCTCCGACTGGCCGACCCCGACCGTCTCCACGAGCACCACGTCGTACCCGGCGGCCTCCATCACGATGATGGTCTCGCGGGTCGCCTTCGCCACACCGCCGAGCGTGCCCGCCGTGGGCGAGGGCCGTACGAACGCCGAGGGGTCGGTCGAGAGCCGTTCCATCCGCGTCTTGTCGCCGAGGATGGAACCGCCGGTACGGCTGGACGACGGATCGACGGCGAGGACCGCGACCCGGTGGCCGAGTCCCGTGAGCATGGTGCCCAGTGCGTCGATGAACGTCGACTTGCCGACACCGGGCACCCCGCTGATCCCCACCCGCCGGGCCGCGCCCGCGAACGGCAGCAGCTCCGTCAGCAACTCCTGGGCGAGCACCCGGTGATCCGGCCGGGTGGACTCCACGAGGGTGACGGCGCGGGCGATGTACGCCCGCGACCCGTCCCGGACGCCCTTGACGTAACTGTCGATGTCGATCGTGCGGCGCATCGGGGGCACGGCCTCACCGCTCATGGCCGAGCGAGACGCCCAGCTTCTTCACCAGGTCGTACGCAGCGTCCGGGATCACCGTGCCGGGCGGGAACACCGCCGCCGCCCCCGCCTCGTGGAGCGTCGGCACGTCCTGCGGCGGAATCACCCCGCCCACGACGATCATGATGTCCTCCCGGCCCTCCGCCGCCAGTTCCTCCCGCAGCGCGGGCACCAGCGTCAGATGACCGGCCGCCAGCGAGGAGACGCCCACGATGTGCACATCCGCCTCCACCGCCTGCCGGGCCACCTCGGCCGGAGTCTGGAACAGCGGGCCGACGTCCACGTCGAAGCCCAGATCCGCGAAGGCCGTGGCGATCACCTTCTGGCCGCGGTCGTGCCCGTCCTGGCCCATCTTCGCCACCAGGATGCGCGGACGACGGCCCTCCGCCGCCTCGAACTCCTCGACCAGCGTGCGGGTGCGTTCCACGGACGGGGAGTGACCCGCTTCGTTCCTGTACACACCGGAGATGGTACGGATCTGGCCCGAGTGCCGTCCGTACACCTTCTCCAGCGCGTCCGAGATCTCGCCCACGGTCGCCTTCGCCCGCGCCGCGTCCACCGCGAGCGCCAACAGATTGCCTTCGAGACCGGGTCCCGAACCGCTCCCGGCGGCGCGGGTCAGCGCCGCCAGCGCGTCCTGGCACGCCGTCTCGTCGCGCTCCTCGCGCAGCCTGCGCAACTTGGCGATCTGCTGCGCCCGCACCGAGGAGTTGTCGACCTTCAGCACGTCGATCTGCTCGTCACTGTCGGCGCGGTACTTGTTCACGCCGATGACGGGCTGACGTCCGGAGTCGATCCGCGCCTGCGTACGGGCCGCCGCCTCCTCGACACGGAGCTTCGGAATGCCCGCGTCGATCGCCTGCGCCATACCGCCGGCCGCCTCGACCTCTTCGATGTGCTGCCAGGCCCGGCGCGCGAGATCGTACGTCAGCCTCTCGACGTACGCGCTGCCGCCCCACGGGTCGATGACCCGGTTCGTCCCGGACTCCTGCTGGAGGAGCAACTGCGTGTTGCGGGCGATCCTCGCGGAGAAGTCCGTCGGCAGGGCGAGGGCCTCGTCCAGCGCGTTGGTGTGCAGCGACTGGGTGTGACCCTGCGTCGCCGCCATCGCCTCCACACAGGTCCGCGTCACATTGTTGAAGACGTCCTGAGCGGTCAGCGACCAGCCGGAGGTCTGCGAATGCGTGCGCAGCGACAGCGACTTGGGATTCTTCGGGTCGAACGTCCGCACCAGCTTCGCCCACAGCAGCCGCGCGGCCCGCAGCTTGGCGATCTCCATGAAGAAGTTCATGCCGATCGCCCAGAAGAACGACAGCCTCGGTGCGAACGCGTCCACGTCGAGCCCCGCGTCCAGCCCCGAGCGCAGATACTCCATGCCGTCGGCGAGGGTGTACGCCAGCTCCAGATCGGCCGTCGCACCGGCCTCCTGGATGTGATAGCCGGAGATCGAGATGGAGTTGTAGCGGGGCATCCTCTGCGAGGTGTACGCGAAGATGTCCGAGATGATCCGCATCGAGGGCCGGGGCGGATAGATGTAGGTGTTGCGGACCATGAACTCCTTGAGAATGTCGTTCTGGATGGTCCCGGCCAGCTTCTCGGGCGGTACGCCCTGTTCCTCGGCGGCGACGATGTACAGCGCCAGAACGGGCAGCACGGCACCGTTCATCGTCATCGACACGCTCATCCGGTCCAGCGGGATGCCGTCGAAGAGCTGCCGCATGTCGTAGATCGAGTCGATGGCCACGCCCGCCATGCCGACATCGCCCGTCACCCGCGGATGGTCGCTGTCGTAACCGCGGTGGGTCGGCAGATCGAAGGCGACCGAAAGCCCCTTCTGACCGGCGGCCAGATTGCGCCGGTAGAAGGCGTTGGACTCCTCGGCGGTCGAGAACCCCGCGTACTGACGGATCGTCCACGGCTGATTGACGTACATCGTGGGATACGGGCCGCGAAGGAACGGCGCGATACCGGGATACGTGCCCAGGAAGTCCAGGCCCGCGACATCCTCCCCGGTGTACAGGGGCTTCACCGAGATGCCCTCCGGCGTCTCCCACACCAGATCGGCGTCGCCCTTGCCGGTGGACTCCTTGACGGCCGTACGCCACTGGTCGTCGGAGCCGGCCGGCGCACCGGCGCCCAGCGCGATCGTGGTGAAGTCGGGGATGGTCATCGCGCCACTCCGATCCGGTCGAGTGCCAGGGAAAGGACGGCGACCGCGTCACCGCCCGCGACGACGAACTCGTCGACGCCGGCCCGCTCCCAGGTCTCACGCAGTTCGCCGGGACGCCCCGCGAGATAGACCCGCCGCGCGCCGGCGGCCTTCAGTGCCTCGGCCACCGGGCCGGCCTGCTCCGCGTACAGGGCGTCGCTGGAGCAGATGCACGCGATGTCCGCACCCGAGGCGCGGAATGCCTCGGCGGCCGTGGCCGCGTCGACGGAGACCGGGTCGTGGACCGGTTCGACGCCTCCCGCCTGGAAGAGATTGGCGGCGAAGGTGGCGCGCGCGGTGTGGGCGGACGCCGGACCGAGCGCCGCGATCAGGACCCGCGGCCGCGCGCCGGACCGGGCCAGATGGGCGTCCGAACGGGCGCGCAGCGCCTCGAACGCCTCGTCACGGCGCACCTTCGGGAGTCCGCCGGACGGCCGGGCGGGCGCGGGGTCGCGCTCCACCGGAGCCTCGGCGAGCAGCGGGAACTCGCTGACGCCGGTGATCGGCTCACGCCGTTTGGCGAGGTTCTCGCCACGGGCCCGCCAGGTCGCGCCGATCCGCTCGGAGACCAGCCCGCCGCGGAGCGCGGCGAGCTGTCCGCCCGCCCGCTCGATCTCCTGGAACCACTCCCAGGCGGCGTGCGCCAGTTCGTCCGTCAGCCGCTCCACGTACCAGGAGCCGCCGGCCGGATCGACGACCCGGCCCACATGCGACTCCTCCACGAGGATCGTCGAGGTGTTGCGGGCGATCCTGCGGGCGAAGGCGTCCGGCAGGCCGAGCGCGTGGTCGAAGGGCAGTACGGTCACCGCGTCCGCGCCGCCGACGCCGGCGGCGAGGGAGGCGACCGTGGTGCGCAGCATGTTCACCCACGGGTCGCGCCGGGTCATCATCACCGGTGAGGTCACGGCGTGCTGACGCTGGGCCCCGGCGGCGGACTCGGCGCCGCTCGCCTCGGCCACCCGCGCCCAGACCCGCCGGGCCGCGCGGAGTTTGGCGATCGTCAGGAACTGGTCGGCGGTGGCCGCGTACCGGAACTCCAGCTGTGCGCACGCGGCCTCGACCGGCAGTCCGGCGGCGGTGAGAGCGCGCAGCAGGGCGACGCCGGTCGCCAGCGAGCACCCCAGCTCCTGCGCGGCGGAGCCGCCGGCCTCGTGGTACGGCAGCGCGTCCACCGTCAGCGCCCGCAGTCCGGGCCGGGTGTCGTGGACGAGCCGGGCGAGTTCGGCCGCGGCGGCCGTACGGTCGGCGACCTCGTCGTACACGCCGGTCCGCGCGGCATGGCCCAGCGGGTCCGCGCCCAGATTGCCGCGCGCGTCGTCGACGCCCCGCTCCTCGTACAGCCGCAGCAGTTCGCGTGCGGCGGGCTCGAACGCGTCTCCGGCGTCGAGGACGACGGGCGCGAGATCGAGGAGGACACCGTCGAGCGCGGTGGCTATGCCGGAGACCGGCACACCGCTGTCACCGACCGAGAGCCAGAGGGAGGTGACCCCGTTCTCCAGATCGGCGAGCACCGCCTCGTTCGTCAGTACCGGGTCCGGGCGCTCGTGCCGCTGGCGCACGTCCCAGCCGGAGACCGAGCCGCCCTCGGGCCTGCCGCCCCTGGTGAACGGGGCGAAGCCCGGATAGCCGCCGCTGTCGGGGCTGTCGTCCGGTGTGTACAAGGGACGGGTCACGAGCCCGTCCTCCAGGAGCGTGGACAGCGTGTCCTCGGCCGCCGTGTCCGGAACGTCCTTGCCCGCCTTGCGCAGTACGCCGGCGACAAGACGCTGCCACTGCTCATGGGTGGCGTCCGGGAATTCGGCGGCCAGAGAGAACCCGTCGTCGGGGAGGACCGTCATGCTCGGATGCTAGGTCATGCACACATTCGTTCAGGAGGTCCACAGGCTGTGACCTTGCACTCGCCCCGATGGTCTTGATTTCTTCTTTTCTTCCTTTTGTCGCCTAAATGTCGGATGGGGTGGCGCGTCGTGGGGCGGTCCGGCGCGGGGGAGAGCCGAGGCGGCGGCGTCGCGGCAGGGTGCCCGCGCCCGCGTCCTCCGGCGCGGTTCCCCTTCGCCGGTGAGCCTCCCCGCGAAGCCCGTATTCGGACACCGTCGCCCGTGTGGACCTGGCCACACCGGCGAGGCGGGGCGCGGACCCCGGCCCGGCGCCGGCGGAGTTGTCGGCGGCGGGGGCGCGATCCGGGCGTGTCCCACGGCGGTTGGGGCGGCCGACGGTCCGGACCGCGGTTCTCGTCCGGTCGGGTGCGGTCGGGCGACGGCGACCGTACGGTAGGACCACGGGACCGGGAGCGGGCGCCAGGACCGTACTCGGCGGGGACCGCACCCCGGAACGCGCCCAGGAACGCACCCGGGAACGCACTCAGGAAGGCGGACGTGGTGATGGCCGGTGAGATCTCCTTCTTCGAACTCGGTGTGGGCGACTTCGAGAAGGCGCGTACTTTCTACGGCTCCCTGTTCGGCTGGACCTTCGGTCCCGGCGCGGCCGAGGGGGCCGGCTATGAGATCCGTACGCCCAACGTCCCCGGCGGAGTCCACGGCGGCGACAGCGGCGCCGGCCCCTACGTCTTCTTCCGGGTCGACGATCTCAAGGCCGCGCTCGACCGGGTCGTCGAACTCGGCGGCACGGTGGACGACTTCGACTTCGGGCAGGACGACGTGTCGGCGGCCCGTTACGGACGCTTCACGTTCTGCCACGACGACCAGGGCTCGCCCTTCGGACTGCACGAGCCGCCGAGGGACGCCTGACGTCCGTCGAGGACGCCGGTTCCGCTCCGGGTCCGTGCTCCGGGACCTGGCTTTCGGTTCCGGCTCTTCGCCCGGGTGACAGCGGGTGCCGTGCCGCGCGATGGAGCATCCTGTCCATGACACCCGGTCGATCCGGTCCGCGTCCTTCACCTCTGGGGAACATCCATGCGCATCGCCCTGAGCCAGCTCACCACCGGCCCCGACCCCGTGCGGAACCTCGATCTCGTACGGGAGCAGGCCCGGCGCGCGGCCGGGGCCGGGGCCCGTCTCATCGCCTTCCCCGAGGCCACCATGGCCTGCTTCGGCACCCGGCTCGCCCCGGTCGCCGAACCGCTGGACGGGCCCTGGGCCACGGAGGTGCGGCGGATCGCCGAGGAGAGCGGGCTCGTCGTGGTCGCGGGCATGTTCACCCCGGCGGCAGACGGCAAGGTGACCAACACCTTGCTGGCGACCGGCCCCGGCGTCGAGGCCGCCTACGACAAGATCCATCTGTACGACGCCTTCGGCTTCACCGAGTCCGCCACCGTCGCCGCCGGCTCCGAGGTCGTCACCATCGACGTCGAAGGCGTCCGCGTCGGCCTCGCCACCTGCTACGACGTCCGCTTCCCCGAACTCTTCCGCGCTCACGCCGACGCCGGAGCCGTCCTCACGCTGCTCCCCGCCTCGTGGGGCGACGGGCCCGGCAAGCGCGAGCAGTGGGAACTGCTCATCCGCGCCCGCGCGCTCGACGCCACGCTCTGGGTCGCGGCCGTGGACCAGGCCGACCCGGCGGCCTCCGGCCGGACGCCCTCCGCCAGGACCCCGGCCGGAATCGGGTTCAGCGCGGTCGTCGGCCCCGACGGCACCGTACGGTCGAGGCTGGAGGCGGGGCCGGATCTGCTCGTCGCCGATCTCGACCCGGCCGAGGTGGAGTCGGTACGGCGCGCCGTGCCCGTCCTGGCCAATCGCAGGCTCGGATAGCCGGAGCCCCCATGTGCTGGAGCGCGACGGCCGACCTCGTGGCGGGCACGGCCGTCTGTGCCGTCGGCGTGGTCTGTGTGGCACGGGTGCGGGACCTCCGCGATCTGCCGCTCGCCGCGCTGCCCCTGCTGCTCGGAGCCCATCAGATCGTCGAGGCCGCCGTCTGGCGCGCCGGCGGCGGGACCGGCCAGGCGACCGACGCCTGGGCCGTCATCGCCCTTCCGCCGCTGCCGCTCTGGGTGCCGCTGGGCGTCCTGCTCGCCGCTCCCGCCGCCGTAGGCACCCGGCTGGCCCTCCCGGTCGCCGCAGGGCTCGCCACGTCGGGCGTTCTCGCGTACCACCTGGCCACCCGGACGGTGACGGCCGAGATCCGCGGACGCACCGTCGGCTATCTGCTCGATCTTTCGCACCCGGCGGTGATCACCGCCGGATATCTGCCGGCCACCGTCGGCGCCCTGCTCCTGAGCGGTGACCCGGTGCTGCGGCTGCTGGGGATCGTGACCGGGGTCGGCGCGGTGGTGTGCCGGCTGCTGTGGCGGACGGAGTCCGTCTCCACCTGGTGTGCGGTGGCCGCCGTGGCATCGGTCCTCGTCCTGGCCTGGGTGCGGCGGCGTCCGCGGGGCGCACGAGCGGCCGATGGAGCCCGCCTCTCGTCGGGGGCCGGCCCGTCGCGTACGGAGTGAGTTCTCCGCGTGACAGCGGGAACACTCCGGGCGTCGGGGGCGCGGACCCGCTCGCCGGTCCGACTCGCTTTCGGGACCGGACCGGGCGAGCCTGGAGTTGTCACTCCTCGGCAGGAGAAGGCAGCCGCGGAACTGCGCGGGACATCGCGCACGGACAGGGCGGAGAGCGAGGGATCACGGTGAACAGCACCGAGCAGCACGCCGAGCCGGTGGTGGTGACCATCTGCGGGTGCACCACCCAGGACGCCCACGCCGTCTTCCAGGTGCTGAGGCGGGCCTACACATCCGATCGCGAGGCCGAGGACCGGCCGGAGTACGTCTCCGAGGGCCACGAAACGGTCTGGACGGCCACCTTCGACGTGGCCACCGGGTCCGGCGCTCCGGCCGGGTCCGTCGCCCTGACCGAGGCCGTGGAGACCGAGATGCAGGGCGGCTACTGGGCCGTCGACCAGATGACGGTCACCCTCGCCGCGGCCTTCGACGTCGAGATGCAGGGCATGGCGGCAGGGGACCAGGAGAAGGCCGTCCAGCTGCGGCTGGCGAGCCGGGCCGCGTGACGGGGCGCGCCGCGCGACCGGGACTCCGTCTTGCGGGACGGCCGCGGGCGCGCGAATGTCGAAGGGCCGTGGGCGGATGCGCCGACCGCCGGACGTATCCGCCGGTGGTCGGCGTTCCGGCGACGGCCCGCGGGGACCAGCCCGTAGAACCGGCCTGCGGGTACCGGCCCGGCGAACCAGCCTGCGGGTACCAGTCCGTGACAGGCGGAACACGGGAGATGCCCGGCGCACGACACCGTTCGGGAGACAGCGCTCGAGGAGGACAGCACCATGCCCATCGCCACGGTGAATCCGGCCACCGGTGAGACGCTCAGGACCTTCGAGCCCATCGGGGCGCAGGAGACCGAACGGCGTATCGCGCTCGCCGACGCCGCCTTCGTCGAGCACCGCACCACGGACTTCGCGACCCGCGCCCGGCTGCTGAACCGCGCCGCCGATCTCCTGAACGAGGACGAGGACCGTATCGCCCGCACGATGACCGCCGAGATGGGCAAACCGATCGCGGCGGCCCGCGCCGAGGCGGCCAAGTGCGCCAAGGCGATGCGCTGGTACGCCGCACACGCGGCCGGACTCCTCGCCGACGAACAGCCCTCGGCCGCCGACACCGAGGACTCCGGGGCCCTCCGGGTGACCGTGCGCTACCGGCCGCTGGGCGTGGTGCTGGCCGTCATGCCGTGGAACTTCCCCCTCTGGCAGGTCATGCGGTTCGCCGCGCCCGCCCTGATGGCGGGCAACACCGGACTGCTCAAGCACGCGTCCAACGTGCCGCAGACCGCCCTGTACCTGGAGGAGCTGTTCCGGCGCGCGGGCTACCCCGAGGGCTGCTTCCAGACACTGCTCGTGGGTTCCGGGGCCGTGGAGGGCATCCTGCGCGACCGCCGAGTGGCCGCGGCGACCCTCACCGGAAGCGAACCCGCCGGACGGTCCGTCGCCGCCGTCGCGGGCGACGAGGTCAAGCACACCGTGATGGAACTGGGCGGCAGCGACCCGTTCATCGTGCTGCCGTCGGCCGACGTCGAGAAGGCCGCCGCCACCGCCGTGACGGCACGGGTCCAGAACAACGGACAGTCCTGCATCGCGGCCAAACGGTTCATCGTCCACACCGACGTCTACGACGCTTTCTGCGCGCGCTTCACCGAGGGCATGCGCGGCCTCACGGTCGGGGACCCGGCCGACGAATCCGTCCAGGTCGGCCCGCTCGCCACCGAACAGGGCCGCGCCGACCTCGAAGAACTCGTGGACGACGCCCTCGAACGGGGCGCGACGGCCCTCTGCGGCGGCGGCCGGCCCGAGGGCCGGGAGAAGGGCTGGTTCTACGAACCCACCGTCCTCGCCGGAGTCGACGACCGGATGCGCATCCACCGCGAGGAGGCGTTCGGCCCGGTCGCCACCGTCTACCGGGCGGCGGACCTCGCCGAAGCCGTCGCCCTCGCCAACGACACCCCCTTCGGCCTCAGCTCCAACGTCTGGACACGGGACGAGGCCGAGATGGAGCGGTGCGCCCGCGACATCGAGGCCGGCGGCGTCTTCTTCAACGGAATGACGGCCTCCCACCCCGCGCTGCCGTTCGGCGGCGTCAAGCGTTCCGGTTACGGCCGGGAGCTGTCGGGCCACGGCATCAGGGAGTTCTGCAACATCACCACGCTCTGGTACGGGCCCGGGAACTGATCCCCGACGGACCACACGAGGACCACACATGTCGCATACGACGGCCACGAACGACGTCACCACGACCGCCGGGACCGGCCCCGCCGGGGCCGAACCGACCGGAGCCCACCTCACCGCCACCGAACTGGCGGCCCTCGACGCCCACTGGCGCGCCGCCAACTATCTGGCCGTCGGGCAGATCTACCTCATGGCCAACCCGCTGCTCACCGAGCCCCTGCGCCCCGAGCACGTCAAACCCAGGCTCCTGGGCCACTGGGGCACCTCGCCCGGACTCAACCTCGTCTACACCCACCTCAACCGCGTCGTCTCCGGCCGTGGGCTGGACGCCCTCTGCGTCTGGGGGCCCGGCCACGGCGGACCGGCCGTACTCGCGGGCTCCTGGCTGGAGGGCACGTACTCCGAGACGTATCCCGACGTGACCCGCGACGGCGCGGGCATGGCGCGGCTGTTCCGGCAGTTCTCCTTTCCCGGCGGCGTGCCCAGCCATGTCGCCCCGGAAACACCCGGCTCCCTCCACGAGGGCGGCGAACTGGGCTACTCCCTCGCCCACGCCTACGGAGCCGCGTTCGACAACCCGCATCTGCTGGTGGCCTGTGTGATCGGGGACGGGGAGGCGGAGACCGGACCGCTCGCCGCGTCCTGGCACTCCGACAAGTTCCTCGACCCCGTGCACGACGGAGCCGTGCTGCCGATCCTCCACCTGAACGGCTACAAGATCGCCAACCCGGCGGTACTCGCCCGTCTCCCCGAAGCCGAACTCGACGAACTGCTGCGCGGCTACGGCCATGAACCCCTCCATGTCACCGGCGACGAGCCCGAGGCCGTCCACCGGGCCATGGCGGCGGCGATGGACCGGGCCCTCGACCGGATCGAGGAGATCCAGCGCGCCGCCCGCAGGGACGGTGTACGCGAACGGCCGCACTGGCCCATGATCGTTCTGCGTACCCCGAAAGGGTGGACCGGCCCCGCCACCGTGGACGGCACCCCCGTGGAGAACACCTGGCGCTCCCACCAGGTGCCGCTGTCCGGCGTACGCGACAACCCGGACCATCTGCGGCAGCTGGAGGCGTGGCTCCGCTCCTACCGTCCCGAGGAACTCTTCGACTCCGCCGGACGGCCCGTGCCGCGGGTCCTCGGCTGCGTCCCCACCGGCAGCCGCCGGCTCGGAGCCTCCCCCCACGCCAACGGCGGACTGCTCCTGCGCGAGCTGCCCCTGCCCGCCCTGGACGAGTTCGCCGTCGAGGTGGACAAGCGGGGCACGGGCCGGCACGAGCCCACCAGGGTGCTCGGCTCACTCCTCGCCGCCGTGATGGAGGCGACCGCCGAACGCCGGGACTTCCGCGTCGTCGGCCCCGACGAGACCGCCTCCAACCGTCTCGACGCCCTGTACGGAACCACCGGCAAGGCATGGCAGGCGGCGACGCTCCCCACCGACGAATGCCTGTCCCACGACGGACGGGTGATGGAGATCCTCTCCGAGCACCTCTGCCAGGGCTGGCTGGAGGGCTATCTCCTCACCGGCAGGCACGGACTGTTCTCCTGCTACGAGGCGTTCGCGCACATCGTCGACTCGATGGTCAACCAGCACATCAAATGGCTGAGGACCTCCCGCCGCATCCCCTGGCGCCGCCCCATCGCCTCTCTCAACTACCTGCTCACCTCCCACGTCTGGCGGCAGGACCACAACGGCTTCTCCCACCAGGACCCCGGCTTCGTGGACCACGTCCTCAACAAGAGCCCCGAAGTGGTCCGCGTCTATCTGCCGCCGGACGCCAACACTCTTCTCTCCGTGGCCGACCACGCGCTGCGCAGCCGCGACTACGTCAATGTGATCGTCGCGGGCAAACAGCCCTCCTTCGACTGGCTCACCATGGCCGAGGCCCGCGCCCACTGCGCCCGCGGAGCCGGGGTCTGGCCGTGGGCCGGCACGGAGAACGGCACCGGAGAACCCGATGTGGTGCTGGCCTGCGCCGGGGACGTCCCGACGCAGGAGACCCTTGCCGCCGCCGAACTGCTCCGCCGTCACGCGCCCGACCTGGCCGTACGCGTGGTCAACGTCGTCGACATGGCCCGGCTCATGCCGAACGGGGAACACCCGCACGGCATGACGGACTTCGAGTACGACTCCCTCTTCACCCGCGACAAGCCGGTGATCTTCGCCTACCACGGCTATCCCTGGCTGATCCACCGGCTCGCCTACCGCCGCGCCGGCCACCCCAACCTCCATGTCCGCGGCTACAAGGAGGAGGGGACGACGACCACGCCGTTCGACATGGTCGTCCGCAACGACCTGGACCGGTACCGCCTCGTCATGGACGTCGTCGACCGCGTTCCCCGGCTCGGCGCACGCGCGGTGGCGCTGCGCCAGACGATGGCCGACGCGCGCTCCCGCCACCACGACTGGATCCGGGAGCACGGCACGGACCTCCCCGAGATCGCCGACTGGAGCTGGAGCGGCTGAGACACCCGTACGGCCCCGAATCCCCAGGTTCGCGCGTCCCATGACAGGCCGGTCCTGGGACAGCGGAGCGGCGGAGCAGCGGAGAGGAGGAGTCGTGGAACTGCGGAACTCGTTCACCGTCCCCGCGCCCGTCGAGATGGCGTGGCAGGCGCTGCTCGACATCGAGTGGATCGCGCCCTGTATGCCGGGGGCGACCCTGCGGGAGTACGACGGCGAGACCGTCACGGGCGACGTCAGAGTCAGGCTCGGAACGGTCACCGTCGACTTCCGGGGGACCGCGGTCTTCCTGGAGAAGGACGAGAGAGCGCACCGGATGGTTCTGAGCGCGCGCGGCAAGGAAACGCACGGCCCGGGGAAGGCTTTCGCGGTCGTCACCTGCACCTTGGCCGGGTTCCGGGGCGGAACCGAGGTGACCGTCGTCACGGATCTGACGGTCATCGGCCGCCCGGCCCGGTTCGGCCGGGCCACCATGGTCGATGTGGCCGACAGGCTGGTCGGCCGGTTCGCCGACTGCCTCGCGGGTCGGCTGGCCGATGACACCGGCGTGGGAATTCCGGCAGGAGCCACCGGGTACACCCCGTACACGTCGTACGACCGGTATGCCGGGCCCTCCGTGACCGGCGACGGTGTGTACGAGCCCGAGCCGATCGACCTCCTGCGTACGGCGGGTGTCCCGGTCGCGAGGAGAGCGGCGGAGGTCCTCGGCGCGGTCGCCCTCGCCGTACTGACCGTCCTCGCCGTCCGGCGCGCCCGCGGACGACTCCGCCTCTGCGGCGGTCATCACCGAGGCGGCTCTCGGGCGTTCCGCCGTGGCGGGTGCCGACGCCTCGCAGGGCCGCCACCGTGTCGTTGGCCCGCTCGCCGCCGTCGAACCCCTCACACGGCCGCTCGGGGTACGGCCCGAAGGTGCCGACCGGCGGAGACGACTCGCTGATCTGCCGTTCCTCGTCGCCGGGTCGCGCACCGGGCACACCACCGTCCTGCGGTCCGGCCGCTCCCACCGGACGCGGTGCGGCGGTGTCCCGCCGGGGTTCAGTTCCCGACCGCGCTGTGGGGCGCGGCCACCGGGGTGCCGAGCCGCGAGCCGGCCGGGGGACCGGCGGGGGGCTCGATCGGGGCGTCGACCGGGGGACAGGCAGGGGCGTCGATCGGGCGGACACGGGCGTCCGGGTCGATCCAGTTCACCGGAACCGGGTCGAGGAACGCCTCGGCGTGGGAGACATGGCCCCGCTGCTTGACCGACGACGGCAGCGGATCGCGGATCAGCGACTCCTCGGGCAGCCCGCACGCGAAGAGCAGCTCCGCCGTCTCCTGGACGAACATTCCCGGCCCGCAGAGGTAGACGCTCTCACCGGGCCAGTCGCGTCGCGCCCGCAGATGGGCGTGCAGCCGTTCCGCGGCGCGCGTCTTGCCCTCGTCGCGCTCCTGGTACCACCAGTAGGCGCTCAGATACGGGTGCTCGCCGATCAGGTCGTCGAGCGCGGCGCCGTCGTAGAAGTGCGCCTCGCCGCGGGCCACGGCGTCGATCCGGATCCGGGGGGTCGGTCTGCGGCGGAGCAGCTCGTCGAGGACCGATTTGATCGGCGCCCACCCCGTCCCGGCGGCGATGAGCGTGACGGCGGGTGTGCCGGGGGCCGGGGTGAGAGCGGACCCGGAGGCCGGCCCGAGCCGCAGCCGCGTGCCGGGCCCGGTGCGGTCGCACAGCACATTGCTGAGCAGGCCGTTCGGCACCCGGCCCACATGGAATTCGAGCACCCGCTCCCGGTCCTCGCCTCTCGCCCCGCCCGCTAGCGAGTACGGCCGCCACACTCCGGGCAGTTCCGGGTGCTCGACCGTGGCGTACTGGCCGGGCAGCCAGGGGTACGGGGTGCGCACGGCGGCTCGGAAGACCGCCGTGTGATCGCCGTGCAGACGGTGGGAGAGGACGGTCGCTTCCCAGAACGCGGGCTCACGGGCGGCGGCCGACCGGTGTGCGCCGCCCGTCATCATCCCGGCGATCTCCCCGTACACCCGCTGCCAGGCCGTCTCGGTCCGCTCGTCCCACAGGCTCGGGCTGTGATGGCGTACGGCGGCGAGGAGGCTCGCCCCCACGGCCGTGTAGTCCCCGTCCACGATCCCGAACTTGCGGTGATCCCGGCCGAGCCGTTCCAGATGGCCGGGGAGTCCGGGGTGGCCGAGATGCTCCACCACCCGGATCAGGGTGGCGAAGAGCCGTTCGTACTGATCGTCCATCGCGGCGGGGAACAGCGCCCGAAGATGGGGCTGGCCCGCGAACAGATGCGCGTAGAAGTACCGCACCACATGCCCAGCCCGCCTTCTGACGCGCTCCAGGCTGGCTCTGACCAGGGTGATGTCGTCGTGTGCGGTGCTGTCGTCGTCCATGTGGTTCCCCCGAGGCCGCACGTTCCGCGCGCCTACTGAACGCGCGAGTAGTGCCGAGCCAGCGCACCGTATCAACTCGGGGGCGGAAATGAGCCGTTGAATGCTTAATTTGTTCCGGCCGAAGCGTTTTCGGCCTTCCGGCCGGAACATATGTGACGACCCGTCTCAGATGCCCTGCCAGTCCGGTTTCGCGGCGTACGTGGCACGGAAGTAGTCGGAGAGTTTGAGCCGCGCGGCCGCCGCTTCGTCCGCCACCACGGTGGCGTGCGGGTGGAGTTGCAGGGCCGAGGCGGGTACCAGGGCGGAGAGCGGGCCCTCCACGGCGAGCGCCACGGCGTCGGCCTTGGCCGCGCCGGTGGCCAGCAGCACCAGGTGGCGTGCCTCCAGGATGGTGCCGATTCCCTGGGTGATCACATGGTGCGGAACCTCGTCGACGCCGGAGAAGAACCGCGCGTTGTCCAGCCGGGTCTGCTCCGTGAGCGTCTTGAGCCGGGTGCGGGAGGCGAGGGAGGAGCAGGGCTCGTTGAAACCGATGTGACCGTCGGTCCCGATGCCGAGCAGTTGGAGATCGACTCCGCCGGCCTCGGCGAGCGCCCGGTCGTACGCCGCGCACGCCGCCGCCATGTCATCGGCGGTGCCGTCGGGGCCCATGAAGGAGGCTTCGGTCAGTCCGAGCGGCTGGACGACCTCCCGCAGGACCACCGAGCGGTAGGACTCGGGGTGGCCGTAGGGCAGTCCCACGTATTCGTCGAGCTGGCATATCCGGGCGCCGGAGATGTCCGCCTCGGCGGCGCGCACCTTGGCGGCGAGCGCTTCGTACACGGGCAGCGGTGTCGACCCGGTGGCCACCCCCAGCAGGGCGTTCGGTTTGCGTCTCAGCAGCTCGGCCATGGCTTCGGCGATGAGTTCCCCGCCGGCGGCGGCATCCGGAACGATGACAACTTCCACGGAGGTCCCCGTCTCTGTGTGGGCTCTGTGCGTGCCCTCGATGCGCACGGTGGTGTAGACCAATCTACCCGGTGGGTGGGGGTCCTGTCGCGTGTAGGGGTCAGGTATTCGGCCGGCGAGCCGCCGTGACGCGTGCCGCGACACGTCGAATCCGCCCTCGCCGTGCCCACCCGGCCCGGCTCGCCGACCCCGTCCGCGGAGGTGTCGGCCGAACCGTCGGTGCACCACCCGACCGATCGGATGCCGTGGTTCTTCGATGAACTCTCGTGCCCGTGACCGGGAGGCCCGCGATGGACGACACCGACCACCGGCCCGACTACCCACCCAGAACCCCGCCGCCGCCGAAGAAACCGGTCCGGCCGCCGCGGCCCCCCGCTGCCGGGCGAGGCCGGTGCCCGAGCGCTCGTCCCGCGCCCGTGGCCGTACGGCGGGCGCCCGGCGGACGACCTCTCCGACCGGCACGGACCCCTCACCCCGGTGCCCCGCGTACTCCCCGGCGTCAGGCGTGGCGGGGCGGGCCGTCGGCGGATCAGCCGCCGAGGCTGTCGTAGAACCCCTTCTGCGCCGGGTAGTAGGTCTCGAACTCCGGCAGCGTCGACGCGCCGTCGTACACCGCGGTGAACATGTCCAGGTAGTACTCCCAGCCGGGGCCGATCTCACCAAGTCCTGTGCCCCTGATGCCCGCGGAGAGATGGTGGGACAACTCGACGGTCGTCCGCCCGTCCTCCTCGGTCAACCGGACGTCCAGAGACCAGGTTCCCGCCTCGTCGTCCAGTGAGAGAGCCAGTCGGCGCGGCGGTTCGCACGCGTCGATCCCCACGTCGGACCACGGCGTCCCCTCCTCGAACCCCATCTGCACCTCGATGCTCCGACCGGGCCCGGCCTCGCCCTTCCAGGAACCGAACCAACGCGCCGTCCGATCCGGCTCGGTGAGGTGCGCCCAGACGTCCGTCAGGGATCCGGAGAGCGTGCGGCTCAGCACCAGATCGCGGCCGTCGGGGGTGTCCAGCAGACGGCCGGTGGGTTGTGGGGATGTCATGGCTCTGTCTCCTCCGGAATCGACGCACCCTCACACGAGGGCACTGACGATTTCAGGCTAGGGGCCGCCACTGACATCGCCGCCCGAGGAGCGGGAGGAGCCGGAGAGGGGTGTCAGAACAGAGGCAGCTGACCGGGGAAGACGGGAATCACCGCCCCGTCCAGCGACGGCTGGAGCGCAGGGTCGTACGGAGCCTGCCGTCGTGAGCCGGGACAGGACACCAACTCGGCACCGGTACGGGAGTTGACCGGGTCGTGCCGGGCGAACCGGCCGGCGACCACGGCGATTTCGCGGCGGCATACCGGGCAGAGACGACGTGGAGCGGACATGCCCCCAGTCTGCCCCACCTTCTCCTCACCTCCTGTCGCCCCCGCCGCGAGCCCGGCCTCGGTCGCCCCGCCCGTCGGCGGCGGGTCCGGGAAACCGCTCAACGGACGTCGACCAGCCGTGCGAAGACGACGACATTGGCCTCGTAGCCCGTCTCCTCCGAGTACCGGCCCCCACAGGTGATCAGCCGCAGTTCCGCTTCCGGCCCGTCGCGGTAGACGCGGTCGGCCGGAAAGTCGTCGAGGGCGTGCGTCTCGACGTCGTGGACGGCGAACACGGCCGTGCTGCCGTCCTCCCGGAGGATTTCGACACGGCTGTCCCGCTTCAGCGTGCCGAGCCGATGGAAGACGGCGGGCCCCGCTTCGTTGTCGACATGGCCGACGACGACGGAGGTGCCGCGTTCACCGGGTGCCACGGCGTCCCGGTACCAGCCCGTCAGATTGCTCTCGGACTGCGGCGGGGCCTCGATCCCACCGTCCCCGTCCAGCCCGACTCCGGTCACCGCCGCGTCCACGCCCAGAGACGGCACGGTGATCCGCCTCGGCGGGGAGTGGGGAAGCGGACCGGGCGCGGGCGGCTGCGCGTCCGCCGTGTCCCGGCGCGGCGCCGCGGCGGTGGTCGTGTCCGGGCCGGGCGGGCTGCCTCCGCCTGTTTCGGCGCTCAACAGGAAGACGCCGAGCAACAGGACGGACAGGAGCGTGAACCAGGTATGGCGTCGGGAGGCCGACTGCATGGCGTACCGGTACGCGGCTCAGGCGCCGTTCCGGGCACGGCGCAGCAGCAGCACGCCCGCACCGCCGACCGCGCCCGCGACCAGGACGGATCCCACGACCGCCCGCGCCGGGCCCGCCTCGGAGATGCTGCCGCCGGTCCCCGCCCTCACACCGCCGTCCGGCTTCGACAGGGCACTCGGCGTCTGTGTGCCGGTTCCGGCGTACGTACCCTTGCCCATCGGTGAATCGGACGCGCCGACCGTGATCCTCGCCGTGCCCCGCTCGCCCTCGCAGTCGAAGGCGACCTCGTACACGGCGTTCGGCTCGGCGTTCTCGGAGATCGTCGCCGTGCCCGGCAGGCCGTCGGTGAGCGTGACGGTCTCGAAGACGCCCGACGACGCGGTCACCGTCGGCGCCTCGCACTCCGTCGCATGGAGCGTCACGGTCTCACCGGACGCGACCCGCTCGGGGGTGACGGTGAAGCCGAACGAGGTGATGTCCCCCGCGTTCGTCGCCGCGCTGATGTCCGTGTCCGTGCCTGTGTCCGTGTCCGTGTCCGTGTCCCGAGTCACGTCCTCGTCGCCGACGGGTACCGGGACCGGCGCGGGTGTCGCGGCCGCGACGCCCGCGCCGAGGGCGCCGAAGACCAGGAAGGCGGTGCCGAAGAGGGCGAGGGACGCGTCACGTATGCCACCCATGGGCAGGTCTCCGATGGTAGGAAATGCGCCATATTCCGACAGACGCTAGGAGGGGGACCGGGACGTCGCCACCGGCGGTGGGCCGAATGGCTGACGCCACCGGCCGCCCGTCCGCGCTCGGAGGGCGTATCGGAGGTCGTGGGGGAGCGCACCCCGCGCGTGTACGTTCCGGGGCCGTACGGCACCCGGCTGCCGACGGGGCCGGCGCGCCCTTCGCCCTGCCCCTGCCTGCTTCTGCCCGCCCGGCCCCGTCCCTGACCGCCTCGCGCCGACCGGTCCGTCCCGTAGCTGCCAGATGCCGACTACCGGCCGCCGCGCGTCCCGGTCTCGGACCTGCCCGGCTCCCGCGCCCGCCGTCCCGTAACACCCGCATCCGCGCTGACCGGCCGCTCACACCTTCCGGTAGGAGTACGCCTCCGAGGCCGCGGCCTCGACCGCGTCCAGGTCGCCGCCCGCCGAAGCGGTCACCACGGCGGCGACGGCTCCTTCCAGGAACGGCGCGTCGACCAGACGCGTACGTTCAGGGAGTTCGCCGCCCTCGGCGAGCAGCGCCTTCACGGTCAGCACGGCACTTCCGAGATCGACCAGCACGGCGACGCCGGCGCCCGCGTCGACCGAGGCCGCCGCCCCCGCGATGAGTTCGGAGCTGGTGCCGAGGCCGCCGTCCGGGGCACCGCCCGCGGGGGCGACGGGCGCGGTCTCGCCGCCGCCCGCGAGCCCCTTGGCCAGCGTGGCGACCGCCTCGGCCGCCTCCCTGCTGTGCGAGACCAGTACGATCCCCACCCGCTCGCCGTCGCTCATCCGCCCACCGCCCGCGCGAGGGCGGCGACGATGAGCGCGGACGAGGCGGCTCCCGGATCCTCGTGCCCGATACTGCGTTCGCCCAGATAGCTGGCCCGGCCCTTGCGCGCCTGCATCGGCACCGTCGCCAGTGAGCCCGCCTCGGCGGCCTCGCGCGCCGCGGCGAACGAACCGGTGGTGTCGCCGAGGGCCCCGACGGCCGGTTCGAGCGCGTCCAGCATGGTCTTGTCGCCTGACTTGGCGCCGCCGAGCTGTGCCACCGCCGCGACACCGCTCGCCAGGGCCTGTGCGAGCTGTGCGGGCGTCACCTCGATCCCGTCGCCGAGCGCCTTGCCCGTGCTCCGCAGCAGCGTTCCGTACAGCGGACCGGACGCTCCGCCGACCGTCGAGATCAGTTCGCGCCCGGCCAGGACCAGCACGGCGCCCGGCGTCGCCGGATCCTTCTTCTCCAGCGCCGCCGTCACCGCCGCGAACCCGCGCCGGAGATTGCTGCCGTGGTCGGCGTCGCCGATCGCCGAGTCCAGCTCGGTGAGACGGCCGGCCTCACGGTCGATCAGAACGGCCGCGCCGGTCAGCCAGCGGCGGAAGAAGTCGGCGTCGAGCACATGAACTCCCAGTGTTCGGTGGACCCCGGCCCGGTCAGCGGCCCCAGCGGAGCGCCGGAGTCTCCACCGGAGCGTCCCAGAGCCGCAGCGTCTCCTCGTCGGCCTGGCAGATCGTCACCGAGCAGCCCGCCATGTCGAGAGAGGTCACATAGTTCCCGACGAGGGTACGGGCCACGGCCACCCTGCGCTCGGCCAGTACCCGCTGCACCTCCGCATTGAACCCGTACAGCTCCAGCAACGGAGTGGCCCCCATGCCGTTGACGAGCACCAGGACCGGCCCCGACGGCGGGCGGTCCTCCAGCACCGCGTCCACGGCGAAGTCCGCGATCTCCCGCGAGGTCATCATCGGCCGCCGCTCCCGCCCGGGCTCCCCGTGGATGCCGATCCCCAGCTCCAGCTCGCCGGGAGGGAGATCGAAGGTCGGTGTCCCCTTGGCGGGTGTGGTGACCGCGCTGAGCGCCACACCGAAACTGCGCGACCGGTCGTTCACCCGCCGCGCGATCGCCTCCACCCGCTCCAGCGGCGCACCCGCCTCGGCTGCCGCACCCGCGATCTTCTCCACGAACAGGGTGGCGCCCGTACCGCGCCGGCCCGCCGTGAAGAGACTGTCGGTCACCGCCACATCGTCGTCGACCAGCACCTTGGCCACCCGTACGCCCTCGTCCTCGGCCAACTCGGCGGCCATCTCGAAATTGAGGACGTCCCCGGTGTAGTTCTTGACGACGAACAGCACCCCCTCCCCGCTGTCCACGGCCGCCGCCGCCCGCACCAGCTGATCGGGCACCGGACTGGTGAACACCTCTCCGGGGCAGGCCGCGGAGAGCATCCCGGGCCCGACGAACCCTCCGTGCAACGGCTCATGACCCGACCCGCCGCCGGACACGAGCCCCACCTTCCCGGCCACGGGCGCGTCCCGCCGTACGATCACCCGATTGTCCACATCGACGGTGAGTCCCGGGTGTGCGGCCGCCATCCCCCGGAGCGCGTCGGCGACGACGCTCTCGGGAACGTTGATCAGCATCCTCAACTGTTTCTCCTCCGCAGACTGGTGGACAGCGCCCTGAACTGTGTTCTCGCAGCTCAGGGCATGTGTAGATGGTTGTGGATCTTGGCGGTCCATGGTGGTCGGGGGCGGGTTGCGGCCGGAACCGATGCCGACCCGATGCCGGCTTCTGTTCTGGTGCGTCAGGTTCTGTGAGGCTGGTCTGTGCTGGTCTGTGCTGGTCTGTGCTGGTCTGTGGTTTCGGGCGCGAACACTCGGAATCCAGTATCAGGCGGGAGTGTCTCTGTGCGTGGGTCGATGACCGGCCACGGTGAGCGCTCGGCGCTGTCCGCCCCGCCCGTCCTCCGTGCGGCGGCCCTCCGGAGCGAACCTGCGCGGGTTGCCCGGGGGAGTAGCCCTCCCGGGTGGCGCGGTGGTGCGAGGCCACCCGCATGCGAGGGCGTCAAGAGGCGGACGCACCACGAGCCGCCAAGCCCCACCAATACATGAATTGCAAAACTCTGCAATTCCCTACATGCTGTGTTGGCCGTGTCCGGAGATGGCCGGGGCACGGCATCAGACGACGCCTCCGAGGACTCGGGGTGGTGAAGGGAGTCCGACGACCGTGCCGGTTCCGCTGTATCAGGCCAAGGCAGAGTTCTTCCGGATGCTCGGGCACCCCGTCCGCATCCGCGTGCTGGAACTGCTGCAGGCGGGGCCGATGCCGGTCCGAGACCTCCTCGCCGCGATCGAGGTGGAGCCGTCGGCGCTGTCGCAGCAGCTGGCGGTGTTGCGCCGCTCGGGCATCGTGACCGCTGTCCGGGAGGGCTCGACCGTGGTCTACGAGCTCGCGAGCGGGGACGTCGCAGAGCTGATGCGGGCCGCGCGCCGGATCCTGACCGACATGCTGGCCGGGCAGAACGAACTCCTCGCCGAGCTGCGGGAAGCCGAGGTCTCCGCCCGGTGAGTACGCTGACTGCCCGGTCCTGGGACCGGGTCTCCGCTCTGCTGCCTGCCCGCGCCGACTTCGCCGTCATGGCCCGCGATCCTCGCCGTGACCTCCTCGCCGGACTCACCGTCGCCATCGTCGCGCTGCCGCTCGCGCTGGGCTTCGGTGTCTCCTCCGGGCTCGGAGCCGAGGCCGGGCTCGCCACCGCCGTGGTGGCCGGCGCGCTCGCGGCGCTGTTCGGCGGCTCCAACCTCCAGGTCTCCGGTCCCACCGGGGCGATGACGGTCGTACTGGTGCCGATCGTGGCCCAGTACGGGCCGGGCGGGGTGCTGACCGTCGGGCTGATGGCCGGTGCCCTGCTGATCGGGCTCGCGCTGCTGAGGGCCGGCCGGTACATGCGCTACATCCCCGCCTCGGTGGTGGAGGGCTTCACCCTCGGCATCGCGTGCGTCATCGGCCTCCAGCAGATCCCCAACGCTCTGGGAGTGGTCGCGCCGGAGGGCGACAAGGTCCTGGTGGTGGCCTGGCACGCGATCGAGGAGTTCGCCCGGAGCCCCAACTGGACCGCCGTCTGCCTCGCCCTGGCGGTGGCGGCCATGATGCTGCTGGGCGCCCGGTGGCGGCCCACCGTTCCGTTCTCCATCGTCGCGGTCGCCGCCGCCACCCTCACCACGCAGCTCTTCCACCTGGACGCGGCCGCCCCGATCGGCGACCTGCCCTCCGGACTTCCCGCCCCTTCCCTCGCTTTCCTCGACCTGTCCGCGGTGGGTTCGCTGCTCGCCCCCGCCGTCGCGGTCGCCGCGCTGGCCGCGTTGGAGTCGCTGCTGTCGGCGACCGTCGCGGACGGGATGACGGTGGGCCAGCAGCACGACCCTGACAAGGAACTGTTCGGGCAGGGCGTCGCGAACCTGGCCGCCCCGCTGTTCGGTGGCGTCCCCGCCACCGCGGCGATCGCCCGTACCGCCGTCAACGTCCGCTCCGGAGCGGGCTCCCGTCTCGCCGCGCTCACCCACGCCGCCGTCCTCGCGGTCATCGTGTTCGCCGCCGCCCCGCTGGTCTCCAAGGTCCCCCTCGCGGCACTGGCGGGGGTGCTGCTGGCCACCGCGATCCGCATGGTCGAGGTCGGCGCGCTGCGGGCGATGGCCCGCGCCACCCGCTCCGACGCGATCGTCCTGGTCCTGACCGCGGTGGCCACGCTGGCCCTCGATCTCGTCTACGCGGTGATCATCGGCCTGGTCGTGGCGGGAGCCCTCGCCCTGCGGTCCGTCGCCAACCAGGTCCGGATGGACCAGGTCGACTTCCGCCCGGACCTGCCCGGCGAGCACAGCGAGGAAGAACACGCGCTGCTGGCCGAGCACATCGTGGCCTACCGGATCGACGGCCCGCTCTTCTTCGCCGGCGCCCACCGCTTCCTCCTCGAACTCTCCGAGGTCGCCGACGTCCGGGTGGTGATCCTGCGGATGTCGCGGGTGTCGACGATGGATGCCACCGGGGCCCTGGTCCTCAAGGACGCGGTGGAGAAACTGAACCGGCGCGGCATCGCCGTCATGACCTCCGGGATACGCCCCGGCCAACGCCGAGCCCTGCAGTCGGTCGGAGCCCTGGACCTGCTGCGACTGGAGGGCCGGGAGTACGCCACCACGCCGCAGGCCATCGCCGGGGCCCGCGCCCACCTGCACCGGGCCGGGCTCCTGCCCGCCGCTCCCGTCACCGAAGAGGCTTCCCGATGAGCACTCCCACCCCACGCCACATGGTCGAGGTCTCCGGCACCGAGGCACTGTGGCTCCTCGAAAGCGCCGCCCACGGCCGCCTGGTGTACGTCCAGCGCGAGCAGCCGGTGCTCCGTCCGGCCGTGCATGTCTTCAAGTACGGGCAGCTGGTCGTCCGCACTCCGGCCCAGGCCGCAGCCCTGGCGGTGCGGGCCCGGCTCACCTATCAGTCGGACACCGTCAAGGCGGCCGGCGGCACCGGCTGGACCGTGACCGCCACGGGCCCGGCCGAGGTGATCACCGATCCGGACGAGGCCGCGCACTACCGCCGTACGCTGCCCGGCTGGGCACACGGCCCGCACGACACCCTCGTCCGCATCCGCCCGCAGACGGTGACCGGATTCCGCCTGGCCCACGCCGAGGCCGCCCGGTGAGCACAGAGCTCGAATTCCTGCCCCTGCGGCACGTCCTGACGGTGCCCACGATGGGCTCGGCGGTCCGGATCGCCCGCGAGACCACCGAACAGGTCCTGGCCGAGTGGGGCGTCAGCCGACGCCATCCCACCGTGGATCCGGCGCTGCTGATCCTCTCCGAGCTGGTCACCAACAGCGTCCAGCACGCCGCCGGCAGGTCTCCGAACGTCACCGTGATCTACGCCGCCGGTACGGACACGTTCGCGTTCGGCGTCCACGACCGTCACCCCTACCAACCGGCCCTCTTCGGTGCGGTGACGGGAACGGGCGGCGGCGGGCTGGGCACCGTCATGGAACTCACTTTGGGCCTGGGCGGCACCGCCGTCATACGCGGTGACGCGGACGGCGAGGGCAAGAGCATCTGGATCACCCTCCCCCTGTGAAGGACGGAGGCAGCGGCGGATGACCATGGAGTGGTACGACAACCGCCCACCCCGACCAGGGCGTTCACTCCCCGGCCGGCCATCCGGGCTCCGGAGCGGTCGACGCTCGCCGCCCACCGGACGGCTGCCGATGAGCGGCGCCAGTGGTGCGGCGAGGCATGGCCGGGCGAGCAGGCGGTGACGACATGAAACCTGATGTCAGTGATGCACAGGAACGTACAAGGCAAGGGAAGACGATGACCGATGTGACCGAGACACTGCCGCCGTGCCCCGAATGCGCCGGCGTGTACACCTACGAGATGGGCGCGCTTCTGGTCTGTCCCGAATGCGCCCACGAGTGGTCGCCGACCTCCGCCGAGTCCGAGGGCGGCGGCGAGGACGGGGTGATCAAGGACGCGGTCGGCAACGTGCTCGCCGACGGCGACACCGTCACCGTGGTCAGGACGTTGAAGGTCAAGGGCAGCCCGTCCGGGATCAAGGCCGGCACCAAGGTGCGCAACATCCGTCTCGTGGCAGGCGTCGACGGCCACGACATCGACTGCAGGATCGACGGCTTCGGTCCCATGCAGCTCAAGTCCAGCGTGGTCAAGAAAGCCTGACCAGGCGCCCCGGCCCGCGCTGGTGCTGCGGCCGGAGGGGTTTGCCGTCGGCGCGCGGCGTCCGGTGCGGTGCGGTGCGGCGCAAGGCAGAGGTCCGCGGCTCGTACTCTCCGTACTCGCGCGGTCCGGCAACGCGGCGTGGGGGTACCTCCCGGGCCGCAGGGCCCAAGCATGGGGGTACCTTCCGGGCCGCAGGGCCCAGGGGGAGCAGGGCGTCGCGGGCCGGTGAACGTCTCCGGTCACCGCACCAGGCCGCCCACAGGGGCAGGCGGTCCCGTCCCGAGCGGCGAGGCGCCTGCCCGTGGCAGGCACATGGGACGGAACCGTACGCGGAGTTCATCCGGGAGGTCGGCGAGACGGCCGGACGGTCGCCGCGCCCGGACAGCTCACCGAGGAGGGCGCGAGCCCGGCCCGGCGCCGTGGCGGCACCGGCCGAAGAAGTCCGGCCTCACGCAGGCCGCGGCTGCCGGGGTGCCCCACCTCGTCGGCCCTGACGTCACGGAGTACCCCGTCCGCCGTCGGCCCTGACGTCACGGAGCACCGCGTCCGCCGTCGGTCACGGCTTCCGTGCCACGCCGCCCCACCCGGCCCGCACGGTCAGCCGACCGGTAGTGGCGTCGGGGTGCCAGTTCGGCCAGGACACGTACCCCGGCTCTACGAACCGCAGCCCTTCGAACAGTGCGATCGTCTGTTCGGGCTCGCGGAAGATGTAAGGAATGGCGCCACTCCGGTTGTATTCGTCCTGAATGGCCCGGTGCTCCTCGTCCGCGGCGGTCGAGTGGCTCAGCGACAGGTAGCTGCCGGAGGGCAGACGGTCCATGAGCCGGCGCACCAGCCCCAGAGCCTCGTCCCAGTCGACGATGTGCCCGAGTACGTCATTGATCACCAGGGCGACAGGCCGGCTCAGATCCAGGGTCTTCACGGCACCGTGGAGGACGGTTTCGGTGTCGCGCATGTCGGCGAGGATGTAGTCCACCGCGCCCGCGGTACTGCTCTCGCCCATGGCCTCGACGTGCCGCAGGACGAGCGGGTCGTGGTCCACGTACACCACACGGGACTCCGGGGCGACGCGCTGGACGACCTCATGGGTGTTGTCGGCCGTGGGGAGCCCGGCGCCCAGGTCGAGGAACTGCCGTGTCCCCGCCTCACGCGCCAGGTAGGTCACGGCGCGGACCAGGAAGGCCCGGGACTCCCGGGCCATGGGGCGGATGTCCGGATATCCGGAGCAGTAGGCGTCGCCCGCCGCCTGGTCGGCGGGGTAGAAGTCCTTGCCGCCGAGCCAGTAGTTCCACACCCGGGCGCTGTGGGCCACGGACGTGTCGATCTCGCCCGGCTTCATGGGTTCGGTCATGCGGGGTCCTCCCTGGACTGTCTGGGATGGGGCGTGATCACGCGGGATCGGTCCGGCAACCGGCGGAACGCGGTCACCGGTGAGGCGGCATCCCGGATATCGGCTGTCGAGGCCCCTTCCCGGTCCCCGTGATCCGGTGTCCCGGGCACGGCGACCCCGGAGAAGGCGGGTGCGGGCACGCCGGTCGGGGCCGGCGGGGCTCACGCCGGCTGGGCGCCGGCTTTCCCGACGAACCGTCAAGGTGGCTCCGCTCCTGTCGTCGGCGATGGCCGGGGTGTCCAGTATCGAAGAGACCCCACATGATCGGGAAGCGCGCTTCCGGCCCGCCGCGTGCTTCCGCGTTCCTCTGACGGAGTGTCGCCGTTTCCCTCTGGCCCATCCCGAGCCGCGTCGGCGATCGCGGGACGGTAGGACGGAGACGACGGAAGGAAGTGGTTCGCGATGCAGATCGTTGTCGACCTCAATCGCTGCCAGGGCTATGCGCAGTGTGTGTTCCTGGCTCCGGAGGTCTTCGAGCTCCATGGCGAGGAGTCGCTGATGTACGCGCCGGCCGTCCCCGACGAACACCGGGAGCGGGTGGGCCGGGCCGTGGCGGCCTGCCCGGTCCAGGCGATCTACGCCGGTGAGCCGGCGGGCACCGATGTCCGGTGAGCCGCGCGGCGGGCGCATCGTGGTCGTGGGGGCGTCCCTGGCCGGGCTGCGGGCGGCCGAGGCCCTTCGGGAGAAGGGGTTCTCCGGTGAGCTGACCATCGTCGGGGACGAGCCCCGCCCGCCGTACGACCGGCCCCCGCTGTCCAAGCAGGTACTGCTGGGCCGGGTGTCCGCGGACGACGTCGGCCTGCCGTGGCGCCGCGCGGTGGACGCGCGGTGGAGACTCGGGACGCCCGCCGCCGGGCTCGACCCCGCGAGGAAGCGCGTGCTGCTCGCCGACGGCGAGGAGCTCCCGTACGACCGGCTGCTGATCGCCACCGGAACACGGGCGCGTCCCTGGCCGCACCCCGACGAGGCCGCTCTGGACGGGGTGCTCACGCTGCGCACCGTCGGCGACGCCCGTCTGCTGGCCGCTCGTATGGACGCCGAACCCCGCCGGATCCTGGTGATCGGCGCCGGATTCACCGGTTCGGAGATCGCCTCCGCCTGCCGGGAACGCGGACTGGAGGTCACGGTCGCCGAGCGCGGGCCGGCGCCGCTGGTCGGCGCGCTCGGGGGGACCCTCGGCCAGCTCGCCACCGTCGCCCAGCTGTCGCATGGGGTCGATCTGCGCTGCGGGGTGACCGTCACCGGGCTCGTGGGCTCCGACGGCCGCCTCACGGGCGCGGACCTGTCCGACGGCAGCCGGATCGAAGCCGACGTCGCCGTCGTCGCCCTCGGCGCGGTCCGCAACACCGAATGGCTTGCCGGGTCGGGGCTCGCGGCAGGGCCCCGAGGCGTGGCCTGTGACGCGGGATGCCGTGCTTTCGACATGTACGGCATCGTCACCGACGACATCTTCGTCGCGGGTGACGTCGCCCGCTTCCCGCATCCGCTGTTCGAGTACCAGATGCTCTCCCTCGAACACTGGGGGAACGCGGTCGCGCAGGCCGAGGTGGCCGCCCACAACATGGTCAGCCCGGGGCCGGACAGGCGACCGCATCTGGCGGTGCCCGTGTTCTGGTCGAGCCAGTTCGGACTCAACATCAAGTCCGTGGGCGTGCCGACCTTCTCCGACCAGGTGATGCTCGCGCAGGGCTCGCCGCGCGAGCGCAAGCTGGTGGTGGTGTACGGCTACCGCGGGCGCGTCACGGCGGCGGTCAGCGTGAACCGGGCCAAATGGCTGGAGTACTACCAGCATCTGATCGAGACGGCCGCGCCCTTCCCGCCCCCGCCCGGCGCGGCCGACGGCCCGACGGCCCCGGCCCCCGTCCCCTCCGACGTTCCGGACCCCGCCGTCCTCTCGCACGGTCCCACCGTCGCGCTCACCGGCCATCTGCCCGACCGTCGCCTCGCCGTCGTCCGCCGGGACGGCTGAGCGGCCCGACACCCTCACCGACGAGGAGCACCCGACTGGTGCCCGCGACAGAAAGGGTCCACCAGTGACCTCGGACACCCTCTACGACCGGATCACGGACTACGCGAACCGCGCCGACCCCTACCCCCTCTACGCCGAACTGCGCGAGAACAAGGTCGCACGGCAGCACGACGGCACCTATCTGGTGGGCACCTACCACGAGATCACCGCCCTGCTCCACGACCCCCGGATCAGCTCGGACACCCGCAACCGCACCGACCCGGAGCAGTACGTGTTCCGCGACGAGCTCCTGCCGCCGTCCTTCATCGCCCTCGACGATCCCGAACACGACCGGCTCCGCGGCATCGCGATGCGCCCCTTCGGCCCGCCCCACACCCCCGGACGCATCGACGCCTTGCACGCCGACATCACCGCCATCGCCCGTGAACTCATCGCGGGGCTCCGGGACAAGGGCAGCGTCGACCTCGTCGACGACTTCGCCTACCCACTCCCGGTCACCGTCATCAGCCGGCTGCTGGGTGTGCCCCACGACGACATTCCCCGTGTCCACGCCTGGACCACGGTCATCATCGCCAGCCTCGACTTCAGACCCGGTGAGGATCCGGTCGAGCGCCGCGAGGCCGCGTCGGAGGCCCGTGTGCAGATGGCCGAGTACCTCGGGGAGTTGGCCCGTGACCGACGCGACAACCCCGGCGACGACATGCTCTCCGCACTGGTCAACGACATCGGACCCGAAGGGCCCCTCACCGAGATGGAGTTGAAGACCACCGCGGTCCTGCTGCTCATCGCCGGGCACGAGACCACGGTCAACCTCATCACCAACGGCATGCTCACCTTCCTGCGCCACCCCGAAGAACTCGCGCGGCTGCGCGACGAACCCGAGCTGATGCCGGCGGCGGTGGAGGAACTCCTCCGCTACGAACCCCCGGTCCAGCTGCTGCCGCAGCGCACCCCGCTCACCGACATCGAGGTCGGGGGCACCACCATTCCCAAGGGCGCGCCGCTGATTCTCGTCCTGGCCTCCGGGAGCCGTGATCCACTGCGGTTCGAGCACCCCGACCGATTCGATCCGACCCGCCCGGACAACCGGCACCTCGGCTTCGGCAGCGGTGTCCACAGCTGTTACGGCGCGCCTCTCGCCCGTATCGAGGCACAGATCGCGCTGACCGAGATCCTGCCCCACCTCGGTTCGTTCCGGCTGGCCGCCGACCCGCCTCCCTACCGTCGCAGCCCCGTCCTCCGCGGCCCCCGCCATCTGCCGGTCGAACGCGGGGGCGCGGGCTGAGGCTCCGGACCCCGGCCCACCTGCGGCGCAGGGGCCCGGGATGCCGAAGGACGTGTCCGGGGTTTCAATGGTGGGTGGCTCGACTTCAGAGTCAGCACGAGGCGCCGGTTCGGTTCGGTACGAATGCCCGGCCGGCAGCCGCAGCCGCGTGGAGCGGCCTCGGGCCGACAGCCCGTCTCTCGTCCGGATCCGGTCGTTTCGGCCCTCAAGGGTCTTTCCCGTCAGGAATGAGGAACCGGCATGAAATCCATCCGTGTCCGTCGCACTGCCATGGCCGCCACGGCGGCTCTCTCCCTTCCGCTGTCCCTGGGCCTGCTGTCGCCGCAGGCGCTCGCCGACACCGCGACACCGAGCCCGACGACACCCAGTGCGTCCGAGCCCTTCGGGCCGGGATGCTCCTCGCTCCCGAAGAGCGGGACCGGCAGCGCCATGGAGATGGCGAAGGAGCGGGTGGCGACGGCGATCGACACCAACCCGCATCTGTCGATGCTGGCGGACGCGGTGAAGAAGGCCGATCTGACCAGCACGCTGGACAAGCTCAAGAACAGCACGGTCTTCGCGCCGACGAACGCCGCGTTCAACACGATGGGCAAGGCGAAGGTGGATGCCCTGCTCAACGACAAGGCCCAGCTCAAGAAGCTGCTGACCTACCACGTGGTCGAGAAGGACATCAAGCCGGCCGATCTCCCCCACGGCAGCTTCACCACCCTGGAGGGCAGCAAGCTGACCACCTCCGGATCCGGTACCTCCTACAAGGTCAACGGCACGGTGCCCATCAGCTGCGGCAACATCCACACCTCCAACGCCAAGCTGTACATCGTCGACGGCGTGCTCGCTCCGCCCTCGTAGCCGACCGCGGTTCTCTGCGGGTCCGCAGGCGTCACCGTGCCTGCGGACCCGCACGGCTGCGCGCTTACGGAGGTCGGAGGCGGTGCGGGATCCGGCACAGAGCCCGGTAGCCCGGGGCGGGCGGGGCCCGGCGGGGCCGGGGTTGTGCGTCAACTGTCAAGGCCGCTGCGCGGATCGGCAACGACATACCCCGTGAGCTTGCGGATCCTGATGGCGGGCCGGCGTACGAGACGCCGGCCTCCGGCTATCGGAAGGGGTAATCATGCGCACCCGCAAGATCCTCGCAGGGCTCGCCCTGGGCTCGGCGCTGGCGCTGGGCGGCCTGGCGTCACCGGCTCAGGCGGTCCCTGGAGCCGCCGCGGAGACCTCGCCCGCCGCCGTCGCCGCAGCCGACTGGTCGTGCAGCACCATCGCGAACCAGTACATGTACTTCCAGCCGAACACCCCCATGCACGCCGCCCCACTGGGCAGTTCCCAGGTCTACGCGTGGTTCTCCAGCCCGCAGTTGATCAACGGTTCATGTGTGAACAAGCACGGCAACCAGTGGTGGCGCACGGACTACGGCGCCGTCTACGGCTACATCTACAACGGCTACCGGACCGGCTGACCGGCCGTCACGGCACATCCGCCCCGGACACGGCGGCGGGCCCGGCAGGACATGCGAGGCGCTGCCCTGAGACGGTTCGTCCGAACCGTCTCAGGGCTTCCGCGTGCTCACGCCGATCGCGCTCGCGGCGTCGGCCGGGCTGGACACGGTCGCCGTACGCGGTTCGGCCGCCCGTTCGGCAGGCATCCGTCCAACGTCTTACGCCGTGACGTTCTCACGCGCCTCACAGAGATTAGCCATGGCCGCAACCGGAGCCACACGCGGGTGACCGGCCTCCGGGCGGCCCCGCGTCGTCGCACGGCTGCCTTCCGTACGCGTCCTCGGATGTCCCGCTCGTCCGCCGGTCCGGGAGGGGCCGAGGGCCGGCCGCATGGACGCCCTGGGTCGCCGAGGCTCCCACCCGCCCCCGGACGGGCCCGCCACCCGCTCCCTGCCACAGCGGCTCCCGCCGTCCCCGTATCTCTCGCGGATCTCTCCCGGAGATGAATTTCCGGTCAGCCCTTGACGAACTTTCGGTCAGCAATCCACAATTCCAGTCACGCCCGGTCATCTGTGGGCGATTGCAGTCAGGAGTTGTCATGCTTCCCGCAGAGCGTCATCGGCGGATCTCCGCCGTCGTGGACCGCGTGGGCACTATCAGCACCGAGGATCTCGCGGACCAGCTTCAAGTGTCGGCCGAGACGGTCCGCCGTGACCTCGGCCAGATGGAGAAGCGGGGCGCGCTCCGCCGGGTGCGCGGCGGGGCCGCGTCCCTCGCCGTGGCCCTCAGCGTCGGCGGCGAGGAGGCGTCCTACACGGACCGCGCCCAGTCGGGGACACGCGCGAAGGCCGCCATCGGCGCCGCCGCGGCGAGCCTGGTGCGGCCGGGGACGACCCTCGTCATCGATGTCGGAACGACGGCCGTGGAGATCGCCCGCGCGCTCCCGCTGGACTTCCGCGGCACCGTGGCGACCCCGTCCCTGCTCGTGGCCGGCATCGTCTCGGCGCTGCCGCACGCGACCGTGCTGCTGCCCGGCGGCCGGCTGCGCGGCGGCGACCTCGTCTGCTCCGGCCCCGAGACGGTCCGGTTCTTCGCCGAGCTCTACGCGGATCTGGCCTTCATCGGCTCCGGCGGCATCGACGCCTCCGCCGGCGTGACCGACTTCCACTACGAGGAGATCTCCACCAAGAAGCAGATCCTCGCCAACAGTGCCCGCGCGTACGCCGTCGCCGACGGCAGCAAGTGGGGACAGGTCGCCGGACACCGTGTATGCGCGACCGGCGACTGCACGGGTGTGATCACCGACACGTCCGCGCCGAACGAGCTGATCGCGGCCGTGAGGGAGACGGGATGCGAGGTGATGGTGGCCTGAGAAGTCACCACGGCATTCGCACGGTCAACCTCTTGAGTTCCTGTTCTCTATATTGAGCAGGGTTTTGAAAGGAAACACTCCCATGGCCACCCATGAATCAGCGATCACCGGCGGCGCAAGACCGCAGGAACCGGGTACCGGCGGTCAGCAGGAAATGAAGCGCGAACTCACCCGGTACGCGTCCTTCGCCATGGCATTCGGATTCGTGTCGATCGCCACCGGAATCTTCACCACCTACGGATCCGTGCTGAACAGCTCCGGGCCGCGAGGAATATTCGCCTGGCCCATAGCCGTCATAGGCCAGCTCTCCGTCGCGCTCGTCTTCGGCGCCCTCGCCGCCCGCATCCCCATCAGCGGCTACGCCTACCAGTGGGTGTCCCGCCTGGTGAACCCGGTGTGGGGCTGGATCATGGGCTGGATCTCCTTCTCCTTCCTCGGCGTCGTCGTGGTCGCGGTCGACTACACCATCGCCTCGACGATTCTCCCGGAACTCTTCCAGTACCAGGGAACCCAGCAGAACGCATGGGCGATCACCGCCGTCGTGATTCTGCTGCAAGCCGTGCTCGTCGCCTGGTCCACGCACTTCACCCACCAGGTCAACAAGACCGCCGTGACCATTCAGCTCGTCGGCATGATCGCCTTGACCGTGCTGCTCTTCGCGGTCGGCGCCTTCACCGGGAAGCTCGACTTCTCCACGCTGTTCCAGACCGCTCCCATCCCGGAAAGCGGCTACTACAGCCTGGGCACCGCCGGTGAAGCCGGACCGTTCGCACTCGCATTCCTGCTCGGCGCTTTCACGATCGTCGGCTTCGAATCCGCGGCCAACCTCGCCGAGGAGACCCGCGACCCCGCCCGGGTCATTCCCAAGGCCATGGTCCAGGCCGTGCTCTCGCTCGGCGTCCTCGGCTTCCTCTTCCTGATCGCGATCACCGCGCTGATCGAGGACCCCGTCGCCATGGCCCAGTCCGCCACCCCCGTCGCCACCGTCATCACCGAGGTCCTCGGCTCCGGAGTCGGCAAGGCGCTGCTGGTCCTGGTGGTCGTCGCGATCTTCTCCTGCGGTCTCGTCATCACCATGAGCGGCACCCGACTGGTGTGGGCGATGTCCCGCGACGAGCGCTTCCCCGGCTGGCAGTCGCTGCGCAAGATCCACCCCACGCGCGGCACACCCCTCAACGCCACCCTGTTCATCTTCTTCGTCGCCCAGATCATCCTGGCGAGCTTCGCGATGTCGACCGACGCGCTGTTCTCGCTCTTCTCCGCCGCGACCCTGCTGCCCGCCATCATCTACGCGGGCACGGTCCTCATGTACGTCGTCAAGCGCAAGTCGCTGCCGCCGACCCAGGGCTTCTCGCTGGGCCGCTGGGAGATTCCCGTGATCGTCGTCGCCTCGGTCTGGCTCGCGTACGAACTGCTGATCTTCCGTGACGCGTCCTTCCGCGACCCGTGGATGTACGTCCTGGTGCTCTTCGCCATCGGCGGCGTCTACTTCGCCTACCTCCTCGTACGCCGCGGAGTCTCCGGACTGACCATGCCGGACATGGCGGACGTCGACCGGGCACTGGACGCCGACAAGACGGTCCCCGCCCCCGTGACCGCCGAGACGGCGGCGCTCTCCGCACCGGACGAGGTGACCGGACGATGACCGTCGTTCTCGCCGTCGACCAGGGAACCTCCGGCACCAAGGCGGTCGTGGTCGACGGCTCCGGCGAGGTCCTCGCCATCGCCGAGGCCGAGCTGCGGCCCCGCTACGGCGACGGCGGAGTGGTGGAACAGGACCCGCGGGCCATGCTGGCGTCCGTCCTCGACACCGGCCGCCGCGCCGTGGCCGAGGCCGGACGCACCATCGACGTCGTCGCCCTGGCCAACCAGGGCGAGACCGTCCTCGCCTGGGACCCAAAGACCGGTGAACCCCTGTCCGAGGCGATCGTCTGGCAGGACAGGCGCGCCGAATCCGTCTGCGCGGAACTGAGCGAGCACGCCGAGTGGGTCGCCGCCCGCACCGGACTCGTACTCGACTCCTACTTCTCCGCGCCCAAGATGGCCTGGCTGCGCCGGAACGTCACCACCGAAGGCGTGGTCACCACCTCCGACACCTGGCTGGTGCACCAGCTGACCGGTGAGTTCGTCACCGACGCCGCCACCGCCAGCCGCTCCCTGCTCACCGACATCGACGCCGTCGAGTGGGCCCCCGAGCTGATCGACCTGTTCGGTCTCGGGGCGGAGCGGCTGCCCCGGATCGTCGCCTCCGACGAGATCATCGGGACGACGCGCGCCTTCGGCGGCGAGATCCCGGTGGCCGGACTGATCGTCGACCAGCAGGCCGCCCTCCTCGCCGAGGGGTGCGTCGACGTCGGAGAGGCCAAGTGCACCTTCGGCACGGGAGCCTTCCTGCTGGCCAACACCGGCACCACGGCGGTCCGCTCCACCTCCGGACTCACCTCCTCCGTCGCCTGGCGGACCGCCGAAGCCACGCCCTACTGCGTCGACGGCCAGGTGTACACGGCCGCGTCGGCGATCCGCTGGATCCGCGACCTGGGCTTCATCAAGTCCGCCGGCGATCTGGACGCGGTGGCGGCGAAGGAGTCGGACGGCACCCTCTGCGTCCCCGCCCTGGCGGGCCTCGCGGCCCCCTGGTGGCGGCCCGACGCCACCGCCACCTTCACCGGCATGACCCTGTCCACCCGCCCCGAGCATCTGGTCCTCGCCGTCCTCCAGGGCATCGCGGCCCAGGTCGCCGCCCTGGGCGAGCTGGTCGAGGCCGACCTCGGCACCCCGCTGACCCGGCTCCGCGCCGACGGCGGCCTCACCCGCAGCCGAACCCTGATGCAGGCACAGGCCGACCTGGCCCAGATGCCCGTGGACATCTATCCCTCCGCCCACGCCACACCGCTCGGAGCCGCCGCACTGGCCCGCCTGGCGATGAACCCCGCGATGACCCTCCGCGACGCCGTCGGCGCGTGGCAGCCCTCGGCCGTGTACGAGCCGCGGTGGTCGGCGGACCGGGCGGCGCAGTTCCGCAGTACATGGACGGCGGTCGCCGAGGCCACCGTCCGCAAGGGAGATCTGACATGAGCAACACCCCCGGCCTCGATCCCGCTCCCATCCACGACGTCGTCGTGATCGGAGGCGGGATCGTCGGCGCGGCGATCGCCCGCGAGCTGGCGGGGAACGCGGTGTCCGTGGCACTGGTGGAAGCACGCGGCGACATCGGCGACGGCACGAGCAAGGCCAACACCGCCATCCTGCACACCGGCTTCGACGCCACGCCGGGCACCCTCGAATCCCGCATGGTGGCCCGCGGCTACGAGCTGCTGTCCCGGTACGCGACCGAGACCGGCATCCCCGTCGAGCACACCGGAGCCATCCTCGTCGCCTGGAACGAGGAGGAGCTCCAGGCCCTGCCCGGCCTCAAGGAGAAGGCCGAACGTAACGGATACCGGGAGTCCCGGCTGATCGGGCCGGACGAGGTCTACGCGGCCGTCCCCGCCCTGGGCGAAGGCGTCCTGGGCGGTCTGACCGTGCCCGGCGAGTCGATCATCTGCACCTGGACGACCAACCTCGCCCTGGCGACCGACGCCAAGGAGCGCGGCGTCACCGTCCTGCTCGACCACCCCGTCACGGCCGTCACCGCCGACGCCGAGGTCACCACCCTCCACACCGAGGCCGGCCCGGTCCGGGGCCGCTGGATCGTCAACGCCGCCGGTCTCGGCGCGGACCGCGTCGACGCCCTCTTCGGACACGAACGCTTCACCGTCACCCCCCGGCGCGGCGAACTCTTCGTCTTCGACAAGCTGACCCGCGGACTCGTCGACAAGATCGTGCTGCCCGTCCCCACCTCCCGCGGCAAGGGCGTCCTCGTCTCGCCGACCGTGTACGGCAATGTGATGCTCGGCCCCACCTCGGAGGACCTCACCGACCGCACCGCCACCGGAACGTCCGAGGACGGCTTCGCCTTCCTCCTCACCAAGGGCGCCCGGCTCATGCCGAGACTCCTCGAAGAGGAGGTCACCGCGGTCTACGCCGGTCTGCGGGCCGCCATCGACCACCCCGACTACCTCATCGAGGCCGACACCGCCCAGCGGTACGTCCTGGTCGGCGGCATCCGCTCCACCGGACTCACCGCGGGCATGGCCATCGCCGAGTACGTGAGGGACCTCCTCGCCGACTCCGGACTCGCTCTCGAGAAGCGGGACGACCTGCCCGAGCCGCCGCGCATGCCCAACATCGGCGAAGCCGGCGTACGCCCCTACCAGGACGACGCCAAGATCGCGGAGGACCCGGCCTACGGCGAGATCGTGTGCTTCTGCGAGCGCGTCACGGCCGGCGAGATCCGCGACGCCTGCCACGCCCCGCTCCCCGCCCGCACACCGGAAGGGCTGCGCCGCCGCACCCGGGCCATGAACGGACGCTGCCAGGGCTTCTTCTGCGGCTCCGCCGTCCAGCAGCTCATGAACGAACACAGCGCACCCGCCGACCACGCGCGGACGTGCCACGAGGTGACCCGCTGATGAACACGCCCGCGACACCCCCCACCACCCTCACCCCGGACGTCCTCGTCATCGGCGGCGGCCCCGCCGGGCTCACCACGGCCGCCGCCCTCGCACCGCGCATCGGCGGAGAAGTCCTCGTGCTGGAGCGCGAGAAGGAAGCCGGCGGCATCCCCCGCCACAGCGATCACACCGGCTACGGGCTCCGCGATCTGCACCGGCTGATGACCGGCCCCGCCTACGCGAAGCGGCTCACGGCCGACGCCTCCCGCGCCGGAGCCGTCATCAGGACCGGTGCCATGGTCACCCACTGGGCCTCCGACCACGCCGTCGACGTCACCAGCCCCCAGGGCCGGTTCAGAGTCGAGCCCAAGGCCATCGTCCTGGCCACCGGAGCACGGGAACGCCCCCGCACCGCCCGCCGCGTCCCCGGCGACCGCCCCGCGGGCGTCTACACCACCGGCCAGCTCCAGAACGCCGTCCACCTCCACCACCAGAAGGTCGGACAGCGCGCCGTCGTCGTCGGCGGCGAACTCGTCAGCTGGTCCGCCGCCCTCACCCTCCGCGAAGCGGGCTGCTCCGTCGCCCTGATGGTCAGCCAGTACGAACGGACCGAGTCGTACGCGGCCTTCAACCTCGGCGGCAAGGCCCTGCTGCGCGTCCCCGTCGCCAACCGGACCCGTGTGGTCCGTGTCATCGGCAGGCCGCGCGTCGAGGCCGTCGAGATCGAGGACCTCGACACCGGAGCGCGCCGCACCGTCGCCTGTGACACCGTCGTCTTCACCGGGGACTGGATCCCCGACCACGAACTGGTGCGCGACGGCGGCCTCGAACTCGCCCCCGACACGCTCGGACCGCTCGTCGACACCGCGCTGCGCACCAGCCGGCCGGGCGTCTTCGCCGCGGGGAACCTGCTCCACCCCGTCGACACCGCGGACATCGCCGCGCTCGACGGGAGGCACGTCGCCGACCAGGTGAAGTCCTGGCTCGACGGCGGCGGTCGTCCGAAGGAGCCGACGCCGGGTGTGCGGCTGCTCGCCGAAGCCCCGCTGCGCTGGGTCTCGCCGGGAGTGCTGCGGCCGGGTGACCCGGCTCCGCCCCGCGGGCGTCTGCTGCTGTGGACGGACGAGTTCATCCGCGTACCGCGCGTCACCGTCTCCCAGGCGGGCCGTGTGGTCTCCGAGAAGACCCTGGCCTGGCCCGCCGCGCCCGGCCGTGTCTTCCGCGTGCCGTGGTCCGTCATCCGCGGCATCAGCCCGAACAAGGGGCCGGTCACCATCGCGGTCCGCTGAGCGGGCGCACGCCTCCGGCGAGATCCCCGAGCGTGCCGTACCGGTGCTCTCCCGCACCGGGAGGCCACCGGCCGGGGCGGGCGCGGACATCGCCCTGCCCCCGGTGACCCGGACCGGGGGTCCGCGTACGGCGGTCCCATGGCGCGGCGGTCCCGCGATCCGGTGAACCCGAGTCCCGTGCCCGGCCCCCGTCGCGATCGCGGGGCCGGGCGTCCGACGGGCGTGTGCGACGATCGGCCGCATGAGCGCCACCACGGGACGACGAGTCGGACGGCCGCGTGCGTCGCAGCGGCCGGAGAGCGGACTGTCCGTACGGGACGAACTCCTCCGGGCAGCAGTGGAATTGTTCACCACACGCGGCTACGCGGCGACCACGACGAGGGCGGTCGCGGAGAGCGCCGGGATGCGGCAGGCGACGATCTACCACTACTTCACGGGAAAGGAGGATCTGCTGGCGGAACTCCTGGAGTCGACCGTGGCCCCGTCCCTCGCCCTGGCGCGCCGTCTCCTCGCGGACTCCGGCCGCCCGGCCGAGGACCGTCTGTGGGAACTGTGCCGCTCGGACGGCGAACTCCTGTGCCGGGGCCCGTACAACCCGGGCGCGCTCTATCTCCTCCCGGAGGTGCGCGGCGAGCGTTTCGCGGACTTCCACGCCACACGGGCCGAACTCAAGGCCGCGTACGGCGAGTTACTGGCGGCGACGGAGGCCGGCGGCGGACTCGACGCCACCGAGCGCGCGCTCCGGACGGATCTCGTCTTCGGTCTGGTCGAGGGCCTGATCCTGGTCCACCGCGACGACCCGGCCCGTGGGCCGGACGGCCTGGCCACGGCGATGGCGGACGCGGCGCTGCGTATCGCGGGCGCGGGGCGGTGAACGCTGTCCCGTTCGCGGGCGCGCGGCTGTAAGGGCCGTCCCGTGCCGTGACGGCCCCGCTTGCCGGACGGGCGATCGCACTCTCCGGAGGCGAGGGCGGCCGCCCCTTCCGGCCCGGCGCGGCGCCGTTACCCGGTAGACCCACCCGGGCTCAGCGGTCCTTGACGGTGACGCCGAGCGCCTGTGCGAACAGCGGCGCCAGGTCCATCAGCTGCGGACTGCTGATCGTGGCCCCCTTCAGCGACTCTCCACCGTCGGCGATTCCCAGCTGCGCGACGGTGCGCAGATCCACCTTGCTCATCCGCGACGTGGCGAAACGGACGCTCTCCAGGGTGGAGCCGGGGAAGGTGACCCTCTCCAGCCGCGCCCCGGTGAAGTCGACGTCACGCAGCAGACAGTCCACGAACGAGACGTCGAAGAGCGTGGCCGCCCGCAGATTGACCGAGTCGAGCTTGCAGTTGTGGAACGTCACCCGGCGCAGCTCCGCGCTGAACATCTCCAGCCCCGCCAGCGAGCCCGCCACGATCTCCGCGTCCATCCATCCCGTCTCCACCAACTCGGTGGCCACCCAGCGGACCGTGTGCAGCCACACCTCGTTGAAACGGGCGCGCCGCATCCGTCCCCCGGCGAAGACGACCGAGGTGAGCGCCGACTCGGTGAAACGGACGCCGTCCGCGTCGAGGTCGTCGAACGTCTCCTCGTCCAGACGAACGCAGTCGAGATCGCCCTCCCGCTCCAGCCCGCCGGCGAAGGGGACCAGATGATGCACATACGGAAGCTGCGACAGACGGCGCGGTTCGGGCATGACGGACCTCATGGCTGGCTCGGATGGACGGCTGAGGGGCGGCCGGGCGGCGCGGGGCATGCCCGCCCGCCGGGAGAGCCGGCCTACCCGGCCGGCCGCGTCCGCCCCTCACACTACCCCGGCCGAGAGGTGATCGAATGCCCTGAACGGCCTTCCTTTCAAAGGCTCCGAGGCGGCTCCTGAAGGGCCCTCTCGCAGCCTTTTCGAAACCTGAACGTCGGGCCGTATGGAAAGGGGCGCGAAAGGCGCTCAGGCGGCGATCTGTGGCTTCGTGGTCATCGGGTCAGCAGCTTCAGCACCGCCTCCGCCACGCCCGCCGCCGACGCGGGGTTCTGACCCGTCACCAGCCGTTCGTCGACGACCACATGTGCCTGGTAGATCCCCCCGTCACTGTGGCGCGCACCGCGCTCCGCCAGCGCGTCCTGGAGGAAGAAGGGCACGACGTCGTCCACACCGCTCTCCCGCTCCTCGGCGTTGGTGAACGAGGTGACGTTCCTGCCGTCGATCAGAAACCGACCGTCGGGCAGCGTGAGGTCCAGCAGTCCCGCCGGACCGTGGCACACGGCCGCCACCGCGCCGCCCGCCGCGTACACGGCGGACCCGACACGGGCCAGCGCGGCGTTGCCGGGGAAGTCCCACATCGCGCCATGGCCCCCGACGTACAGAACCGCGTCGTAGTCGGCCGGGTCCACGTCGTCGAGCCGCGCGACGACGTCGAGATCGATCTCCTCCAGGAAGGCGCGCTGGACCGGATCGGAGATGTCGGCGCCGTCGATCGGGGGACGGCCGCCCCGGACGGACACCAGCTCGACGCGGCAGCCGGCGTCCGTGAACACCCGCCAGGGATGCGCCGCCTCGGAGAGCCAGAACCCGGTCTCCCGGCCGGATGAGCCCAGTTCGCCGTGGCTGGTGAGCACGAAGAGGATCGCCGGGGTGTGAGGTGCGGACATCGTCTCTCCTGAGTGTCGATCGGTTGGAGTCGGTGACGGCCGGGTCTCCGGGGCGCGACCGCCGCGTCACGGCCATGACGGCCGGTCCCGGCCCGCCAGGGATTACGGGACAGCCCTCAGCCGGGGGACTGGGCGGTACGGCGGATGAGAGCCGCGGCCCGTTCGGCGATCGCGAGCGTCGGAGCGTTGGTGTTCCCCCTCGGCACGGCGGGCATCACCGAGGCATCGGCCACCCGGAGTCCGGAGACCCCTCGTACCCGCAGCTCGGGGTCGCACACCGCCGTCTCCGCTCCGCCCATCGCGCAACTGCTCGTCGGATGGTGCATGGTGACGACGTTCTGACGGATCCACTCCCGTATCTCCCGGTCGGCGCTCCCGGTCCGCGTCCCCGGCGCCGTCTCACCCGCCGTCAGTCCGGCGAACGGCTCGCGGGCGGCGATCTCACGGGCCATGCGCACCCCCGCCGCGAGGATGTCGACGTCGGTCTCGTCGGCGAGATACGCCGGGTCGATCGCGGGGGCGTCCGCGGGGTCGGACGAGGCGAGCAGGATCCGGCCACGGGAGTGCACCTCGGAACAGGTCACCAGGACGATGACGCGTTCCGCGTCGTCACCGGCGGCGGGAGAGGGAATCGCGGGCGGGACGACGTGGTACTGGAGATCCGGCGCGGCCAGTCCGTCACGAGTGCGCAGAAAGCCGCCGCTCTCACCGCCGTTGGAGGTCAGCGGCCCGCGCCCCAGCACCCGCCACAGCAGCTCGCTGCCCCGCCCGCCGCCCGCGGGCCCGGGAACGCGCCACACCATGTCGACGCGCGGATGGTCCTGGAGCCCCACACCCACCGACGGCGAGTCGACGACGGCGTCGATGCCGTGCTCGGCGAGATGCCCGGCATCGCCCACGCCCGACAGCATGAGCAGCTGCGGCGAGCGGATCGCTCCGGCGCACAGGATCACCTCCCCGTCCGTACGGGCCTCGTGCTCGACGCCGTCCCGGAGATAGCGCACGGCGGTGGCGCGTCCCCCTTCCACGACGATCCGGGTCGCCAGCGCTCCCGTCGTCACCGTGAGGTTGTCCCGCCCGGCCGCCGGGCGCAGATAGGCGTCGGCCGCCGACCGGCGCCGGCCGCACCGCTGGGTGAGCCGGTAGAAACCCACGCCGTCCAGTTCGCCGGAGCCGTCGGGCGTGTCCGCGGCGAACCCGTCGTTGGGGCTCAGTCCGTACGACTCGGCGGCGGCCACCCAGGCGCGGGTCAGCCGGTTGCGGTGACGGTGGGTCTCGACGCCGAGCGTGCGTTCCACCGTACGGAAGTACGGCAGCAACTCGTCGAAGCCCCAGCCCGCGCAGCCGTACTCCTCGCGCCAGGAGTCGAAGTCCGCGCGGCTGCCCCGCACATAGATCATGGCGTTCGTCGACGAGGTGCCGCCCAGGGTCCGGCCGCTGGGCCAGTACACGCTGCGGTCGGCCGCATGGCGCTGGGCGACGGTGGAGTAGGCCCAGTCGTAGGGGCTGTGGAACAGCTTCCCCATGGCGGCGGGGACGCGGATGTCGTCGGAGTCGTCCGGCGGTCCGGCCTCCAGCAGCAGGACCCGGCACGCGGGGTCCTCGCTCAGCCGGGCGGCGAGCACACAGCCCGCGCTGCCCGCGCCGACGACGATGTACGTGTACGGACGCGTCATCCCTTCACCGCCCCGGCCATGATCCCGCCGATGAGCTGCCGCCCGAGCAGGGCGAAGACCAGCAGTACGGGAAGAGTCGCGAGCGCCGTCCCGGCGAGGATCAGCGAATAGTCCTGGAAGTAGCCGGCCGAGAGCGTGGAGATGGCCACCTGGACGGTGGGGTCCTCGGGGGTGAGCACCACGAGCGGCCAGAAGAAGTCGTTCCATGCCTGCATGAAGGTGAAGACGCCGAGCACGGCGGCGGCCGGCCGGATGGCGGGCAGGATCACATGCCAGTACACGCGGAAGGTGTGACAGCCGTCCATCCGCGCCGCCGCGATCAGCTCGTCCGGCACGCCCTCGCTGATGAACTGCCGCATCCAGAAGACCCCGAAGGCCGTGACCATGCCCGGCACGATCACCGCGGGCAGCGTTCCCGCCCAGCCGAGCCGCCCCATCAGGATGTAGAGGGGGATGATGCCCAACTGCGTGGGGACCATCATGGTGCCGATCACGATCATCAGCAGTGCCTGACGGCCGCGGAACCGGAGCTTGGCGAAGGCGAACCCGGCGAGCGAGCAGAACACCAGCACCGAGACGGTGATCGCGCCCGCCACGATGGCCGAGTTGACCAGCGCGAGCATGAAGTCGGTGGTCTCGAAGACCCGCCGGATGTTCTCCACCAGATTTCCGCCAGGGATCAGCGGCGGGGGAGTGCGGGCGACGGCCTCGTTGTCGTGCGAGGCGACCACGGCCGTCCAGTACAGAGGGAACGCGGACGCGAGGACGACGGCGGTCAGGATCGCATAGGTGAACGGTCCCGCCTCGTTGAGCCGTGTCAGCCGTGGACGACGGCGCGGCCGGAGCTTCCCGCCGCCTCTGGTGTCCGTGGCGGACGTGGCGCCCGTGGCGGCCGTGTCGTCAGGGGGGCCCGCCCCGCCGGCCGGAGTCCCGGTCGCGGGGGCGTTCCCCGCGCTGTTCACCGTCATCGCTCTCCGTTCCTCTCCGCGAGTCGTCGTCGGCGTCGTCGACATCGTTGGGTCGTGGGGGTGAGCGGCCGTCAGCCGCTGCTGCGGATCCGCCGGGTGATCAGATAGTTGACGGCCGCCGCCAGGACGATGACCAGGAACATCACCCAGGCGATGGTGGCCGCGTAGCCGAAGTCGAACTCGCGGAAGCCCTGCTCGTACAGGTAGATCGTGAGTGTCTGGAACTGCCGGTCCGAACCACCGGTGACGCCGCCGGGCGTCGGATCGAACAGCAGCGGCTCCGCGAACAACTGGAGCCCCTGGATCGTCGAGACGATCACGGTGAAGATGATGACCGGCCGCAGTGACGGAATGGTGATGTGGCGGAACATCTGGAAGCCGCTCGCGCCCTCCGTCAGCGCCGCCTCGTACCGCTCACGGGGAACCGTCTGCATCGCGGCGAGATAGATGAGCGCGTTGTAGCCCGTCCAGCGCCAGATCACCATCACCGAGATCGCGATATGCGACCCGGCCCGGTCGCCCTGCCAGTCGACGGGGCCGACGCCGACGAGGTCCAGGCTCCAGTTGACGAGCCCGAAGTCCTTCCCGAAGAGCTGGGTGAAGATGATCGCCACGGCCGCGACCGAGGCGACGTTGGGCAGGATCACGCCCATCCGGAACGCCGTCCTGGCACGTAGCCGGACGTTGAGCATATGCGCGAGTCCGAGCGCGAGGAGGAGCTGAGGGACGGTGGAGAGCACCCAGATGGAGACGGTGTTGAGGAGCGCGTTCCAGAAGTACTCGTCGGTCAGGAGCCGCGCGTAGTTGCCCAGGCCGACCCATTCGTCGGGGCTCGTGCTGATGAGCTCCCACTCGTGCAGCGACACATAGAGCGTGTAGCCGATGGGGAAGAGGCCGAAGCCGAAGAAGAGCAGGAAGAACGGGGAGACGTAGAGGTACGGAGAGAGCTTCTCGTCGAGCCGCCGCCAAGGCGATCCCCGGTCGGGTCTGCCGCCCTTCCCGGCCCCGCTCCCCGGCGCGCTTCCCTCTCCCTTCTCCTTCCCCTCCCTGTTCCTTCTCTTCTTCCCGGCACCGGCCGGGGCCGGGTCCGGGGAACCCGCCCCGGTCCCGGCTCCGGCCTCGGCCGTGGCGCCGCTAGTCAGCAGCCTTTTTCGCATCGCTCACAGCCTTCTTCCAGGCTTCCTCCGGTGTCTCACTGCCCTGCTCGACCCGGCGGATGCCGTTCTGGATCGCCAGCCGTACGGCGGCGGCCTTGGGGCCCTGGTACTGCGGTTTCAGCGCCTTGGCCGAGTCGGTGAAGATCTTCCCGATCGGCGCGTTGCCGAAGAACGGCTTTGTGAAGCCGGTCATGGCCGGGTCCTCGTACACCTTCGGAGTGGAGGGCAGATTGCCGATCTTCTTGAAGACCTTCATCGCCTGCTCCGGCGCGGTCAGCCACTGGGCCAGCTTGTACGCCTCCTCGGCGTTCTTGGACTGCTTCGGCACGGTCAGCCACGAGCCACCCCAGTTACCCGCGCCGCCACCGGGCACCGATGCGATGTCCCACTGGCCGGACGTCTTGGGCGCTTGGCTCTGGATGAAGGCCGTCACCCAGGCGGGACAGGTGACCGTGGCGAACTTGCCCTGCTGGAACGCGGTGCCCCAGGCCGGGCTGAAGGCGGCGATGTTCGCGGAGAGACCGGCTTCCGTGGCCCTCGTGGCCAAGTCGAAGGACTCCTTGACCGCCGGGTTGCTCTCGACGATGAGGGAGTCGTCCTCGTCGTAGAACGCCTTCGGCCGCTGTCCGAGGACCGCGTTGAACATCAGCGCGCCGCTGTCGAAGAACTTCGCCCCGGTTTTCGCCTCCATGAAGCGTTCACCGGTCTTGATGTAGCTGTCCCAGTCGGGCCAGAGCTTGGAGACCGACTCGCGGTCGCTCGGCAGGCCCGCCTTCTCGAAGAGGTCCTTGCGGTAGCAGATGGCGAGTCCGCCGACATCCGTGCCGAGCCCGATCTGCGTTTTGGCGTCGGCCTTCGACTGCTCCCACTTCCACGGCAGCCACTGGTCCTCGAGCTTCTCGGCGCCGAAGTCGTACAGATTGTTGAAGTTCTGCGGCTCTGCCGTGAACTGGCCGAGGAAGTCACCCTCGATGGCCACCACATCCGGAGCGCCGCGGCCCGAGGCGAGCCGGGTCGCGAGCTGCGTGTGATGCGTCTGGTAGTCGCTCACCCGCTCCACGATGGTGACATTCGGGTTCTGTTCCATGTATTCCTTGTACAGATCCTTGAAGCCGAAGTCGTTGAACGTGCCGATCGTGAGACGGACCTTGGCGTCCTTGCCTCCGTCGCCGCTCCCACCCCCGCCGCATCCCGCGAGCGCCGCTACGAGCGTGCCCACGGCCACGAGGACGACCGGCGCGCGTCGGCTCCCTCTCGTCCGTCGCGATCCCTCCATCTGAACGCCTCCTTCGCCTGGCGTGAGGGTCCGGGCTGTATGTCCCCGATGTGATGGCCCTCCCGGGTGTGGGTGAATCTAACCCCGCACTCCTTCCAGGGCAATAGATAGGAAGGGGTGCTTACCAAGTCGTGTCTTTCCCCCGTCGGCCCCGGTCGGCCCCGGTCAGCCGTTCCAGATCGCGGGGAGGTTGTGCCGGTGCTCGTGCAGCAGCGCGTCCAGCAGGGCGAGGGCCGGCGCCCTGTCCTTGACCAGGGGATTGGCCATCAGGGCGAGGCGAGCGGCCCGGCGGTCGCCGGTCAGGGCGGCGGAGACGGTGAGCCGCTCGTACGCCTTGACCTGCTGGACGAGTCCGAGCAGCTCGGGCGGGAGCGGTCGGCCGCTCAGCGGGGTGGCGCCATTCGCTCCGATACGGGCCGACACCTCCACCGCCGCGTCGTCCGGCAGGCCGGGGATCGTCCCCTCGTTACGGACGTTGACCGCCTGGACGTCGCCGCGGTCGTCGTGGAGCGAGGCGATCAGCTGGACCGCGGCCTCGCTGTAGTAACTGCCGCCGCGCCGGGTGAGCAGCTCGGGCTTGGTGTCGAGCGACGGGTCCCGGTACAGCTCCAGCAGCTCGGTCTCGATCCGCATCACCTCGCGCGCGCGGATCCTCCCCGCCCGCTGCGAGGCCAGCATGTCGGCCGTGCGGTAGTAGAACCGCAGATAGCGCGACGGCACCGCGCCGAGGTCGTCGAGGAGGTCGCGGGGGAGTTCGAGGTGGTCGGCCAGGGCGTCGCCGTGCACCGCGAGCAGCTTCGGCAGGACGTCCTCGCCGTCCACGCGCACGGCGCGCTCCCAGGTGAGGTGGTTGAGCCCCACGTGCTCCAGCTCCACCCGGTCCGCGTCGACGCCGAGCAGCCCGGCGAACCGCCGCTGCAGCCCGATCGCCACATTGCACAGCCCGATCGCCCGGTGGCCGGCGTCCAGCAGGGCCTGGGTCACGATCCCCACCGGGTTGGTGAAGTCCACGATCCAGGCCCCCGGTGCCGCGTGCCTGACCACCTGCTCGGCCAGGTCCAGCACGACGGGGACGGTCCGCAGCGCCTTGGCGAACCCGCCCGCGCCGGTCGTCTCCTGGCCGATGCGGCCCTCGGAGAGCGGGATGGTCTCGTCCAGCAGCCGGGCGTCCTGGCCGCCCACGCGCAGTTGTACGACGACGAAGTCCGCGCCCTCGACCGCCTCCGGCACGCTGGTGGTCGTGGTGAGCCGGCCCTCCCAGCCGCGCCGCCGCAGAATCCGCCCGGCGACCGCGCCGACGGTCTCCAGCCGCTCGGCGGCGATGTCGTGCAGCACCAACTCGTCCACCCGGATCCGGTCCCGGAACCGGGCGAGTCCGTCGACCAGCTCGGGTGTGTAGGTGCTGGCCCCGCCGATCACGGCGATCTTGACCGTCATTCGGATCACTCCTCATTGCTGGATGCAAACACTGTAGATAGTTATGATCCCTTACTATAGTCGCTGAGTGACAGAGCTCTGCGGACTCGGGATGACGGGGCACAGGTGACACGGGACACGATCACGAAGGCGGCCGTCCTCGCGGTGGACGGCGGCAACTCCAAGACAGATCTGGCGCTTGTGGCGTCCGACGGCTCGCTGATCGCCGCGGTACGCGGACCGGGCACGTCCCACCAGCGCCTCGGCGTGCAGGGAGCCATGCACGCCCTACGGGAAGGAGTGGCCCTGCTGCGCGCGAAGGCCGGCGCTCCGTACGGCCCGGCACGGCCCGAGGGCCCCTGCGGTCCGCACATCGGGCCGCCGGGGCCGCCCGGCCCGGCGGCCGTGCCCCCGCACGACGACCCGCTCGCCCGGATCGGCGTCTTCTGCCTCGCGGGCATCGACCTGCCGGTGGACGACCACCGGGTCGGCTCCGCGCTGCGGGCGGAGCGGCTCACCGACTCGCTGCTCCTCAACAACGACGCCTTCTCGGTGCTCTGGGCCGGCTGCCCGGAGAAATGGGGCGTCGCGGTCGGCGCGGGCACCGGTCTCAACTGCGTCGGCATCGCGCCGGACGGACGCCAGCTGCGGTTTCCGGCCCTCGGCCGGATATCGGGCGACTGGGTCGCGGGCGGACGGTGGCTGGGCGTACGCGCCCTCGGCCAGGCCGTACGGGCCACCGACGGCCGCGGCCGGCCCACCATCCTGGAACACGTCGTTCCGGCGTACTACGGACTGCCCACCCCGATGGCGGTCGCGGAGGCCGTGTACACCTCCCGTATCGAGGAACGCCAGCTCTTCGCGCTCGCGCCGACCGTCTTCCGCGCGGCGGCCGAGGGGGACGCGGTAGCGCGCGAACTGATCGATCAGATCGTCGACGAGATCGTCACCTACGTCGCCACGGCGGTACGCCGTCTCCGACTCGCCGACGCCGAGGTCCCGGTCGTCCTCGGTGGCGGCCTCTTCAACTCAGGCGACCAGAAGTTCCTGGACGGTGTGCGCGAGGGCGTCGCCGCCGTCGCTCCGCGCGCGCTCATCCGCGTACTGGAGTCGCCGCCGGTCCTGGGCGCGGCGCTGCGAGGACTGGCCTCGCTCGGCGACGCGGCACCGGACGCGGCGGCGCGGATCGCCGCGGCCTTCGCGAACCGCCCGACCCCGACCCCGGCGCGCGACGGCGCGCTCCGACCGGCGGCGGTCGACGGAGGACCGGCATGAGGGCCGGTGCGGGGACCCGTGCGGGGGTGTGCGCGCGGTCCGGCGCCGCGCGCGGTTCGGGGTTCTGTGTCCCGCTTGGCGCCGGAGTCCGTGAGGGATCGCATCTGCGGCGCGATGCGGCAGCCCCTGCGACCGCCCCTGCGACCGCCGCGGTACGCGCCGCCACCGGCCCGTACGCCGAGATCGACCGGAGCCCGCACCCCGCCCCGGAGCCGGGGACTCAGCCCCCGGTCGCGGCTCCGCTCACGGCGTCCGCCGCGGCCGACGGCTCACGCAGGAGCCGGTCCCACGCCGTCGAGACCGCGCTGCCGACCGCGCCGTGCAGCACCGCGTCCGTGCCGAGCATCGAGTTGACGACCTGCACCGACAGCGGGGTCAGCGACCGCAGCGCCGTTTCGAGCGGATGCATCAGCAGATCGCCGTTGTGGCCGACACCGCCGCCGAGCACGACGACCTCGGGGTCGACGACCGCCGCGACCGTGGAGACGGCCCGTGCCAGCAGCCGCGCCTCCGTCTCGACGACCTCGCGCGCGAGCGGATCGCCCTTGCGCGCGAGGGAGAAGACCGCACGGAGCGTCATCGGGCGCTCGACGCCGCGCGCCGCGCCCAGCCGGGCGATCGCGTCGGAGACCGCGGGGCTGGCGAACCAGCCGCGCCACGGCGGACCGTTCTCCGCCGCGCCGTCCAGACCGATCGGGAGGTACCCGATCTCACCGGCGAGCCCGCGGGCCCCCCGGTGCAGTCGGCCGTCGATCACCAGGCCGAGGCCCACACCCGTGCCGACCGAGAGATACGCGAAATTGTCGCACTGCCGGCCGTACCCCTTCCACAACTCGCCCAGCGCCGCGAGATTCACGTCGTTCTCGATGTCGACGTCCGTCTCGAACTGCGCCCGGATCTCCTCGACGATGCCCTGGCGCTCCCAGCCCGGCAGGTTCGCCGCCAGCATCATCAACCCGCGCGCGGGATCGACGACTCCGGGGCTGCCGACGGTCACCTGGTTGACCCGGGGCCAGTCGACGTCCCTCTCCCGCATCACCGTTCGGGTGATCGCCCCGATCTGGCTGAGCAGGGTCTGGTTGCTGCGCAGTCGGACGCGCTCGTCATGACGGGCGACGATGGTGCCCGACAGATCGGCGAGCGCCGCCCGCACCCAGCGGCGTCCCACGTCGATTCCGACGACCCAGGCGGCTTCATTGTTGACTTCATACAGAACGGCCTTCGGGCCCTGGTTCCCATGCGTCGAACCGGCCTCGCGGATCAGTCCGGCGGAGACGAGATCGGTGAAGACCTGCGAGACGGTCGGCTTGGACAGCCCCACCACACGCGAGACCTGGGACCGCGACAGCACGCCATGGTGCTGGATCGCGTCGATCACCGACCGCTGGTTGATGGCGCGGACCATCGAGGGATCGGCCTTGGCGAAGGTACGGCGCTCGACGAACGTGGTCCCCACCTCCTCACAGGCGACAGATGAGCGCGCCAATCGTACTCACACATCGGACGGTCGATCATGAACGATCCCACCAAGGGCACGGTGCCCCAACAGCTGGACGCCCCGCTGGAGCTCGATCCGGCGGCGTGGCCGCAGCGTGACACCTACCGTCTGCTGACCGGTCTGGTGGTGCCGCGCCCCATCGCCTGGGTCTCCACGCTCGGCCCGGACGGCGTCCCGAACGTCGCCCCGCACTCGTTCTTCAACCTCGTCGCCCACGACCCGCCGCATGTGCTCTTCAGCGCGACCGACGTACGCGACACCGTGCGCAACATCCGTGCCTCCGGTGACTTCGTGGTCAACACGGTTTCCGAGGACCTGGTCGAGGCCATGAACCTCACCTCGGCCGACTTCCCGCCGTCGGAGGACGAGTTCCGCTGGGCGGGCCTGACGGCCGCGCCGTCGGCACGGGTCCGGGCACCGCGGGTGGCGGAGGCGAAGGCACACCTCGAATGCCGTCTGGCGCGCGAGATCGAGGTCGGCGGCGCGACGATCGTCATCGGGGAGGTGGTGCACATTCACGTCGACCCCTCCGTCTGGCGTGACGGCCGGGTCTCCCCGGAACTCCTCGCGCCCGTCTGCCGGCTGGCCGGCTCGGCGTACGCGTCGCTCGGCGAGGTGTTCGCGATCGCGCGACCGCGCTGGGATCCGGAGGAGCAGGCTCCCACGAACGTCCGCAGGAAGCCCGAGGAGCGGTGATGCACGCAGGAGAGGAGCGGTGATGCTCGCGGGAATAGCGGCCGGACGAACCCACTTCAGATGCGCGATCGGCACGGGACCGGGCGATGTCCACGACAGTGCGGAGTTCCCGACCACGACACCCGACGAGACCGTGGACCGGGTGACCCGTCATCTGGCCCGGCAGGGGCGACGGTACGGCGGGATCACCGCGCTCGGCCTCTCCTGCTTCGGCCCGCTCGGGCTGCGGCCCGGTGAGCCGGACTACGGCCGGGTGACCTCCACGCTGATGACGGACTGGCAGGAGTACGACCTGGTGGGCGCGGTGCGGCGGATGCTCCCCGTCCCCGTCGTCCTGGACACGGACGTCAACAGCGCGGCCATGGCCGAGTGGTCGGCCGGCGCGGGACGGGGGCGCGGCACCGTCGCGTACCTCACGGTCGGCACCGGCCTCGGGGCGGGCGCGGTCGTGGGCGGGCTCCCGGTTCACGGTCGCGCGCACCCGGAGATGGGCCATCTCCCGGTGGCCCGCCATCCGTCCGACGAGGTGATCAGCCGCTGCCGGCACCACCGCGACTGTCTGGAAGGGCTCGCGAAAGCCGGGTCGATCGCCGCCCGGCTCGGTCTGAACCCCTCCGCGCTGGGCGGGCTGGACGACGCCGCGCTGCAGCGGCTGCCCGACGAGGCGGTCCGGCTCGAAGCCTGGTATCTCGCCCAGCTCACCACCGCCCTCACCTACCTCCTCTCCCCGGAGCGGATCGTCGTCGCGGGCGTCGTCATGGCGGTGCCGGGAATGCCGGCCGCGCTGCGGGAGGCGACCGCCGAACGGCTCGGCGGCGACCCCGGCGTGGCACCCGTCGTCCGGCACATCGACGACTACATCGTGCCGTCACCACTCGGCGGCCGGGCCGAACTCCTCGGGACTCTCGCGCTCGCCAGGACCGCCGCCGAGGGTCCGGCCACGACACTCAATGGTTAACCACTTTCCCTAACTACAGACATCAGTCGGATCGGAGTGTCAGGCTGTATCCGCATAGAAGGCGGTATACGCCTGATGAAAAGTTAGGGAACCTTTCGCATAAACGACATAGACATCACTCTCAAGACACGGAAGGCTGACGCCATGGGCACCTCTACCGAAGGCATCCGGCATGTACAGAATCTGATAGGCGGCACCTGGCGGCCCGCCCGGTCCGGTCTGACGCTCTCCCGCGAGAACCCGGCCGACACCGATCAGACGGTCGCCACCTGCCCCGCCTCCGCGGCCGAGGACGTCACCGATGCGGTGGCGGCGGCCAAGGCGGCGGCGCCGGGCTGGGCCGCCACCGATGTGCGGGAGCGGATCGCGATCATCGGCCGGGCGCTGGGCATCCTCGGCGATCGCGCCGCCGAACTCGCCACCGCCGATGTGCTGGAGTCCGGGAAGACCCTCAGCGAGTGCGAGGGCGAGATCGCCCGCGCCCTCGCGGCGACCGCGTACCAACTGGAGATCGCGCCCGGACTGCTCTACGACGAGTTGTCCCTGCCCTCCGGCCTCGACGTCGAGATGACCCGCTCGCCCGTGGGCGTCGCCGCGCTCATCACCCCGTGGAACTACCCGTTCAGCGCGGTCATCCGCAAGACGGTCCCCGCGCTGGTCGCGGGCAACGCGGTCGTCGTCAAGCCGTCCGAACTCACGCCGGTGACCGCCGAGATGACGGGCCGCGCCCTGACCGAGGCGGGCCTGCCGCCCGGCGTCTTCAACCTGGTGTACGGCACCGGGCAGGACGTGGGCGCGCCGCTGGTGGACGATCCCTCGCTCGGGGCGATCTCCTTCACCGGTTCCACCCGCGTCGGACTCGCGCTCTCCGGCGAGACGGGCGGCCGGGATGTGAAGGTCCAGGTGGAGATGGGCGGCAAGAACCCGCTCGTCGTCCTCGCCGACGCCGATCTGGACCGCGCGCTCGACGCGGCGGTCGCCGCCTCGTACACGGCCGCGGGGCAGTGGTGCATCGCGACCAGCCGGATCATCGTGGAGGAGGGGGTCTTCGAGGAGTTCCGGGACCGTTTCGTCGCCCGTACCAGGAAGGTCCGTGTCGGCGACGGGCTGTCTCCGGACGCCGACATGGGGCCCGTCAGCTCCAAGGCCCAGTACGACAAGGTGCTTTCCCACCTCGCCGCCGGCGCCCTCAGCGGGACGGTCCTGGTCGGCGGCGGGGCGTACACCGGCGACGGCGTCGCCAACGGCTACTACATCGAACCCACCGTCGTCGAACGCCCCGACACCGACTCGCCCCTCGTCCAGCAGGAGGTCTTCGGCCCGGTCGTCTGCCTGCTGTCGGCCGCCGACCTCGACGACGCCATCCGGCTCGCCAACGACACCTCGTACGGTCTGTGCGCGGCCGTCTTCACCGAGGACATGGACCGCGCCCGGCGCTTCGCCACCGCGGTCGACGCGGGCCGGGTCGGAGTCAACATGCCGACCTCCGTCGGCGACCACCATGTGCCGGGCGGCGGCCGGAAGAACAGTGGTCGCGGCGAGTACGAGGGCGCGGGTGACGGCATCGTCTTCTTCACCCACCTCAAGCCGGTCTTCATCCCCCGCTGACCCCGGCCGACCCCGCTGACCCGCGGATCCTGCCGACCCCGTTCACCCCGCCGCCCCACTGCCCCGCGGATCCCGCTGACGGAACCCCGCGCCGGGCAGCAACGGCCGCCGCGGGACCACGGCCGGGCCCGGTCCTCTCTTCCCCGGTGGACCGGGCCCACGGCCGTGACCGGCCGTCGGGAGTCCGGCGGACGTGCCCTGCGGACGTGCCCTGCGGAGGGGCCCTGCGGACAGGCGCGGTCGACGCCGGCAGGACACGGCGATGCGGACAGGCCGGTGATTTCACCCGAACGGCCGACCTGTTCCGCCCCGATCGGGGCCTTCGGCCAGGGCCGGTCGGCACCGGACCGGGGACCTGTGGCCGCCGTGCGAGGACCGGAGGCCCCTCGCACGCGCGCGCCCGAACACTCATGCTGTTGGGGGATCACCGACGATCCCGTCCGTTCCTGGAGGTGTGCACCATGCCCAGCACCGTCACTGTCGGCCTCGACGGCTCCCGAGAGAGCCTGGCCGCCGCCGCATGGGCGGCCCGCGAAGCCGCGTTGCGCGGTCTGCCACTGCGACTGGTCAACGTCTGGGAGCCCGTGCCCATGGCCGCACGGGCAACGCTCCTCGGCGTCGACACCCAGCAGCACTGGGCGGAGCGGATCCCCCGTGAGGCCGCGCAGGAGGTGCGGAGCCGCCACCCCGAGCTGGACGTCCGGATCGACCAGCTCACCGGCCGTCCCGGCGAGAAGCTCGCCGAAGCGGCCGCCGAATCCGCGCTGCTCGTCCTGGGCTCCCGTGGACTGAGCGGCTTCAGCGGCTTCCTCGTCGGCTCGGTCGGGCAGGCCGTCCTCGCGGACGTCAAGAGTCCGGTCGTCTTCGTCCGTGCCCCCGAGTCCTCCTCGGACACCGAGCCGGTGACCACGGACGGCCCGGTCGTCCTCGGACTCGACGCCAATGAACCCGACGACGCGCAGATCGAGTTCGCCTTCGAGGCGGCCGTACGCCGTGGCACCACGCTGCGGGTCATCCACGGCTGGACCCTGCCGCCCTACTTCGCCTACGGCCTCCCGCCCGACCCGGTGCTCGACGCCGAACTCGCCAAGCAGGAGACCGCCACCCTCAAGGAGGTGCTCGCCCCCTGGCGGGAGAAGCACCCGGACCTGCGGGTCGTCGAGGAGTCCACGGTCGGCAAGCCGGTCGACCTGCTGGTGGAGGCCGCCAAGGAGGCCGCGCTGCTGGTCGTGGGCCGCCGTATCAGGCGCGCGCCCTTCGGGGGCCGCATCGGTTCCGTCGCCCACGCGGTCCTGCACCACGCCTCAGCGCCCGTCGCGGTCGTTCCCCACAAGTAGCCGGCCGCATGTGCCGTGCCGCTCCCCGGACGGTGAGAGTCGTCCAGGGGAGCCGGGACCCGGGATCCGGCCGGGTCTCTCACCGGCAGGGCCTCTCTCCGGCCGGTCGGTCGCGGCCCTGCCCGCAGGGGGCACGGCCTCCCGGCCGCTACTGCGTCAGACCGGCCGCATGGTCGGGGACGTACGTCTGCAGATCCTTCGGCGGCCTGACGTACCCCGTGGACGGCGGCCGGTCGGGGATCTCGATCACCGGCAGCGGGACCTCGCCGTAGGGGACCGAATCCAGCAGATGGGCGATCATATTGAGCCGCGCCCGCTTCTTGCTGTCGCTCTCCACGATGAACCAGGGCGCGTCGGCGATATCCGTGTGCACCATCATCTCGTCCTTCGCCCGCGAGTACGCCTCCCAGCGGGTGATGGACTCCAGATCCATCGGCGACAGCTTCCACCGGCGCGTCGGATCCACCAGCCTGCGCCGGAACCGGTCCTCCTGGACGGCGTCGCTCACCGAGAACCAGTACTTGCGCAGCAGGATCCCGTCCTCGACCAGCATCCGCTCGAAGATGGGGCACTGGTGCAGGAACCTCTGGTGCTCCTCCTTGGTGCAGAAGCCCATCACATGCTCGACGCCGGCCCGGTTGTACCAGCTGCGGTCGAACAGGACGATCTCCCCCGCGGCCGGCAGATGCTCGACATACCGCTGGAAGTACCACTGACCGCGTTCACGTTCCGTGGGCTTCGGCAGCGCGGCGATCCTCGCGACACGCGGATTGAGATGCTCCGCGACCCGTTTGATCGTGCCGCCCTTGCCCGCCGCGTCCCGCCCCTCGAACACCACGACGAGCCGGGCGCCCTCCGTGCGCACCCATTCCTGGAGCTTGACCAGCTCGGTCTGGAGCCTGAGCAGCTCCTCCTCGTACACCGCACGGGGCAGTGTCGTCACCGAACGCTCTTTCTTACCGGCCATGCAGCCTCCACGCCTCCCCAGCCCGATTCCCAAACTCCGTACCCGTCGACCTTACGGAGTCCTCGCACGGCACGAACGCGACCGGCCGGGGAACATCTGCTCGGTTCCGGTCGTTTTGGTTGTGGGTGTACGGGTGGTGCCGACCGGGCCCCGTACCCGCTCCCATCCCTCTCGGCCGACGATCCGGACCGCTCATGGACATATCCCGAGCCGTTCCCCGCGCGCTCGCCGGAGCGCTCACCGCACTGCTCGCCGCCGCCTGCACCACCGCAGGCGGCGGGGCCACGGACGCCCAGGCCGACCCACCACGGGCGACGGCCGCCTCCGGCCCCCCGTCGGCCCCCGCCTCCTCCTCCCCGGCACCGGGACCGAGTGCGGACCCGAGCCATGACGCGAGCCGGGGTCCGATCCGGGACGCGAGCCGCGATCCGATCCGGGACGCGAGCGCCGAAGAGACCCGGACGGCGAATCCCCGGACACAGAGCGCGACGATGTCCATCGCGGCCCTCGGGCTCCGCGATCTGCCGGTCGTCCCGTACGAGGGGACGACCGACGACCGGGCGGGCACCCGGATCCAGGACCGCGGAGTCGCGGCCAGCCCGTACGGCGAGCGCGGCGGAGTCGGCCCCGGCGAGATCGGGAACTACCTGGTCACCGCGCACCGGCTCTCCGCCGGCGGCCCGCTGCGCGAACTCCCGTCCCTCAAAGAGGGCGACCTGGTGAGCGTCGCCCTGGACGGCCGGGTCTACGAGTACGAGATCACCGAGACCCGGAAGACCTCCTTCCGATCCGACCGCTCCCTCGCCGAACAGCGCGCAGCGGTCCCCGGCAGGCCCGGCGAGACCCCCACCCTGGCGATGATCACGATCTCGACTTGTGCGACCCCCGAGGACAACGCGGCAGGGAATTTCTGGCGCGACGAGAACAGCAACCCGGAGCACCGCATCGACAAGATCGGCGTACTGCGAGCCGGGCCCGAAGCGCCCTGATCCGGCCCGCCTCCGCCCGGCCCGGCAGCACCGGTCCGGCAGCACCGGTCCGGCCGTGTCGCCCGCCGTACGCCCGCTCACGCCCCGGCCGGTTACGCCCGGGTCCAGGCGAGCAGCTCGTCCGCGCCCCAGGTGTTGATCACCCGCTCGGGCGGCACCCCGGCCCGCTCCGCGCGGGCACACCCGATGATCTGCCAGTCGAGCTGGCCCGGAGCGTGCGCGTCCGTGTCGATGGAGAAGTGGACCCCCGCGTCGACCGCGAGACTCAGCAGCCGCATCGGCGGGTCGAGCCGCTCCGGCCGGCTGTTGATCTCCACGGCCGTACCGGACGCGGCGCACGCCTCGAAGACGGCCGCCGCGTCGAACCGCGACTCCGGCCGCGTCCCGTCCCGCCCCGGCCGGCCCCCGCGTGACCTCTCCCGTCCGATGACCAGCCGCCCCGTGCAGTGCCCGAGGACGTCCACCAGCGGATTCCGCACGGCCCTGACCATACGGCGGGTCATCTTCGCCGGCTCCATCCTCAGTTCGGAGTGGACCGAGGCCACCACGACGTCCAGCTCCGCCAGCAACTCCGGCTCCTGGTCGAGGGATCCATCAGGCAGGATGTCGCACTCGATGCCGGTCAGCAGCCGGAAGGGCGCCCATCGGCGGTTCAGTTCGGCCACGACCGCCAGTTGCTCGCGCAGCCGCGCGGCGGTGAGACCGCGGGCGACCGTCAGCCTGGGGGAGTGGTCGGTGAGCACGGCCCACTCGTGCCCCAGCGCGATCGCCGTCCGGCCCATGTCCTCGATCGGACTGCCGCCGTCCGACCACTCCGAGTGGAGATGGCAGTCGCCGCGCAGCAGAGCCCGCAGACTCCGCCCGCCGTCCGCGAGGGGCGCCGACGCCTCGTCCTCCAGCCGCCTCAGATACTCCGGTACCGCGCCCGTGAGCGCTTCCCGTACGATCGCGGCCGTCTTCGGGCCGACGCCCTTGACCGACTCCAGCGCCCGCGATCCCGCGAGCCCGGCGATCTCGGACCGGGACATCTCCGCCAGCGCGGCCGAAGCGGTACGGAAGGCACGGACCCGGTAGGTGTCCGCGCGCGAGCGCTCCAGTAGAAACGCCACCCGGTCCAGCGCTTCCACAGGGTCCATCGTCGGCTCCTTCGCGCACCCTCGCGGCACGGTCGCCGCGCCCCCGGACCAGGCCGGAGTCCCCTCCCACTCTCGCCCGCCGAGTGCGCGTCGGCACGTCGGCGCCCGCCACCGGTCCGCGGGCAGGGGCGGGAGTCCGGCAGTCCGGCAGTCCGGCCGTGAACCCCTTGATCACCGACATCGTCCGGGGCCGCTCGCGCCCCGCCACCGCGTCCCGACGGCCCGCACTCGGCCGGTAGGGTCATGATCTCGTGCTTTCATCTGAAAATCAGCCGCTCGCTGTGCCGGGGATGGGACGAACGGGCACTCCACACCCATGAGTCACTTCCGCTCCGCCGCAGGCAGTGCCTGAACCGCGTCGGCCGGGCCCGGCGTCGGTGATCGGGTTCATCGGCAGGCACTACCGCGACCCCGTCGTCGTCCAGACGCTGCGCTCCACCGCTGCCGCGACCATCGCGTACGTCGTCGCCCTCTGGCTCACCAACGAGCCCGCCCCGCTCACCGCGCCCCTCACCGCCCTGCTCGTGGTCCAGGTGACCCTGTACTCCACGCTCACCACCGGCATCCGTCGGGTGAACTCCGTCGTCGTGGGCGTGCTGATCGCCAGCGGGTTCAGCCTGCTCGTCGGGCTCAGCTGGTGGAGCCTCGGCCTGATCATCCTGGCGTCACTGGTCGTCGGTCATATGGTCCGCGTCAGCGAGTTCGTGCCCGAGGTGGCCATCAGCGCCATGCTCGTCCTCGGCGTCACCCGCGTGGCGGCCACCGCATGGGACCGGGTGCTCGAAACACTCATCGGGGCGGGAGTGGGGCTGCTCTTCAACGTGCTGTTCGTACCGCCCGTATGGGTGGGGACGGCCGGGGCGTCCATCGAGGACCTGTCCCGCCGGATGCGGCGGTTGCTGCTGGCCATGGGCGAGGAACTGCACACCCCCGCCTCCGTCGAGACGGCCGCGGCCAGACTCCACGAGGCACGCCGCCTCGACAACGACGTCGCCGACGTCGACGCGGCACTGAGGCAGGCCGAAGACAGTCTCAGGTTCAACCCCAGGGTCAAGGAAGGGCTGCTGAACCGGGTCGTACTCCGTACCGGACTCGACACGCTGGAGATCTGCGCGGTGGTGCTGCGCGTCCTTGCCAGGACCATGACCGACCTGGCCAGGCAGCGCGATGACGAGGACCTCTTCCCGCGGGAGGCCGTACTCGCCATCGAGGAACTGCTGGCCCATGTCGCCGACGCACTGGTGAGCTTCGCCGTCCTGGTGACCACCCAGGTCTCCGAGAGCGCCGAGGCCGCCGAACGCCGACTGGCGGGGGAACTGGGGGCCGCCGCGGCCGGCCGCGAACGCACGGCGCGCCTCCTCCTCGTCGGCGTACAGCGGCATCCGCGCCACTGGCAGCTGCACGGCGCGCTCCTCGCCGAGATCGACCGCATCCTCGACGAGCTGGACCCGGAGCACCGTTCCCGGCGGCTGATGGAGGAACTGGACCGCAGCGCCCGCGAGACACGGGAGAGGCACCCGCGACTGGCCGCCGCCCGCGGATGGATGACCGGCAGACGACGGGAGCGCGCCGAGGCCCGCTGACCACGGCACCGGCGTACGGCCCGATGCGGCGTTCGGACGACGGCTTGCTCGGACGACGGCTTGCTCGGACGACGGCTCGCTCGGACGACGGCTCGCTCGGGCGCCTCGGGGCCCGCCGTTCCACTTCTCGGGCCAGGGGGTGCGGGAGGGGCAGGCGCAGGGGACGCGGCACGCATCAGGGGCGCGGGAGCGCTGAGGGGCGAGGGGAAGGCTGGACGGATCCGGGTGCTCAGATGCGGCCGGTGACGGTGAACAGCGCGCCGTCGGGGTCGCGCACCGTGGCCTCGTCGGCCCCCTCCTGTGTCGTACGCCGGTCCAGGATCGCCCCGCCGGCCCCCAACGCCGCACGGACCGTGGCCTCCACGTCGTCCACGGGGAAGTGGACGTCCCAGCGGGGCCTGAGCAGCGGATCGGGCGCCGCTCCCTGGGCCCCCGAGCTGAGCCGCGCCAGCACATGGCCATGGCTGACCAGCACCACTTCGTCGTTCTCGAAGGCGACGTCACAGCAGCCGGGACACTCGCTGGCCCAGTCGAGGATCTCTCCGTAGAAGATCGCCGCGTCGAACGCGTCACGGGTCCGCAGCAGCAGCCACGCGGGCGCGTCCTTGTGCCCGGACTGCCAGTCGGGGATCAGCGCCCCCTCCCAGATCCCGAAGACGGCCCCGTCCCGGTCGGCGGCCAGTGCGCCACGCCCCAGCGAGAACGCGAGGGGGCCGACGGCGACCGTGCCGCTGCGCTCCCTGATCCGCGCGGCGGCCACATCCGCGTCCGTGATCGCGAAGTACGGGGTCCAGGCGACCGCGACCTGCAGCTTCGGCGCGAGCGCCCCGATGCCGGCCACCGGAGCGCCGTCCAGCACGGCGACGCTGAACTCGTCCCCCAGCTTGGCCTTGCGGAACTCCCACCCCAGTACAGCGCCGTAGAAGTTCTGGGACGCCTCCAGATCCCGGGCCATGAGACTGACCCAGCAGGGCGCGCCGAACACCTCCGCGCTCGATGTCAGACCCGGCACTGAATCCGGTCTCGTTTTCCTGTCCATCACACTCATGTCCTGAGAGGTACGGCGGTGTGCGCGATGTCCGCGACGCGCCCGGCGTATGGCGACGGGCCAGGGGTGGGTACGCGGCCGACACCCGGACGTACTCATCCTCCACTCCAGAGCACGTCCACGCGAGTCGCGCGCCTGCCGGGAGTGCGGCGAGCGCGGCGGGCGGAAGGCTCGGGGAGCGGCCCCGCCCCGGTTGCGGAGCGCCGCTCCAGGGGGCCGGATGGTGCGGACACCGTGCGGTACCCGCGAGGTCCACGAGCCACACCCCGGTACCACCGGACGGAAGGAGCACGGCTGCCATGACGCAGGCCGAGAACGAGCACAGGGGCATCGACGCCGCCCGCCTGGGCGAGCACGAGCTGATCCGGGAACTGGAGGCCATCCACCGGAGCCGCCACGACACGCTGCTCCACGGATCGGCCGCCGCGCTGTCCGCGCACACCACCCGGATGGCCGAGCTGGAGGCGGAGTATCTGCGCCGTCATCCGGACCGCCGGGTGGCGGCGGGCCGGACCCGTGCGGGCGCTCGCGCGCGCAGCAGACAGCCGGAATGACCCGCCGAGCGGTGATCCGCGGGTAGCGGGCCCGCGCGCTTCGGCAGAGCAGGCTCTTTGCCCGCCTCCGCCGTGATTCCGTCTTCCCTCCGTCCCGGTCCGGACGCCCTGGTCCGCATGAGCCGGTCCGGACGCCCCAGGCCGTCGGTCACCGGAACCGTCGGCGCGATCCACCACAGCGCCTTACGGAGGTCGTTCGGCGAACTGGATCCGGTGCGTGCCCACAATCCCTGGGCCGGGGCTGGTGCGTGCCCACAATCCCTGGCCGGGGCGCGCCGGGGGAGCGCCGTGCGCTGTGCCGGGGGCGAGCGGACGTATTCTCCGTGCGGTTGCGGAAGCGGTGCTCCCCGAAGTCACCCGACGCGCCGGTACAGTCGCGGCGGCACCGCCGGGGGACGCTGCTTGCCACGAGCCCGACCAGCCGTGATCCGGGAGACCTGGTGGACCGAGGCAGAGCGGGGACGAGGCCCGCACCGACTGCTCCCTTGCCCGTCCGACGCGTTCAGTCAGCCCTGTCAGCCCTGTCAGCCCTGTCAGCCCTGCCGGCGCTGTCGGCGTTATCTGTGTTCTCGGTGTTCTCGGTGTTGTGCGTTCTGGTGGCCGGGGCTCATCCCCCGGCCGTCGCCGCCACCGGACGGGCCCCTCGTACCGGGACCACCGCCGAAACACGACAACCGGTCGCGCTCCCGCCCGCGAGCGGCCCAGCCCGCCGGACGTGGGCCGTCGTGGCGGGCGACGGCGCCGAGACCGCGCGCACCTCACGGGTGATCGCACCGGGCATCCGCCTCACCTCGTACGACCGGATCGAAGCCGCCGCACGGCTCCGTGTCGACATGCTCTCCGTCGATCTCGACGGCAGCGGCGCGGAGGTCGGCTATCTCTCGGCCGGAAAGGTCACCGGCCGCGACACCCTGTCCCGGCTCGCCGCCCGACACCGTCCCGGCCCCGGCCGACGCACCGTCGCCGCGGTCAACGGCGACTTCTTCGACATCGGCCGGACGGGCGCGCCCCAGGGCCCCGGCATCCGGAACGGCGAGATCACCCACTCGCCCGTCGCAGGAGCCGACCGGGCCGTCGGCATCGGCCCCGGAGGCGCGGGGCGTGTCCTCCGGCTCTTCTTCGACGGCACCCTGACCCTGCCGTCCGGACGCCGGCCGCTCAACGCGTACAACGCCGCGAAGGTGCCTGCCGGGGGCATCGGCGTGTACACCCCGGCCTGGGGAGACGCCGACCGGGCCCTGACCGTGGGCACGGCGGCTCCCGTCGCCGAAGCGGTCGTCAGAGACGGGAAGGTCGTCTCCGTCGCCGCCCGGCCGGGGCGCGGGCCCGTCGCCGCGGGCACCACCGTCCTCCTCGGCCGGGAGTCCGGAGCCGGGCAGCTCGCGGCGCTGCGCCCCGGCGACCCCGTGTCGCTGGAGTACCGGCCGCGCGCGGGGAGCGGACCGGTCCCGCGTACGGCGGTCGGCGGCCGTGAACTCCTCGTCGTCGACGGGGTCGCGCGGAACCACGAGGGCAGGGGCAACAACGCCGCGGCCCCCCGCACCGCCGTCGGCTTCTCCGCCGACGGGCATGTCATGCATGTGATCACCGTCGACGGACGGCAGGTCCACAGCGGTGGGATCACCCTCACCGGACTCGGCCTGATGATGAAACGGGCCGGAGCCCACAACGCGCTCAACCTCGACGGCGGCGGCTCGTCCACGCTCGTCGCCAGGGAACCCGGCGGGGACTCCCTACGACTGGAGAACAGCCCCTCCGGCGGGAGCGAGCGCGCGGTCCCCAACGGACTCGTTCTCACCGTGCCCGACGACAGCGGACGACGGCCCGGCCACCGGGTCGCGACCGGGAATCCGGCCGCGGACACGTTGACCGACTCCCCGGTCAGGAGCGGCCACCCCAAGCGAGTCCCCGGACTGAAGCGAGGACGCGGCAGGGGCCGCCGGGTCGCTCGGCGCACCCCACCCCATGCGGACCGTCCGGCGTCGGGTGACGTTCACCGTGCCGCCGGAGGCCGCCGGGCTCGCCCCGCTTTCGCGCCGGCCTCCGATACCCGGCCTCTCCATTTGTGATCCGCCGCGTGCGCCGCGTCCACCGAAGACAAGCCGAATCGGGATTCCCCACGTAATCGGACTTTATGTCGGCGCGAGGAGCACAATCGAGTGAGGGGGTGTGTGAGCTGCGAACCCAGAGGTGATCAGATGGCAGCGAAACGGCCCCGATCCCGATACGCCCCGGACCAGGGACTCACCACTCGCATGGTGACGACCATGTTCTTCATCGGGCTGCTCTACGTCGTCTTCGTGGGCGTTCTGCTCGCCCTGCTGAGGGGCGCGTGGCCGATCATCGTGCTGGTGGCGGGCGGCCTGTTCATCGCGCAGTTCTGGTTCAGCGACCGGATCGCCGCCCACAGTATGGGCGCGCGGGAGGTCACCCCCGAGCAGGCGCCCGAACTGCACGGCGCGGTCGATCGTGTCTGCGCGCTCGCCGACATGAGCAAACCGAAGGTCGCCATCGCGGAGAGCGATGTGCCGAACGCGTTCGCCACCGGACGGAGCGAGAAGACGGCCCTGGTCTGCGCCACCACCGGGCTGCTGCGGAGACTGGAACCGCAGGAACTGGAGGGAGTCCTCGCGCACGAGCTGTCGCATGTCGCCCACCGCGATGTCGCGGTGATGACGATCGCCTCGTTCCTCGGCGTCCTGGCCGGTGTGATGACCCGGATCGGCCTGTACGGCGGACTGAGCCGGGCCGGCCGCAGCAACAGCAACACCGCGCTCGCCGTGGCCCTGATCCCCCTGGTCAGCGCCGCGGTCTACACGATCAGCTTCCTGCTCACCCGGCTGCTCTCCCGCTACCGGGAACTCTCCGCCGACCGGGCCGCCGCCCTGCTCACCGGCCGTCCCTCCGCACTCGCCTCCGCGCTCACCAAGGTGACCGGCGAGATGGCGCGGATCCCCACCCGGGACCTGCGCAAGGCGGAGCCGTACAACGCCTTCTGGTTCGCCCCCGCGTTCTCCTCGCGGGAGAGCCTCAGCCGACTGCTCTCCTCGCACCCCACGCTGGAACAGCGGCTGGATCAGCTGGCCCGCATCAGCGCCGAGCTGGCCCGCCCGTGACCCCGAGGACCGCCGCACCCGCCTCCCTCCGCACCCGCCTCCCTCCGCACCCGCCTCCCTCCGCACCCGAGCCCGTGGCCGGTGCGGGGCCGTACCGCCCGGAACTCGCGCGGCCGCGCACCGGCGCCACCGTGAACCGGCACCGCCCCTGCGCCTGTGGCGGAGACCTGAAGACCGCGCGATCCGAGTTCATACCGACCGAAAAGGTGGTTCCGTGGGACTTCTCGATACGATCCTCGGCCGCAGCAAGCCCGTACGCCCCGACCTCGACCAGCTCTTCGCCCTGCCGTCCGCGGCGATCACCCTCCAGGCGGGAGCGGGACTCACCCCGACCGGCACCGGGTCGGTCTGCTTCGCCAGCGTCGAGGGCGGCGCCTTCGCCCGGATCCAGCAGGACGTACGGGATCTGCTGGACGCCGACGCCGGACGCGGCGGCGTCCCGGTCGAGTTCAGCCGCGACGCGTACGGCTACACCTGGCTCCTCGTCCGGCAACCGGCCGATGACACGGCCTCCCTGGTCAACGATCTCCACGCGGTCAACACGCTGCTGGAGGACGGCGGATTCGGCCCCCAGTTGCTCTGCTCCCTGATCGCGTTCCGGGAGGCCGCGGGCGAAACCGGCGGTCGGCCGCTGGCGCTCGTCTATCTCTACAAGCGCGGCACGTTCTACCCCTTCGCGCCGATCCCCGGTGCGGTGGAGAGACGGGACAACGCCCTGGAACTCCAGGCCCGGGCGCTGCTCACGGACGATCTGCGGGTCGAGAAGGATCTCGCCCGGTGGTTCCCCGTCTGGGGCGCACCCGGACTCTCGGGCTGAACCGCCCCGGACCGGCGGGCTGAAACGCCCCGGACCCGCAGGCTGAACCGCTCCCGTCCCACGGGCTGAACCCCATCCTCACGCACCCGCCGAGGGCAGCCCCGACCGGTCCGGCAGGCGCGACCGGTCCGGTCGGCCGAGGCTGCCCTCGGCGTGGGCGGCGATTGCTCGTCCGGAGCAGTCCAGCAACGCACCGACTCACCGTCTGCGGCAACCTGATGGTGTCCGGGGTGCCGGCGGTCTCAGGGCACTGCCGAGCAGAGCGAAACAGGCAGCAACGCTGGAGTCGGTCCGACGAGCGCTGGAGGACGCGGTGGTCACGAGACGGCGTGTCGTGCAGGCAGCGGCCGGCGGAGCGGTCGCGCTCCTTCCGGTCGGTTACATGGCTCCGCGGCTCTGGACGTCGGCCGGCGGGGGCGTTCTGGATCCGGGGAAGGTGGACAAGTACGTCACGCCGCTCGTCGTACCGCCCGTCATGCCGCAGGCCGGGGGTGGCGACGCCGATGGCGTCGAGCACTACGAGATCGGCGTGCGGCAGTTCCAGCAGCAGGTGCTGCCCTCCGGTCTGCCGGCGACGACCGTGTGGGGATATGGATCAACTCGGCATTCGGGCAGTTTCCACTACCCCGCGTTCACCATCGAGGCCCGTGCCGGAACACCTGTACGGGTGAGGTGGAAGAACCAACTGTTCGATCGCTCGGGCCGTTACCTGCCGCACCTGCTGCCGGTCGACCCCACACTGCACTGGGCGAACCCTCCCGGCGGAACCTCGGACCGGGACATGCGCCCCGAATTCCGCTCGACACCCGGGCCGTACTCGGGCCCGGTGCCGATCGTGACCCACCTGCACGGCGGGCAGAACACGGAGGAGAGCGACGGCTACACCGAAGCCTGGTACCTTCCCGACGCGGTCAACGTTCCTGCGGGATACGCTGAAGTCGGCTCCTTCTACGAGGAGTTCAAGGACAAGTTCGAAGACCGGTTCGGCGACGCCTGGCGCCGGGGGGACGCCGTGTTCCAGTACGCCAACGCGGAGAGGCCCTCGACCTTCTGGTTCCACGATCACGCCATGGGTGTGACGCGGCTGAACGTCTACGCCGGACTGGCGGGGTTCTACCTCCTGCGAGGCGGACCCGCGGACCTTCCCGAGGGAGTGCTGCCGGGTCCCGCACCCCGGTTGGGGGATGTGCCCGGCCGGAAGTACTACGAGATCCCTCTCGTCATCCAGGACCGCTCCTTCCACGCCGACGGCAGCCTCTACTACCCGGCCGGACGCGCCGCCTTCGACAAGTTCAAGGGCCCCTACATCCCGGCCAGCGACATCCCGCCGATCTGGAACCCCGAGTTCTTCGGCGGCATGATGGTGACCAACGGGAGCACCTGGCCGGTCCTTCGAGTCGAACCGCGCCGCTACCGGTTCCGGCTTCTCAACGGATGCAACTCGCGGTGCCTGATCCTGAAGATCGTCACCCGCCCGCTCGCCCATCGGCCCGCGGCCCCGGCCCTCCCGTTCTGGCAGATCGGCAGCGAGGGAGGCTTCCTCCCCGCGCCGGTACAGCGGGACGAGGTGCTCATCGCCCCCGCCGAGCGCGCCGATACGGTCGTCGACTTCACGTCCCTACCCGTCGGTACCGAGTTGTATCTCATCAACGAGGGCCCCGACATGGCATTCCAGGGCGGGAAGGCGGGTAAGGACTTCTCCCCGGCGGACCCGGCCACCACCGGGCAGGTCATGAAACTCGTCGTCGAAGCGCTCACCGCACCGGACACGACCGTGAAACCGTCCCAGCTGTCGCTTCCCTCGTTCGAGCCGCTGGGGAAGGAGAGCCGCACCCGACAGCTCTCCCTCAGTGAACAGAACTCCGCGTCGCTGCCGCACGTCGGCCCCCGGCAGATGCTGCTAGGGACCCTGGACCGGAACGGAGCCGCCGTCCCGAAGTACTGGGACGACCCCGTCACAGAGAATCCGGCCGTGGGCGCGACCGAGATCTGGGAGATTCACAATTTCACGAAGGACGCCCACCCGATCCATGTCCACGAGGTCCAGTTCCAGGTCCTCGACCGGCAGCAGACCGGCCATGGCGCCCGGCCCGCTGAGCCGTGGGAGAGAGGGCTCAAGGACACGGCACTCGCCTACCCGGGTGCGGTGATGAGGCTGAAGGCGACATTCGACCGGGCGGGGCGATACGTCTGGCACTGCCACATGCTCGAACACGAGGACAACGAGATGATGCGCCCCTACACCGTCGGATGACGATGCGGTCCATGCCGCCAGGCAGGCCGAGTCACCGGTGTCCGGGCCCTTCGACGAGGCCGGGTCGGGCCCTTGGACGCGGCCGGGCCGGTCGGCTGAACCGCCCGCTGGATCAGGCCGTGCACGGATAGCACAGGCACGTGCGCGGATGTCCATGGAGTCCGGTGCGGCCGTGCCCGCATCCTGATGCCTGGCAATCCCCCGGATTCAGGAGGACTCATGCTCGGACGATCACGGTTACGGATCCGCCTCGCCGTCGCGCTCGCCGCGACGGCCCTCGCCGTCGGCGTCGCCCAGGCGCCCGCGAGCGCGGGCGAGGCCAGAGCCCTGGCCTATCGCGACGGGATCAGCTACGGCAACTGCTGGGGCGGGTTCGTGAACATCGACGTCGTCGCCGACGGCACTCATGGCGGCCGCGACAACTGGGACGTCTCGGGATACGGCAATGTGTGGTCGAACACCAACTGCGCCAGCTGGATCGACAAAGGCATCATCCAGTGGAGCGGGCAGCTGTGGCGGTCAGGCGCCTGGGAGAACTTCGGCTGGGTAGAAGCGCCCTGGTACGGGACCTACTACAACGTCACGGCCGAGGACTCACGCAATGTGCACTTCCGCGTCTGCAACGTCAAGAACGGCGTCGTGTCCGGGTGCGCGGCGCTGACCTGACCCGACCCCGAACATCACCCCGCCCCCTCCTCGCTCGCGCGGGAGGGGGCGCTTCGCGTGTTCCCCGCGCGTGGGCGGGGTGTGCCGTGCCGCGCCGCGACCGTCCCGTGCTCGTCGGCGGCTTCCGCCAGGTCACATCTTGAGAGCGATGGCCCGTCCGGGGCCCGGCACACGGCCCACCCCGTACAAACTCCACAGCCACAAGGCCATACTGGACGGGCCGGGGAGGGCGGAGCGGAGCGACGGGGGCGACAGCACGCGATGGCGGAAACGAGGCTGATCCAGGGCCGGTACCGGCTGCTCGAACTGATCGGGCGCGGCGGCATGGGCGAGGTGTGGCGGGCGGTCGACGAATCCCTCGGACGGCGGGTCGCGGTCAAGTGCCTCAAACCGATGGGACCCCACCACGACGCCTCCTTCTCCACCGTCCTGCGCGAGCGGTTCCGGCGCGAGGCACGCGTCGCCGCCGCCCTCCAGCACCGGGGGGTGACCGTCGTCCACGACTTCGGCGAGTACGAAGGCGTGCTCTACCTGGTGATGGAGCTGCTGGAGGGACGTAACCTCAGCCAGCTGCTGGAGGAGAACAGACAGCGCCCGCTGCCCGTGCACGAGGTCGTCGACATCGCCGAGCAGGTCGCCGACGCGCTCGCCTACACCCATGAACGCGGCATCGTCCACCGCGATCTGAAACCCGCGAACATCATGCGGCTCACCGACGGAACGGTGAAGATCTGCGACTTCGGCATCGCCCGCCTAGGCGAGGACATCGGCTACACCTCCCGCCTCACCGGCACCGGCGTCGCCATGGGCACCCCGCACTACATGTCACCCGAGCAGATCGGCGGCGGCGCGATCGACCACCGCAGCGATCTCTACTCGCTGGGCTGTGTGCTCTACGAGATCGCCACCGGCGTCCCGCCCTTCGACCACGAGGACGCCTGGGCGGTCCTCGTCGGGCACCGGGACACCCCGCCCCAGCCCCTGCGCACCCACCGGTCGGACATCCCCGACCACTTCCAGAAGATCGTGCTCGATCTGCTCGCCAAGACTCCGGACGGACGGCCCGACGACGCCAAGGACCTGCGGCGGCGGATGGCCCGCGACGGCCACGCCTATCTCTCGCTCTCCCCGCCGGCGGCCGTCCCCGGCACGGCCGGACTGCCGCCGTGGACGCGGGGGATGACGGGCGGCCACCAGGCGACGGCGACCGCGCTGCGGCCCGTGGTGCCCGACCACACGGCCGGCCTGACCGGCGAGTGGACGACCACCGCCGACCCGCGCGGGACGACCCTGACGCCGCCGGTGACCGGACCCGGGCGGCCCACCCCGTCGCCGGAGGTGCTGGCGGTGCTCGCCGGCCGGCACAGCGCGGGTCTCAGGCTCGGCCGGCTCGGCCGCTGGGAGGAGGCGGGCGAGGTGCATCGCGCCGTCGCCGCCGAGCGGGAGCACGCGCTCGGCCCCGGCCATCCGGACACGCTGGCCAGCCGGTACGAGGTCGGCTTCACCCTCAGCAGGACCGGCCGCTCCGAGGACGCCCTGCGCGAGTTCCGCAAGGTCGCCGAGGGCCGTGAGCGGGCCCTGGGAGCCGATCACCCCGACACCCTGGCCGCGCGCCAGGAGTCCGCGTACGTCCTCGGCCGGCTCGGCCGCCACTTCGAGGCGCACGACGTGTACGCCTCCGTACTCGCCTCCCGTGAGCGGACGATGGGGGCCGACCACCCCGACACCCTGCGCTGCCGGCACAATCTCGCCTTCAACCTCAGCAGGCTGGGACGGCTGGAGGACTCGTTCGCGATGGCGTGCGAGGTGGCCGCCGCCCGCGTCCGCGTCCTCGGTCCCGAACACCCGGACACCCTGGTCACCCGGTACGAGGTGGCCTACGCGCTCGGTCAGCTCGGGCGGTGGACCGAGGCGCTGGAAACCTACCGCGAGGTGGCCGCCGCCCGTGCCCGTGCCCTGGGAGCCGACCACCCCGACACCCTCGCCGCCCGCTACGAGATCGGGATCAGCCTCGGCCGCCTCGGCCGCAGCGCGGAAGCCCTCGATCTGTACCGCGCGCTCGTCGAGGACCGCACCCGGCTGCACGGCCCCGACGACCCCGAGACCCTGCGCGCCCGCCACGGCATCGGGGTGAACCTCGGCCGTCTCGCGCGCTGGGACGAGGCCCTCGCCGAGGCGCGCGACATCGGCGTCCGGCGCGAGCGGGTGCTGGGAGCCGACCACCCCGACACCCTCGTCAGCCGCCGGGAGGTCGCCGTCGGCCTCGGCTGGCTGGGCCGCTGGGCGGACGCCCTGACCGTCTACGGAGAGGTCGCCGCCGCCCGCGAGCGCGTCCTCGGCCTCGACCACCCCGACGCCCTGGCCAGCCGGAACGACGAGGCGCACTGCCTGGAGCAACTGGGGCGGCACACGGAGGCGGTGGAGCTGTACCGGCGGGTCGCGGCCCTGCGCGAGCGGCGCGGCACGCAGGGGCGGTAGGGCGTGAGTCGCAAGCAGCGCCGCGGGACCTGCGGTGTCCGGTGCGTGCCATCGCCAGACGGAGGGCCGCCCTCGTACGGGACACGCTCGGGCGATTCCGACGACGCCGGGGTCCCTCCCGCGCCGAAGGCAGCGGGGGAGAGTGTGCGTGCCGGGCGTCGCAGGCCGGGCGGGACTCTCGGAACACGCCCTACGGCTCCGCCGTGACGCCACGGTCTTCCCGGACCCTTCGGAACGCGCGGTGCGCCGCGAGCCGGTGCGCCCTTCCGGCGCGGCCGGGTCCGCGCCGGACCGGGTCCGCTCCGCACGAGCCCCGCGCCGGACCGGGGCCGGCGGGCCCGCCGGCGGTTAGTGTCCGATCATGCCCGCACTCACTTCGTACGATGTCGTGATCGTCGGCGGCGGTCACAACGGTCTGGTCGCCGCCGCCTACCTCGCCCGCGCCGGGCTCTCGGTCCTGGTTCTGGAGCGCAGCGCCACGACCGGCGGAGCGGCCGTCTCCACCCGCCCCTTCGCCGGAGTCGACGCCCGGCTCTCGCGCTACTCCTACCTGGTGTCCCTGCTGCCCGAGAAAATCGTGCGCGACCTCGGGCTGAACTTCTCCGTACGCAAGCGCACCGTCTCCTCCTACACCCCCCGCGGCACCGGAGGGCTGCTCGTCGGGGCCGGACGTACCAGGGACTCCTTCGCCGCGCTGACCGGCGGCGACCGGGAGTACGCGGCCTGGCGGGACTTCTACGGGATGACCGGCAGGGTCGCCGAGAGGGTCTTCCCGACCCTGACCGAGCCGCTGCCCACCCGCGACGAACTGCGGGCGCGCGTCGACGACGAGACGGCGTGGCGGACGCTGTTCGAGGAACCCATCGGAACGGCCGTCGAGCGGCGGTTCTCCCACGACCTCGTACGAGGTGTGGTGCTCACCGACGCCCTGATCGGCACGTTCGCCGACGCCCGTGATCCGGGACTGGTCCAGAACCGGTGCTTCCTCTACCACGTCATCGGCGGCGGAACGGGCGACTGGGACGTTCCGGTCGGCGGCATGGGCGCGTTCACCGACGCCCTGGCCGCAGCCGCCCGGAGCGCGGGGGCGGAGATCGCGACCCTGCGCGAGGTGACCCGCGTCGAGACCGACGGAACCACGGCCGAGGTCTCCTTCCACACACCCGACGACACCGGGGCCGGGACCGACGCCGCGACCGGGTCGGGGGGCGGGGCCGAGGGCACGGTCACGGCCCGCCGGGTACTGGTCAACGCCTCGCCGCGCGAACTGGCCCTGCTGCTCGGCGAGGAGCCCCCCGCCCCCGCCGAAGGCGCGCAGCTCAAGGTGAACATGCTGCTGCGGCGGCTGCCGCGCCTGAAGGACCGTTCCGTCGATCCCCGCGACGCGTTCGCCGGGACCTTCCACGTCTCCGAGGGATACGAACAGCTGGCGACCGCGTACCGGGAGGCCGCCGCGGGCGCACTGCCGAGCGCGCCGCCCTCGGAGATCTACTGTCACTCCCTGACCGACCCGTCCATCCTCGGCCCCGAACCAGCGGCCCGCGGCTACCAGACGCTGACCCTCTTCGGACTGCACACCCCGGCACGGCTCTTCGCCGCCGACAACGACCGGGCCCGGACCGAGCTGCTGGCGTCCACCCTCGCCGAACTCGACGCGTATCTGGAGGAGCCGATCACCGGCTGTCTCGCTCTCGACGAGAACGGCGCGCCCTGCATCGAGGCGAAGACGCCCCTCGATCTGGAGCGCGAACTGCGGCTGCCCGGCGGCCATATCTTCCACCGGGACCTGTCGTTCCCGTACGCCACCGAGACGACCGGCCGGTGGGGCGTGGAGACCGCGCACGCCAATGTGCTGCTCTGCGGAGCGGGCGCGGTCCGCGGCGGGGGAGTGAGCGGGGTGCCCGGTCACAACGCGGCGATGGCGGCGCTCGGCCGGTAGCCGCGCACCGCCCGAGGCCGCTGCCCGAGGTCGTCGCCCGAGGTCGTCGCCCGCGCGGAGAACGCGTTCCCGGCGGGCGCCTGCCTCACTCCCGTGACGCCGTCCAGCCGTCGGCCTCGATACGGGCGGCGTCGCGGGGCCGGGCCTCGTCGAAGACGGTCCGGCCCCGGTCCTCGACCCGGATCGCGTTCACGTACACACCCCGTCCGGTGGCGAGCCGTTCGGTCGTGTACCGCCAGCGCAGCCGCGGTGCGCCGCCGCTCCATGCCGGGAGATCCGCAGTGAGCCGGTGCCAGACCCGCCCGGACCAGCCGGACACCGAACCCGTCGGGTGCTCCCGCGGCCCGGCTCCCGCCCCTGCGGTGGTGAAGGGCACCGCCCACCAGGTCGCCCCGCCGTCAGGCGAACCCTCCAGACGGAGCGCGTCCCCGTCCGGCGCGATGTCCCACCACAGCGAGCAGCGCAGCCGGGCGCGCCCCGCGCCCTGCCCGGACGCGGGCAGGCGCAGGGCGGGCAGCGTGAGCGTGGCGGAGGCCGGGCCCGCCGCACCCGAGAACCAGGCCGTCCTGCCCCGGTCGGGGCGGACGGCGACGGCACGGGCCAGGGCGTTGGCGGCCGCGACCCGCGGCGCGCTTCCCGAGCGCCGGCTCCGCACGGGATGGACCGAGTTGCCGAGCAGGATCAGAAACGAGTCGGTGCTCGGGTCGAGCACCACGCTCGTACCGGTGAAACCGGTGTGGCCCGCGGTGCGCGGGGTCGCCATCGCGCCCATGTACCAGTGCTGGTACAACTCGAAGCCGAGGCCCTGCCCGTCGCCGGGGAACGCGGAGTTGAAGTCGGTGAACATCAGGTCCACGGACTCCGGACGCAGCACACGGGAGCCTCCGTAGCAGCCGCCGTTCAGGAGCGTACGCGCGAGGATCGCGAGGTCCCAGGCGTCGGAGAAGACTCCGGCGTGGCCCGCGACTCCGCCGAAGGCGTACGCGTTCTCGTCGTGCACCTCGCCCCAGACGAGCCCCCGGTCGAGCCCCGACCACGGCGGCCGGGCGTCCTCGGTGGCGGCGATCCCCGGCCGCCAGGACGGCGGTGGATTGAACCGGGTACGGCGCATCCCGAGCGGAGCGGTGATCTCCTGGTGGAGCAGGACGTCCAGAGTGCGCCCGGAGAGATGCTCCAGGATCAGCTGGAGCGCGATCATATTGAGGTCGGAGTAGCGGTACGCGGTACCCGGCGGGCTCGTCGGACGCTCGTTCCACAGCATCCGGAGCCTGCCCTCCCGCGTCGGCTCCCGGTACAGCGGAAGCACGGCGCGGAACCCCGAGGTATGGGTCAGCAGCTGACGTACGGTGATGTCCCTCTTGCCCGCGTGCCCGAACTCCGGGAGATACGAGGCGACCGCGGCCTCCAGCTCCAGCTCGCCGCGCTCGATCCGCCGCACGGCGAGGATCGAGGTGAACAGCTTGGAGACGGACGCCAGATCGAAGACCGTGTCCTCGGCCATCGGGATCCGCCGGTCAGCCGGGAGTTCCACGGCCGTGTCGGTCTTCTCGTCGTACGAGGCGTAGCGGACCGCGTGGCCGATCGCCCGGTGCAGCGCCACCGTGCCGCCGCGCCCGGCGAGGAGCACCGCGCCCGCGTACCACGGGTACTTCGGGGAGGGACGGAGGTACGCCTCCGTGTCGGTGACGAGCTGTTCGAGCCGATCGGCGATCAATCCCGCGCGCTCGGGCGAGCCGTGTCCGAGCGTGGGCCCCCCGGCTCCCGTACCGCCCCCGGATCCCGTTCCGCCCCCGGATCCGTCCACCGCCGCCTGCGCGAAGGAAATCGGCGCGAGAACGAGCGCCCCGCCCACGGCGAGCAGCCCGCCGCCCAGCCTTCTCCTGCCGATCCCTCTGCCCTCCGCCGCCGCTTCCTCCGTCACCCGGAATCCTCTCCCGCCCGTATGCGTCCCGCACGGTCGACCAGCCCCAAAGGGCCTGACGTACCATCAGAGAATCTCTTCCCTCGCACGCGGCTGCGGCATTCCGCCGCCCATGGAGACGGAGCTGAGCCAGCGGCCGGCGATCGAGCACGCCATCCTCGGCTGCACGCGGTTCCCGGCGGTCGCGTACGCATGTCACCGACGCGCGGGTCTCCGCGGAGGACCCCCGTTGGCGCAGTACCTCGCGCGCCGTACCACCGCTGCTGGCAGCGTGGCGGGCATGAAAACCGGCACGGCGGCGATCGCCTCGCAATGGACCACCTGGGTGCCGGTCGCGGCGGTGGTCGCCCTCGCGCTCGCCTGGGGCCGTGAGCTGCCCGGATGGGCCGTCCTCGGCATCGGCCTCTTTCTGATCGGCTCCGTGCTGGCCGCCGTGCACCATGCCGAGGTCGTCGCCCATCGGGTCGGCGAGCCCTTCGGATCACTCGTGCTCGCGGTCGCGGTGACCATCATCGAGGTCGGACTGATCGTCACCCTGATGGCGGGCGGCGGAGCCAAGGCGTCCACGTACGCCAGGGACACCGTCTTCGCCGCCGTCATGATCACCTGCAACGGCATCGTCGGACTGTCCGTCCTGGTCGCCGCCTTGCGCACCCGAGTCGTCGCCTTCAACGCCGAGGGCTCCGGCGGAGCCCTCGCGATGGTCTGCACGCTCGCCACGATGACGCTGGTGCTGCCCACCTTCACGACCGGCCATCCCGGCCCTGAGTTCACCGGGGACCAGCTGGCCTTCGCCGCGGTCTCCTCGATCCTGCTGTACGCGCTCTTCGTCGGCGTGCAGACCGTGCGCCACCGCGACTACTTCCTGCCCGTGGAGCGCGACGGCCACAAATGCGACCCCGACGCGCACGCGCCCCCGCCGAGCGCCAAGCAGACCAGGCGGAGCCTCCTGCTGCTGTTCCTGGCGCTCGACTCCGTCGTCGGCAACGCCAAGCTCGTCTCCCCTTCCATCGAGAGCGGAGTGCAGTCGGCCGGACTGCCCACGACCGTCGTCGGCGTCGTCATCGCCCTGCTGGTGCTGCTGCCCGAGACACTCGCAGCGGTGCGCGCCGCCCGCCGGGACCGGATGCAGACCAGCCTCAATCTGGCGTACGGCTCCGCCATCGCCAGCATCGGGCTGACGATCCCGACCATCGCCCTCGCCTCGATCTGGCTGCCGGGACCCCTGGTGCTCGGCGAGAACGCCACCCATATGGTCCTGCTCGTTCTCACCGCCGTGGTCAGCGCGCTGACCGTGATGCCGGGCCGGGCGACGCTGCTCCAGGGCGGGGTCCATCTGGCGCTGTTCGCCGCGTTCGTCTTCCTCTCGTTCAGCCCATGAGCCATGCCCCTTCTCGCCGGCCGGTCAGGCGGGCCCCGGACACGGCCTCCGGACGCCGGTGAACGGGCACCCGCCGCCTGGCCCGGCCGGACGTGCGCTCGTACCGCGTCTACCGCAGATCCACGATCCTCTTGATCTTCCCGACCGATCGCTCCAGCGCCTCGGGATCCACGATCTCGACCGTCACCGACAACCCGACGCCGTCCTTGACCGCCGCGCCGATCTCCCGGCTTGCCGCCTCGCGCTGCTCGGGCGTCGCCCCGGCGCGTGCCTCCGCCCGTACAGTCAGCGCGTCCAGCCTGCCCTCACGGGTCAGCCGCAACTGGAAGTGCGGGGCCACATGGGCGGTGCGCAGCACGATCTCCTCGATCTGGGTGGGGAAGAGGTTCACTCCGCGCAGGATCACCATGTCGTCGCTGCGGCCGGTCACCTTCTCCATCCTGCGGAAGACGCGGGCCGTGCCCGGCAGCAGCCGGGTGAGGTCCCGTGTCCGGTAGCGGATGACCGGCATGGCCTCCTTGGTCAGGGAGGTGAAGACCAGCTCGCCCGGCTCCCCGTCGGGCAGCACCTCACCGGTGAACGGATCCACGACTTCCGGAAAAAAGTGGTCCTCCCAGATGTGCAGACCATCCTTGGTCTCCACGCATTCCTGCGCCACCCCCGGTCCGATGACCTCCGAGAGCCCGTAGATGTCGACGGCGTCGATCGCGAACCGTTCCTCGATCTCGCGCCGCATCTCCTGCGTCCACGGCTCGGCCCCGAAGATGCCGACCTTCAGCGAGGTCGTCCGGGGATCGACCCCCTGTCTCTCGAACTCGTCGAGCAGGGTCAGCATGTACGAGGGAGTCACCATGATGATCTCCGGGCGGAAGTCCTGGATCAGCCGCACCTGGCGCGAGGTCATGCCCCCGGAGGCGGGGATGACGGTGCAGCCCAGCCGCTCGGCGCCGTAGTGCGCGCCGAGCCCGCCGGTGAACAGCCCGTATCCGTAGGCGATGTGCACCTTGTGGCCAGGACGGCCGCCCGCGGCGCGGATCGAGCGCGCGACCACGTCGGCCCAGGTGTCCAGGTCGCGCTCGGTGTAGCCGACGACGGTGGGCGCCCCGGTGGTGCCGCTGGAGGCGTGGACGCGCCGTACCCGTGACTGGTCCACCGCGAACATCCCGAAGGGATAGTTGTCCCTGAGATCGGACTTGGCGGTGAAGGGGAACCGGCCCAGATCGGCGAGCGTCCGGCAGTCGTCCGGGCTCAGCCCCGCCTTGTCGAAGGACTCGCGGTAGAAGCGGACGTTGTCGTAAGCATGGCGAAGGGTTGCCCGCAGCCGCTCCAGTTGGAGCGCCTCCAGCTCCGCGCGACTGAGCCGCTCCCCGGCGTCCAGCAGGTCCCTCTCGCGCGTCATGCCACGCAACCCCTGTCCCAAATCGGGCGACCGATCATTCGGTCGTTCTGTTGTGGAACAGTAATTCAGTCCGTCCGCGCTCGTGGCAAGGGGATGGGCTCCACTTCTTCCGTACGAACGCACCGGCCGCGGCCTGCTCTCCCCGCCCGCCGCCTGATCCCGACTCCCGGTCCGGCCCGTTCCGGACCGGATCCGGGCATGATCGGCCGGCTGTCTCCGCGTCTGTCCCGCGAGGCCGTCCCCGGAGGCGTCCCCGCGATGTCCGCGACCTGTTGAGGACGGGAGCCGATCGCTAGGCTGACCACGAAACCATGCGGGAGGAGCACGGACGTGGCCGAAGGCACCACCACCACGGAGACGTTGTCGGGATGGGAGAAGCCCGAACTCGACCTCAGCAACGCCGACTGGCAGTCGGGCAGCCAGGGGGCGGGAGACGTCCAGATCGCCTTCGTGGAGGGTTTCATAGCCATGCGCAACGGCGGACGGCCCGGCACCCCGCCGCTGATCTTCGCCCCCGCCGAGTGGCGCGCCTTCGTGCTGAACGCACGCGAAGGGGAGTTCGACCTCACCTGACCGCCTCGGCGCGCCCTCGAGTCCCGATGCTCGTGTACGTACGCGGCTGAACGGAACGGGAGCGGTTCCCGTATGACTCCTCGCACCCCGGATCCCCGGAGTGCGCAGCGTCCCGACAGGGTTCCGTGCCACGAGCGTGAGGATCAGCCATGAACGACGCCGTCCACCCTTCACTCCAGGCCCTGCCCGACGGTGAGGCCGAACTCCGTCTGGTGGTCCGGCTCCCGTGGGAGGACATGGCCCCACTGGGCCAGGAGGCCGGTCGGCTGGCCGCGCGGCTCCAGCGCCCCGTCAGCCCCGACGAGGCGGTCGGCCACCGACTGCGCACCCGGAAGGCAGGCCATGCCGGGCCCACGGGACAGCAGGGCGTGCCGTCGCCCGTGTTGTCCGCGCTGACCGGCCGTACCCCCGGTGAGCACGTCCGCCAGGCGATGGACAGGATCAACGGAACAGCCCCCGCGGGAACCCCGCACCCGACGCGGACATCGGCCTGAGAAACCCGAGCACTTGAGAAGCCCAAGCACCTGAGAAACTCGAACACCTGAGTGACCCACGCCCCCGAGAAACCCGAACGCCCGAGCGAACCGACTCGCCCAGTCCTGACCCGTGCGCCCACGAGTACGGGTTCCAGTGGGGCGCGCGCTCTCGCCGTCCACCGGACCGGCCGTGGCCGATTGTATGGTCTGGCACCCCCAACTCCCCTCTCAACAGCAACTTTTCGCCTACCCGGCTCCACAGGGGCCGTCCGCTGGCGTAATCTGAGCTGCCTCTAGGACGTGTTGTCCGGTGGCCCCTGCACCGTGCCGGGCGTGGCCGGGGCGTGGGGGTTTGCACATGACGCGACGGGTCGGCGCGGCGAAGCGGCGTCTCTTCGAGCGGGAAGCCGAACTGGCCGCCGCCGAGGAGGCGCTGAACGAGCTGACGGGGGCGCGTCCCGACGACCGGAACACAGGACGCGGCCACCCTCGGGGTTCGCTGCTCGCCTTCGCCGGCCACGCCGGTCTCGGCAAGACGACCCTGCTCACCGAGGTGCGTCACCGGGCCGCCGCCAAGGAGTGCACCGTGCTCTCCGCCCGTGGCGGCGAGCAGGAGCAGCAGGTCGCCTTCCATGTGGCACGCCAGCTGATCCAGCCTCAGCTCGCGGGCTCGTCCCAGGCCGAACTCCGGCTCCAGCTGGGCAGTTGGTACTCCATCGTCGGCCCGGCGCTCGGACTGTGCACCGCCGAGGACGGCTCCCCTCCCGACCCGCAGGGACTCCGGGACGGGCTGGACTGGGTCCTCACCCATCTCGCCGTACAGCGCGCGCCGCTCGTCCTCGTCCTCGACGACGCGCACTGGGCCGACCCCGAGTCCCTCGGCTGGCTCGCGTCGTTCGCGCCCCGCGTCGAACAGCTGCCGATGCTGCTCGCCGTCGCCTACCGGCCGGAAGAACTCCCCGAGCACGCCCACCAGTTCCGACATCTGCCCGGCAGGGCCGGCCAGCGGCCCATCGACCTGGAACCCCTCACCGCTCCGGCGGTCGGCAGACTCGTCCGGGAGTGGCTCGGCGCGCACGCCGACGACGCGTTCTGCCGCGAGACCTGGGCCGTCACCGCGGGCAACCCCTTCGAGACCATCGAACTCATCGCGAAAGTACGCGACCGGGGCATCGCACCCACCGAGTCAGGCGCCCCGGAACTCCGTGATCTCGCCGCCGCGGTCAAGGGCAGCGGACTGATAGCCCGGCTCGAACGCCTCGGCCCCTCCACCGTCCGCTTCGCCTGGGCCGGAGCGGTCCTCGGCACCGAGATCCAGCCCGCGCTCGCCGCCGGCGTCGCCGGCCTCGGCACCGAAGAGGCCGCGGGGGCGGTGGACCGGCTGCGGGAGGCCCGTATCCTCACCGCCGCCCCGGCCGCCGACGGCACACTGGAGTTCGTCCACCCGCTGATCGCCACCGCCGTCTACCGCGCGATACCCGACGGCGTCCGCGTCGCCCTCCACGGCCAGGCCGCCTGGTCCGTCATCGACGCCGGACTCGGCTCCACGGCCGCCGCCCGCCATCTGCTGGAAACCCATCCGGAGGGCGACCCCTGGGTGGTCCAGCATCTGCGCCAGGCGGCCGGCGAGACCCTGCGCGCCGGAGCCCCCGACGCGGCCCGCCGCTATCTCGCCCGAGCGCTGCGCGAACCGCCCGCCCCCGACGACCGGGCCGCCGTCCTGTACGAACTGGGCTGCTCCTCCCTGCTCACCGAGCCCGCCACCACCGTCAACCATCTGCGGGCCGCGCTCCAGGAACCCATCGCCGACCCCGCCCTGCGCCACAACATCGTCTACCGCCTCTCCCAGGTCCTCGCCCACTCCGACCGGCTCGCCGAGGCGACCGAGACGCTCGCCCGCGAGGCACGGCTCACCACCGACCCGCGCACCCGGCTGCGGATGCGGGCCGAGAAGTTCATGTGGGACGCCTTCCGCGCCGACGAACCCGAATCCCCCGCCCGCTCACGGCGGCTGGCCAGACTCGCCGACCGGCTCACCGGGCGCGACGTCACCGAGCGGTACATCATCGGCCTCCGCGCCTGGGACGCCACCCTGCGCGGCGAGCCCGCGCCCGTCATCCTGCACCACGCGGAACGCGCGCTCCACGGCGGACTCAGCTGGGCCATGGAGGACCGCGGCTTCGAGGTCCCCGCTCTCGTCGCGCTCACCTTCGTGTACGCCGACCGGCCGGGCCGCGCCGAGGAACTGTTCGCCGCAGGGACCGCCGAGTTCGAACGCCAGGGCTGGCGGGGCGCGCATCTCGCCTTCGCGAACACCCTCCTCGCCTACATCCGCTACCGGCGCGGACGCCTCGCCGAGGCCGAGGACTTCGGCCGGGCCGGGCTCCGTCTCGCCGAACGCGTCGGACCCCGCACACCCGCCGAGTGGTACTCCGTCACCACCCTCGTCGAAGTGCTGCTGGCGCGAGGGCGCGTGGCGGAAGCCGTCCAGGTCGCGCGCGACCACGACTTCGGCGAACCCTTCCCGGCCGCCGTCACCTTCCCCGACTCGCAGACCGTGTACGGCGAACTCCTCCTCGCCCAGGGGCGGGTGAAGGAAGCGGCCGCCGAACTGACCTCGGTGGGCCGACGGCTCGAACCCCGCGGCATACGCAACCCCACCTGGTGCCCCTGGCAGCTCCACCTCGCCCTCGCCGAGGCCCCCGAAGCGCCGGAGCGGGCCAGGACCATCGCCCTCGACGCGGTGGAGCGCGCCCGCCGCTTCGCCGCGCCCTCGGGAATCGGGCAGGCGCTGCGGGTCGCCGCCGAGGTCTGCGGCGGCCACGAGCGCACCGCCCTGCTGAAAGAGGCCGTCGCCCGGCTGGATCGCTCACCCGCCGCGTACGAACTCGCCCGGGCCCTCGTCGCCCTCGGCTCCGATCTGCTCCGCACCGGCAACCCGCAGGACGCCGCCGACCATCTGCACCGAGGGCTGGAGACGGCGGACCAGTGCGGTGCGGACGCCCTCGCGGACACCGCCCGCGACGAACTCGCCGCCGCCGGACTGCGCCCGCGCCGGCTCCGCGCCATCGAGACCGACGACCTCACCACCCGTGAGCACACCGCGGCCGTGCTGACCGTCCAGGGCTGGGACAGACAGGCCGTCGCCTCCGCCCTCCACATCGACGAACCCTCCGTGACCCGACTCCTCTCGGCCGTCTACCGCAAGGCGGGCACGGACGAGTCGGGCCTCGCGGAGTTCCTCGGCGACCGTCCGGCCGCCCCTCCGGGAGCCGACCTGGTCTGAGCCCGGCCCGCACCGCGCCTCCGCCGCGCTCGGCACACGCCGAGGAGACCGGCGACCGAAGGGCCGGCCGACGCCTGCCAGCCACGGGGAGGTCCGGTGCTCGGGCGAACCCGGCGGCCTCCTCCCCGGCGGCCCACAGCCCCGCCCCGACCCTCGGGCGAACCGCCCCGGACCCCACGCGGGAGGGGACGGGCCTCCGTGTCCGTCCACCGAGAGGCTGTGCCCGGCGGACGCCCGCCCCGTGCTCCGCGCGACCGTTCGGGCGTTCCCGGCCGAGCCGTCCGGGACGCCGCCCCGGCTCGGCCGGGGACGCCCTTACCCGTACCATTGCGGTATGTCCTTCCTCCGCCGCCGCAACGCCGCCACACCCGCGGGCCCGGACTTCGACGTCCTGGCCATGGACCCGGGGGACTGGCCCGGCAACCTCGGCGCGGGGCTGCTGCCCGCACCCGACGGGACCTGCCAGGGAGTCTTCCTCCGCTACGACCTGTTCGGCGGTCGCGGACCCGCGATGATCATCGGCAATCTGCCCGAGGGCTCCCCGGCGCGGGAGACCGAGGAGGGGCAGATCCCGTTCGAGGTGGCGCAGCTTCTGGTGGCCTTGGAGAACGAGGAGCCGGTGCATGTGGTGAGCACGGAGGACATTCCGGTGATGCAGGGGGACAACCTCCTGATCGTGCGCAGGCTGAAGCTCTCCGAGAGCCGGATCTCCTGCGTGCAGTTCGACCGCAGCGACCAGGTCCTGGTGACCATCGCCAGCTGGGACCGGCCGATCACCGACGATCTGTACGCGCTGCTCAAGCCGCTCCCCGCGGAACTGTTCCAGCAGGGCTGACCCCACCCGGCGGACACCGGACCAGCACCGGGACCGGACTGGCACCAGGACCGGACCGGGACCGTGCCCCGGACCGCGCGCCGCGCGAGCCCACACCGGCTCCACGGCGCGCGATCGTCACTCCGGCCCGCCGGGCGCGCCGACGCCCGGTCCGCGCGCCGCCCTCAGCGCGCCAGCAGGGCCGCGACCCGCGCCGCCGCCGTGCCCAGCCCGGCCGGCCGGCCCAGCAGCGCCGTGCCCGCTCCCGAGCGCACCTCGTCCTCGCGGTAGCGGCGAACCCCCCGGTGCCAGTTCAGAATCCCCGCGAGCCAGTCCTCCAACTCGCCCACATAGGCGTCGAGCGCCCTCCGCGCGCTCTCGTCCAGGTCGAAGTCCTCGTACAGCAGGGGCAGCTCATGCTCCTTGACATGGAGGAACTGCCGCAGCCGCCCGCGCATCAGATCGTCCACGATGCCGACGGCGGCCGGATAGTCGCACCCGAAGAACGTCTGCACCACCAGCACCGCATTGTGCAGCTCGCCCTCGACCTCGATCTCCTTCTGGTACGAGAAGAGGTCGTTCATCAGACACGCGTAGTCCGCTGCCGAGTTCTCCAGAGCGGTCACCGTTCCGCTGCTCAGGACCTCGGGCGGAAGTTCGCTCTCGTGCCGCAGCTTGGAGAGCAGCATCGTCAGATCCGATCCGAAGGTGCACCGCCGCATCTCGACATAGTCGACCGGGTCGGGGACGCGGTGCTGCGCCTGGTTGTGCAGCTCCCAGAGCCAGCTCTCCAGCATCACGTCGATGGCGGTACGCAGCTTCCGCCGCGCGTCCCGGCTCATCGGGCCGGTGGTGCGCACCCACAGATCGGCGAGCGCGCGCTCCATCGGACTCACCGCCGACGCCGGAGCCGACGCGGGCTCGTCGACCGGCATGCACGTCATGAGCCGCTCGTTGCAGAGTTTCGCCCCCACGAGATTGCGCGGCCGGCCGAACACCATCGGGTAGTAGTCGTCGGCGTACGTGCCCCAGGTCAGCCACTCCGCGCTCAGCTCCAGCTCCTCGGCGGTGGCGTCCGGGTCCAGCCCGGCCGCGCAGAGCGCGAAGTCGAAGCCGCGCAGCATCGGCCCGTCCCAGATGTCGCCGAGCAGACCCATCCGGTCCGCCCAGGCGACGGACTTGTCCCGCGCGTCCTCGTGGTGCGGGCTGACGGAGAGCGGGAACGGAAGGTCGAACTCCGGCAGCAGCGAGGGCCCGGTCCGCTGATGCGGAACATGGGTGAAGGTCCGCAGCCGGGCCGCGGCCGGGCGGCCGAACAGGGCCCTGACGTCGAGCGCGGACGTGCCGAGGACGCCGGCGACCAGGGACCGCCCGGTGTCGACGCCCTTGTTCATATAGCGGCTGGAGCGCATATGCCACTCCTGTCCGCCGGCCTGCCAGTCCTGCAGGCCCTTCGCGTACAGCGCCACCGCCGCGCACTCGGCCGGAGTGAGCCTGTTCTCCAGACAGAGCGCGGGGATCTCGGTGAGAGCGGTGTTCTCGAACTGCTGGAGCCGGGACGTCAGCAGATCGTTGACGGTCTCCGCCGCCTCCTGGGTCGTACAGCCGAGGAAGGTCTCCAGCACGAGGACACCGTTGCTGAGTTCGCCCTCTTCCTCGACCTCGCGCTGGTACGAGAACAGGTCGTTGCGCAGATGCACCCCGTCGGCGAAGGCGTCGGTCAGCACGCGCAGCGGACGGGACAGCGCCACCGACGCCGGAAGCTCCGCCCCCGCCGCGAACTCCACGAGCTGGGCGGACCAGGGCGCGCCGCCCACCTTGCGGCGCATCTCGATGTACTCGACCGGGTTGGCGATCCGCCCCTCGTTGATGTTGGACAGCTCCCAGAGGGACTCGTTGAGGAGATTCCGCGTCGACTCGGCGAACCGGGCCCGCCACTGCGGACCCATGTGCGGCACCGTCCGCGCCCAGAGGTCGGCGAGCCCCGCCTCGACGGGGTTCGTCGGCTCGGGCGTCTCCTCGCCGGGGTCCATCGGCATGAACGCGGGCAGCCGGTCCAGATACGCCTTGCCGCCCTCCCGGTCCTGGCTGCGTTTGAAGATCTCCAGGAAGTGATCGTCGAAGAAGAAGACCCACACGTACCAGTCGGTGACCAGCGACAGCACATCGGCGTCGCAGTCCGGGTGGGTGTACGAGCACAACCCGGCGTAGTCGTGCGCTTCGAGGTCGTGCTCCTCCCAGATGCCGGATCCCTCCAGCATGCCCATCCCGCGCGCCCACTCCCTGGTGTGGGTCCGAGCCGTCTCGATATGCGGATTGAGCCGTGCCGGATACGGCACATAGAAGTCGGGCAGGACGAACGGCTGAGCCATACGTGCCGGGCCTTTCGGATCGGGCGGAAAGCTACCGGCCAGGCTCTACCCCTCGCCCGTACGGACCACGCACCGAGATCCAATAGTCACACCGGCATATAGTCGGACACGGTGCGCCATCGGGCCCCTGACCAGTGACGCACGCGGATCGTCGCAGTGGCGCCATCGTTCGTACGGGTGTCCTCCCGTACGTGTGTGCGGCCCGGTCGCTCACACGCTCACCCTGTATGCCCCGCCCTCCTCACCACCCGTACGTCCGCCGCCTTCACGAAGGCGACCCGGTGCCCGAACTGGATCTCGTAGTACTTCTCCCGACCGCGCACCACCCGGTGAGCCGAGGTGTCGAACCCCTGCGCGTACAGAAACTCACCGGGCACCTTGCCCCCGGACACATACCTCTGGCCCGCCGGAAGCCGGTACGGCAGCGGGGACGCCGGCTGGACCGGCACGCCCGCCGGATAAGCCGCCGCCTCCGGGTAGGCACGCCCGTACACGGGGATCTCGGCGAGGCCCGGCCTCGGCGTCAGGAGAACCCCGCGCGCGCCCACCGCCGTCCGCTCTCCGCGCGGATTGCGGAACCACGCCTTCAGGCCCAGATACCAGATCGCCGTCCACTCACCCCGGCGCTCCGCCACCGCGTACCGCTGGCCCGTCGACGCCCGCGCACCCGTGTCATGGACCCCGGTGGTGGAGTCGCCGCCGTCGGGCCGCAGACCGATGTCCTTGATCAGCGGAGCTCCGGCGGAGGGCGCCGTATGCAGCCTGACCGCGCCGGAGCCGTGGGGCGGACACGCCCGGCCGGCCGTGTCGCAGCCGGTGTGGAGAGGCCGGTGCGCGGCGTACTCGGGGAGGATGGTGACCAGTTCGGCGTCCGGTCCGGCGGTGGGGACGAACGGCGCGCCGAGCAGTTCGAAGTAGTGCGCCCAGTCCCAGTACGGGCCGGGGTCGGTGTGCATCCCGCGGATCTGCCCGGCCGTGGGGCCCGGCACATTGTCGTGTCCGATGATGTGCTGCCGGTCCAGCGGAATGCCGTAACGCTTCGCCAGATACCGCACCAGGCGGGCCGAGGCGCGGTACACGGCCTCCGTGTACCAGGCGTCGGGCGCGGCCAGGAACCCCTCGTGCTCCAGCCCGACCGAGGCCGCGTTCACATACCAGTTGCCGGCATGCCAGGCCACGTCCTTGAGCGGCACATGCTGGGCGATGTGCCCGTCCGACGAGCGCAGGGTGTACTGCCAGGACACATACGCCGGATCCCGCACCAGCCGGACAGCCGAGTCCCAGTAGCCCTCGACGTCATGGACGACGATGTACCTCACCCGTTGGGACCGGGGCCGGTCCGCCTGGTCGTGGTTGCCGTAGTCGCCCTCGCCGAACTCCTCGTACGGCGCGGGGATCCACTCGCACGCCACCGTCCGCGGACACTCGGTCCTCCGGGCGTCGGCCGTGCGGAGCCCGAGCCGGGCCGCCCGCGCGGGATCGGGCACCGCGCCGGGGTCGGCCGGCAGGGTGACGCGCTCGCCGCTGTCGGTGGTGCGGGAAACGCCCGTACGGATCACCTCGAACACCTCGTTGGCGTACGCCGCCGCGGTCGCCGTGTCGTCCGCGGCGGAGAAACGCGCGACCGCGCCGTACCAGTCGGCCGGACTCCCGCTCGGGGGACCGCCCAACCGCCGCTGGGCGTCCGCGAGGAGAGCCGCGCCACCGAGCACATTGGCCGCCGGACGCTCGCGTAACCGCCTGGCGTCGATACCGGAGAGCCGGGCGGCCCGCTCCAGGGTCCGGAGCCCGGCGGGCAGCGGTGACAGTTCGTGCCGAGCGGAACCGGCAGGCCGCAGCGGTGCGCGGGAGTCGTCGCCGCGTAGGTCCCCGGTGCCGTGCCCGGTGCGCGAAAGCCCGGCCGCCGCGGTCCGGGCGTCGGTGAGATGCATCGGACCGTAGCCGCCCGTCACGCTCGGCGCGCCACCGTGTGTGTCCCACCGGGACTGGAGGTACGACACGCCGAGGAGCACGCTCTCCGGCACGCCGTAGCGCTCGGCGGCCGACGCGAACGCCCGCTGGAGCGCGCCCGCCGGGGCAAGGCCGCCCGGTACGGCGTGCGCGGGCGGGCCGGCCGGGAGCAGCGGGAGCAGCAGCACGGCCGATGCCGCCGTGCTCCCGGCACTCAGCAGCCGACGGCCCGCGCCGCGCCGACGAGGGCTGCCGGGAGGGACGCCCCCGGATCGTTCGTACCGGTCGGGGCGTCGGGGGTGTGGGGCGGCGGATCCATGCAAGGCGGCCTCCGGGGGCGGACGGTGCGCGGCGGGCTGCGGCGTCGGACGGTCCGTCAATCATGCGTCGGCGCACGGGCTCTGCCCGTCAGGACACGTGTCGGCGGGTTGCGTCGCCGAGGCCGCGCGGTCGGGTCCGTATGCCGTACGCCGTCACCAGCGCAGACAGGTGACGGCGTACGGAACGCGCGGGACACGCGCAACGTACCCGGATCGCCCGGGGCACCCGGAACCGCGAGGCCGATGGTGCGGCGGGGTCGGGTGCCCCGGGCGTTCCAGGTGCGGGCGTCCGTACGAGGCCGGGCGCGGGCGTCATACGGGCTCGGCCCGCGCCGTTCCCGCGGGCCGCCCGGCCACCGCCTCCGGCTGGGCCTGGATCGCCGTGATCGCGACCGTGTTCACGATGTCCCCGACGAGAGCGTCGCGCGACAGATCGTTCACCTGCTTGCGCAGCCCCTGCATCACCGGACCGACCGCCACCGCGCCCGCCCGCCCGGTCGAGGCGAATCGCGAGCGGCCACGCACGCGTCGTCGTCGTCACGTCCCGAGCGCGTGTACTGGGCGCTGAGCCGCTCGAGGATCCGGCCGGTGCCGGTGCCGGTGCCGGTGTCCGTAGTGGACGCGGTGGGCGACGGCGTGTCCTCCGGGCCCTCCGCCCGGGGAGGCAGGAGCCGGCGTGTCGGCCCCCGAGGTCGCCCAGTTCCGTCCGACGGCGTGTCGGTCGCCGACGGCCCCCGGCCCGCGGACCACGCCCCGGCCGGTCTCCGCCGGTCCGACGGAGGGTCAGCGGGTGCCGACCGCGGCCCGAACCGCCCGCCGTGCCATGGCGCAGTCGTCGTGCAGCCGCCTCAGCAGCAGCCGCTGCACCTCACCGGACGACGGGCCGCCTGGCGCGGAGCCGTTGCCGCCGCCCACGGGCGTGGCCTCCCGCATCGTCCGCTGGACCGCCGTCTCGTAGGTACGGATCTCCCGTGTCAGCACGAGCATCAGATTCACCAGGAACGCGTCGCGCGCCGCGGGCCCCTCCCGCTGTGCGAGCTGGCTGATCCACCGCCGCTCCGACGGGGCGTCCCCGAGCACCGACCACAGGGTGGCCAGATCGTAGCCCGGCAGGTACCAGCCCGCGTGCTCCCAGTCGACCATCACCGGGCCGGCGGGCGACAGCAGGATGTTGGAGAGCAGCGCGTCACCGTGACAGAACTGCCCCCTGCTTCCCCGGCCGCTCGCGTACGCCAGCCCGTGCAGCAGCTTCTGCAGATCCCCCCGGTCGCGATCGGTGAACAGCCCCAGCTCGTGGTAGCGCGCGATCCGGGAGGCGTAGTCGAGGGGGGCCTCGAACAGCCCGGCGGGCGGTCGCCAGGCGTTGAGCCGGGTGATCGCGCCGACCGCGGCCCTGACATCGGCATGGGGCGGGGCCTCGGCCGGGTGCCGGGTCAGGGCCGCCGCACGGCCCGCCATCCGCTCGATGACCAGTGCGCAGTTGTCCGGGTCGGCGGCGATCAGCCGCGGAGCGCGCACCGGGGGACGGTGCCGGACGAACGCGCGGTAAGCAGCTATTTCGTGGCGGAACCGCTCCGCCCACACGGGCGAGTGGTCCAGCAGGCACTTGGCGACCGCCGTCGCGCGTCCGGTCGTGCCGACGATCAGTACGGAGCGTCCGCTGCGCCGCAGCACCTGCACCGGGTTGAACTCCGGGCAGATCCGGTGAACCGAGGCGACCGCCATCCGCAACTGCGCGCCCTGAGGGCCGGACAAGTCGATTCTCCCGCTGAGGGGCTGGCCCACCACCGCGCCCGGCCGCCGATACCGACCGGCGTGCGTGGGGTCGAGATACGGTCCGGTTCCGGCCGTGACAGCGGAGCGCTGCGGCCGGTGCGGGGCGGACACGGAGGACGATGCTGCGTACATGGGGTGACAGATCCCTTCGTGCGCCGACAGTCTGCGTGCGCGACCCCGCCCCGGCGGCCGGTCACACCCTGGGGAGTGCGATCGGCTACCGGGCCGGGGTGGCGCGTTCCTACGTCACACCAGAGCGTGGGTGGCACACCATCTGGCGAACCCTGGCGAACCCTGGCGAATAGTCGCCACGCCACTGACGGAGGGTTACTGTCAACTCAGCCGAGAACCTGGGGGCTTTACGTGACCGGAGGACCCAACACCCGCCTGAACGACCTGTTCGGCCTGGCCGGATGGTCGAAGGGGGAACTCGCGAGGCTGGTCAACCGGCAGGCGGCGGCCATGGGCCATCCGCAGCTGGCGACCGACACCTCGCGAGTGCGGCGGTGGATCGACATGGGGGAGACCCCGCGCGACCCCGTGCCGCGAGTGCTGGCGGCTCTGTTCACCGAGCGGCTCGGCCGTGTCGTGACCACCGAGGATCTCGGGTTCGTACGGAGCGGGAGAGCGGGCAGACGGAAGGACGGACGCGGCGCCGAGAACGCCGCGAACCCAGACGGCCTTCCCTGGCCGCCCGACCGGACGGCAGCGGTCCTCACTGAATTCACGGGAATGGACCTCATGCTCAACCGACGCGGCTTGGTGGGCGCGGGCGCCGCGCTCGCCGCAGGCTCCGCACTCAGCAGTGCCATGCACGACTGGCTGCACACCGACCCCGCACTCGTCGGGGACGCCCCCTACACCGACACTCTTCTGCACGCCGACCCCGCTGGGTACGACCGCTATGAGGCCGCCCCCATCGGGTCGCAGGAGATCGAGGCACTGGAGCGTTCCGTCGAGGTGTTCCGCGCGTGGGACGCCGCACGCGGCGGCGGACTCCAGCGCAAGGCGGTCGTGGGGCAGCTCAACGAAGTGGGCGGCATGCTCGCCTACCGACATCCCGACCATCTCCAGCGGCGTCTGTGGGGCGTCGCCGCCAACCTCGCCGTACTCGCCGGCTGGATGTCCCACGACGTCGGCCTCGAACCCACCGCCCAGAAGTACTTCGTCATCGCCGCCCACGCGGCGCGCGAGGGCGGCGACCGCCCCCGCGCGGGTGAGGCGCTCTCCCGCGCCGCCCGGCAGATGGTCCATCTCGGCCGGCCCGACGACGCCCTCGACCTGATGAAGCTCGCCAAGTCCGGCTCCGGGGAACAGACCCTGCCGCGTACGCGGGCGATGCTGTACACCATCGAGGCGTGGGCGCACGCGTCGAAGGGGCACGGCCAGGCCATGCGCCGCACTCTCGGTGAGGCGGAGGAACTGTTCGTGTCCGACAAGAACGATGTGCCGCCGCCCAGTTGGATGCAGATGTTCGACGAGGCGGATCTGCACGGGATGGAGGCGCTGGCCTACCGCACGTTCGCCGAACACGATCCCTCGGCCGCGGGCATCGCGCAGCGCCACGCGAAGAAGGCGCTGGAACTACGTGCAGGCGGACGGCAGCGCTCGAAGATCTTCGACTTCATCTCACTGGCGTCGGCTTGCTTCATCGCCGACGATCCCGAGGAGGCCGACCGGTACGCCAGGCTCGCGCTGGTCTCGATGGGGGAGACCTCGTCGCACCGGACCTGGGACAGGCTCCGGGAGATGTACCGGCTGACCGGGCAGTACGCCAAGTACGAGAAGATCGCGGATCTGCGGGAGGAGATCCGGCAGGCGCTGCCCGACAGCCCGTCGAAGAGAGCGAGGGCCGCGGAGATCTAGGCTCGGTCGTGGCGTCCTCGGCGCGGAAGACGGGACTCCTGCGGCGCGGCCCGCGTGACGCCTCAAGGCAGGACCCGGTTCCGGGACATGGACCCGGAACCGACTCCCGTGCGTGGCGAACCCCTGCGGACCGGGCCGATGCCGGCGCGGCCGCACGGACAGTCCGTCACGAACCGATGCGCGCGACCATCACACAGGCATCGTCCTGACGGTCGTCCGCACCGAACAGCTCGACGACTATGCGTACGGCTGCCCGTGCGTCCCGGACCGCGGCGAACCGTGGTGCCAGCGCGAGCAGCCGCTCCCTGTCGTCGTCGCGGACGCCGGTACGCGTCAGCCCGTCGGTGTGCAGCACCAGCAGATCGCCCGGCAGCAGCTCCACCTCGGCCTGCCCGTACTCCGCGCACGAGGTCGCGCCGAGCAGGACCCCGTCCGGCGGGGGCAGCACCCGGCCCGTCCCATGACGGAACAACAGGGGGGCCGGGTGTCCCGCCTGCGCCCATGACAGGGTCCGGCTCGCCGGGTCGAACCGGCAGCACACGGCGCTGCCCAGGGCGGGCTGGGCGGATGTCTCCATCAGCTGATTGAGATGGAGCATCAGCCGCGCGGGCTCGATGCCCGCCACGGCCATACCGCGCAGCGCGCCGAGGAGCATCGCCATGGACGAGGTGGCCGTGACCCCGTGCCCCGTGAGATCGCCGACGCTCAGCAGGGAAGCGCCCGAGGGCAGTTGCAGCGCGTCGTACCAGTCCCCACCGATCAGCGCGCTGTTCGCGGACGGAAAGTAGTGCGCCGCCACGTCGAGTTCCGCCGCGCCGCCCAGCGGGAACTGGAGCGAACCCCGCCAGGGCGGCAGCACCGCTTCCTGCATCTCGACCGCGATCCGGTGCTCGGTGCGCTCGAAGTGCCGGTGACGGTCGAACGAGTCACGGCTCTCCCGTACGGCCGCCTCACTGCGGCGCAGGGCGCTCACGTCCCTGAGCACCGCCCACATGGAGGCGGTCGAGCCGTCGGCGTCCAGTACGGGCTCGCCCGTCATATGGACGGTGCGCACCTCGCCGTCGGGCCGGACCAGGCGGAACTCGCCGTCGATCGGGCGGCCGTCGACGAGACAGCCGGTCACCATCGCGGTGAGCAGGGACTGGTCCTCCTGGTGCACCACGGACGGCAGCTCGTCCAGGGTCATGGGGCCGTTCGCGGGGGAGCGCCCGAGGATTCGGTACAGCTCGTCGGACCAGCTCACCTCGTCGGTCAGGAGATTCCACTCGGCGCTTCCGACCCGGCTGAGGAGCGATCCGGCTCTCCGCGCCCGTTCGGAATCGCGTTCGGTCAGAGGGCGGACGTCCTGCGGGGCGTCGGTACCGGTTCCGTCCGGGACGCCCTCCCTCAGCTGCCCCAGGTGGGCTCCGAGGTCGTCCAGCTGATGGACCGCCAGATCGCAGAGCGCCCGCTGCCACCGGCCGTGCGGGTCGTCCTCGTCCGTGAGGGAGTCCCGGCGTACGGCGTCCACGTCTCCTCGCAGCCGGCGCGTCCGGGTGATCAGGGAGTCGACGGCGCCGCGCTCCGGCGGCTGCGGGGCTGGACGGTCCGCGAACACATGGGACGGCATGTCGTACTCCGATACAGGCGTGGCCTCGGCCAGGTCTGAGACACGGTCTGAGCGATGGACCGTTACGACTGTTGCACAGGGAGCGAAAGCTCGTAAGGCATTCGGCAACACTCGGCAAGGTGGTGCCACAGGCATATGCCATGGGCGTGGCGGTCCGTGTTCTCCTGGTGATGATCAACACCTGTGTACCCTGTCGGACCGCCTCAGCGGAAGAGGCCGGGACCAGAAGACCTCCATGCCGGCCGTCGCCCCTGAGCAGGGGACGGCGGATGGGGCGGCGGAGGGGACGGCGAGCCGGGCGTGATCCGGGTCGACGAGGTGTCAGGGACGCTGCTCGCACCGGGACTCGTCAACATGACCCATGTGTCCGAACCCGGCGGCCGCCGCGCCCTCCGCAGCTCCCTGTGGCGGCATACGGCCCAGGGGCGGCGGATGTCCTTCCACCAGGGGGCGCCGACCCGGCACCGCGTAGCGGGAATCGGAGAAAACCGCTGGTCAGGGTCATTGTCAGTGGTGGGCTTCACTATGGGATCCATGACGATCACACCTGCGGCGCCCCTCTCACCCACCTCGCCCGCCGCTCCCGCCGGGGCCGCTGTGCCGGCCGGCCCCGCCGCGTACGCGGAGGCGGTCGAGACCGCGGTGAGTGCCGCCGCCGCGTACTACGCCTCGGGGGAGAGCGCCCTCGACGACGACGCGTACGACCTCCTGGTGCGTGGTATCGCGGCCTATGAGGAGGCCCACCCCGACCAGGTGTCGCCCGACTCGCCGACCGGGAAAGTCGCGGGCGGCGCGGACGTGGGGGATGTGCCGCACACCGTGCCGATGCTGTCCCTGGACAACGTCTTCTCCGCCGAGCAACTGCTCTCGTGGACGGCCTCCCTCGAACGGCGGATCGACCGGCCCGTCGAGCGGTGGAGCGTCGAGGCGAAGCTGGACGGCCTCGCGGTAGCGGCTCGTTACGAGGAAGGCCGGCTCGCCCGGCTGATCACCCGCGGCGACGGCACCGCGGGAGAGGACGTCTCCCACGCGATCGGCACCATCACCGGCCTGCCCGACCGGCTCGCCCAGGCCGTCACCGTGGAGGTGCGCGGCGAAGTCCTGATGACGAACGAGCAGTTCCAGCGAGCCAACATCGTGCGCACAGCCCACGGCGGCTCCCCGTTCGCCAATCCGCGCAACGGCGCGGCGGGCACGCTGCGAGCCAGGGACCGGGAGTACCGCGTCGAGATGACCTTCTTCGGATACGGGGTGCTGCCGCTGCCCGGGACCGCGCGAGCACTCGCCGAAGAGCTGGGACAGTGGCCGCACAGCACCCTTGTGGAGTACATCGGGACCCTGGGCGTGCACACGGCCGCGTCCACCCCCGTCGCACCCCGCGTCCTCGCGGACGCCGAATCCGTCCGGGCCCGGATCGACGAGATCGCGGCCCTCCGGCCCGAGCTGCCGTTCGGCATCGACGGCATCGTCATCAAGGCCGACGCGGCGGCCGACCGGGCCGCCGCCGGATCCGGTTCACGGGCGCCGCGCTGGGCCGTCGCCTACAAACTGCCCGCTGTGGAGAAGATCACCACACTGCTGGACGTGGAGTGGAACGTCGGGCGCACCGGGGCCATCGCGCCCCGCGCCGTACTGGAGCCGGTCGAGATCGACGGATCGACCGTCACCTACGCCACCCTCCACAACCCCGCGGACATCACCCGCCGGAATCTGCGCATCGGCGACAAGGTGATGGTCCACAAGGCCGGGGACATCATTCCGCGCGTCGAGGCGCCGGTCGTCCACCTGCGGACCGGGAGCGAGAAGCCGATCGCCTTCCCCGAGGTGTGCCCGCAGTGCGGCTCCGGCATCGACGCCTCCGAACAGCGCTGGCGCTGTGTGCGCGGACGTGACTGTCGGCTCGTCGCCTCCGTCTCGTACGCGGCCGGCCGCGACCAGCTCGACATCGAGGGCCTCGGCACCACTCGCGTGGTCCAGCTCGTGGACGCGGGCCTGGTCGGTGACTTCGCGGACCTCTTCACTCTCCGCCGCGAACAACTGCTCGGTCTGGAGCGGATGGGTGAGACCAGCACGGACAATCTGCTGGCGGCCATCGCGACGGCGAAGACCCGCCCGCTCTCCCGGGTGTTCTGCGCCCTCGGCGTTCGCGGCACGGGGCGCTCGATGTCCCGCCGTATCGCGCGCCACTTCGCCACCATGGAGCACATCAGGGCCGCCGACGCCGAAGCGCTTCAGCGGGTCGAGGGCATCGGCGTCGAGAAGGCGAGGCTGGTCGTCGCCGAACTCGCGGAGCTGGCACCGGTCATCGACAAGCTGATCGCCGCGGGCGTCTCCATGACCGAGCCCGGCGCGACCCCGCCCGCCGCCACGGCCGACGGGGATGCCGACGACGGGCACACCGACCCCGCCGCCGGGAAGGGTCCGCTGGACGGGATGAGCGTCGTGGTCACCGGAGCCATGACGGGAGCGCTGGAGAAACTCACCCGCAACCAGATGAACGAACTCGTGGAGCGGGCAGGAGGCAAGTCCTCCTCCTCGGTCTCCCGGCGCACCTCGCTCCTGGTGGCCGGAGAGAACGCGGGCTCCAAGCGGGCGAAGGCCGAACAGTTCGGCACCCGGACGGTCACGCCCGACGAGTTCGCCGGGATGGTGGCGCAGTTCCTGGAGTGACCGCCGCCCGGACCGGCCGACGGTGAGGGGTGACGGCACGCGCTCCGCACGGCCGCCGGTCGACGTCGATCCGCCGCGCCCGGCCCAGGGCGGGCGATGCCGCCCCCGTGGGCGAAGGCCGGCCGGTCCGTGTCCCTCAGCGTGATGCCTCTTCACGGCCATGGTGAGGTTAGGGTGGCCTAAGTTATGGTGTGGTTGTTCCGGGAGGGCGTGGCGGGACCGAGGGAGGGAGTCGTCGTGGGGCATGGCTGGGAGGGCGTCGTCCTCAAGCTGATGCGCGGCAGGGACTTCGTGTTCACCGTGACCGGCGCGGAAGACGTCGCCGAGCACTTCCGGCGGGTCCACTTCACCGACGGCGGCATGCTGGCCCTGACCGGAATCCACCCCACCATGTGGGTCCGCGTCTGGTTCGACAACGCAGGGAAACCGCATCAGCGCGCCTACACCCTGGTGGACCCGGACCCTGAAGCGGGCACGTTCAGCCTGGAGTTCGCCCTGCACCCCGGCCGCGCGAGCGAGTGGGCGCGCAAGGCGCGGCCGGGCGACACCGTCGAGGCGACCCTCCAGGGCACCGGCTTCACCGTCCCCTCACCCCCGCCGTCCCGGCTCTTCGTCATCGGCGACCCCGCCTCGCTCCCCGCGATCAACTCCCTGCTCGACGCGCTCCCCGAGGTCCCGGCGACCATCTGGTTCGAGACCTCGCACGACACGGACGACCGACCGCCGCTCCGGCTGGACGCCACACGGCACGAACTGCGGACCGTCCCACGTCGGGAGGCCGGGAAGTACCTCGTCCGCGAAGTCAGGTCGGCGCTTCCGGGCCTGCTGGGCGACTCCTCGGGGGCGTACCTCTGGATCGCCTGCGACACCGTGACGACGCGTACCCTCGCGACGTACGCGCGCAAGGAACTCGCCCTTCCCAAGCACCGGGTCAACGCCCTCGGATACTGGCGCCCGGCGACCCGGTCCGCTGCGGCCGCGTCCGCTCCGGGCCGTACCGCCACGCCGGACACCCGGCGCGGTGACGGGGCCGGGTGCGATGATCAGCCGGGGCGTTGACGCTCCTTCCCGGCCCGAGTCAGGAGACGCCATGCCCGCCCCGCCCCGCTTCACTCTCGCCACCGTGGTCCTCGACTGCGGCGACGCCCACGCCCTCGCCGACTTCTACCGGCGGCTGCTCGGCTGGGAGGTGAAGGCGAGCGAGCCCGACTGGGTACTGCTCCGCGACCCCGCCGGCGGGGTCGGGCTCGCCTGCCAGGGGGAGCGGGACTACGAGCCCCCGCGCTGGCCCGAGGAGCCGGGAGCCCAGCAGAAGATGCTCCATCTCGACATCCGGGTCGAGGAACTGGACCCCGCCGCCCGGCGCGCCGTGTCCCTCGGCGCGCGCGAGGCCGCCCTCCAGCCGAACGATGATGTGCGCGTCCTGCTGGATCCCGCGGGCCACCCCTTCTGTCTCTTCGTCGACTGACGGCCTTCATCGGCCGAGCGGCCACATGTAATACTCCCTACATGAGTTCACCCATGACCAGGGCTGGTCAGGCGGCACGCGGGGAAGGCATACGGATCAGCAGGGCTACCGCGCGGGACTCCAAGCGGCTCACGGCGATGGTGCGCCGCTCACGGGCCTACGAGGGCCGGTACGCCTCGATCGTCGCCGGATACTCGGTGGGGCCCGACTACATCGAGACCCATCAGGTCCATATGGCCGTCCGCGCGGACGGCGGCCTGCTCGGCTTCTACGCCCTGCTGCTGACCCCGCCCGAACTGGATCTGATGTTCGTCGCGGACGAGGCGCAGGGCCTCGGTCTGGGCCGGCGGCTCATCGGCCATATGCTCGGCGAGGCGCGCCGCGCCGGGCTCTCCACCGTGCGGGTCGTCTCCCACCCGCCCGCCGAGGGGTTCTACCTCGGCGTGGGCGCGGAACGGACCGGAACGGTCCGCGCGGATCCGCCGGTGGTGGGCTGGGACCGACCCGAGCTGGCCTTCTCGATCACGAAGGACGGAACGGGTGGGAGCCGTCGCGGGTGCACGGCAGCGTGAGGATCTCCGTTCCGGTCTCCGTCACGACCAGCGTGTGCTCGAACTGCGCGGTCCGCTTCCGGTCCTTCGTCAC
>NZ_JBSGAW010000021.1:0-154699 GCF_053600955.1 Streptomyces sp. NPDC004838 | reverse complement strand
GTTGATAGGCCGGATCTGGAAGGCGGGTGACCGCTGGAGGTGACCGGTACTAATAGGCCGAGGGCTTGTCCTCAGTTGCTCGCGTCCACTGTGTTAGTTCTGAAACCACGAACAACCGCACCCCCCCTGTGGGGTTGGGTGGCGGGTTGTGTGTTTCATTGTGTTTCGGTGGTTATTGCGTGAGGGAAACGCCCGGTTACATTCCGAACCCGGAAGCTAAGCCTTACAGCGCCGATGGTACTGCAGGGGGGACCCTGTGGGAGAGTAGGACGCCGCCGAACAATCTTTCAGGACCCTTGGTCCAGCGTTCACGCTGGACCAAGGGTCCTTTTTTATTCGCGGAGGCGCTTCCGGGGGCGGATTGCGCGAGAATGACCGCAGTACCTCAAGACAGGAGTCACGATGTCCACCAACTCTCCCGACGATCGACCGGAGCGGGAGCCACGCCGCAGGGACGGTGGTGACCGGGACGGATTCCGTGGTGGTCGCGATGACCGTGACCGTGGCCCGCGTCGTGACACCGACCGTGGCGGATACCGTGGCCCCCGCGACGACCGTGGGGGGCGTCCTGCCGGCGGTGGTAGCAGCCACGGCGGTAGTGGCGGCGGCTATGGGCGTCGGGACGATCGTCGTGACGACCGGCCGGGTGGATTCCGCGGGGATGACCGCGATCGTGGTCCCCGGCGCGATGACCGGTCCTCCTACCGTCGTGACGACGACCGCGGCGGATATCGCGGATCGCGTGATGACCGTGGTGGGCGGCCTGGTGGTGCCGGCGGTGGGTATGGACGCAGGGATGACCGCGACCGCGGTCCCCGGCGCGATGACCGTCCCTCGTTCCGGCGTGACGATGATCGTGGTCCGCGTCGGGGCGATCGTCGTGATGACCGTCCCTCGTTCCGGCGTGACGACAGGCGTGATGAGCGTCCGTCGTTCCGTCGCGATGATGATCGTGGTCCGCGTCGTGACGATCGTTCCGGTGGTCCCCGGCGCGATGACCGGTCCTCCTACCGTCGTGACGACGACCGCGGCGGATATCGCGGATCGCGTGATGACCGTGGTGGGCGGCCTGGTGGTGCCGGTGGCGGGTATGGACGCAGGGACGACCGCGACCGTGGTCCGCGTCGCGATGACCGGCCGTCGTTCCGGCGTGATGACGACCGTGGTCCGCGTCGGGACGATCGTCGTGATGACCGTCCCTCGTTCCGGCGTGACGACAGGCGTGATGACCGGCCGTCGTTCCGCCGTGACGATGACCGTGGTCCGCGTCGTGATGATCGGCCGGGTGGGTTCCGGCGTGACGACAGGCGTGATGAGCGTCCATCGTTCCGCCGTGACGATGACCGTGGTCCGCGTCGCGACGACCGTTCGGGTGGGTTCCGGCGCGATGACCGGCCCTCCTACCGGCGTGACGACGACCGCGGCGGATATCGCGGGCCTCGTGACGACCGAGGAGGACGGCCCGGCGACCGTGACCGTGACCGGCGTGGGCGTTCCGGTGGCGGCGGAGGCTATGGGCGTCGTGACGACCGCGGTGGCTACGGTCGGCGCGAGGACCGCGACCGTCCGGAGCGTGAGCCGATCAAGCGGCTGCCGATCCCCGAGGACGTCACCGGTGAGGAGATCGACCACGATGTCCGGCAGGAGCTGCAGAGCCTGCCGAAAGGACTTGCCGAGGATGTCTCCAAGAACCTCGTCATGGTGGCGAAGCTGATCGACGAAGACCCCGAGCAGGCATACGCCTACTCCAAGATCGCGCTGCGGCTGGCGTCCCGTGTGGCCGCCGTCCGGGAGGCCGCGGGATTCGCCGCGTACGCGACACAGCGTTACACCGAGGCGCTGGCCGAGTTCAGGGCGGCTCGGCGGATGACCGGCGGTGTCGAGCTGTGGCCCGTCATGGCGGACTGCGAGCGCGGGCTCGGGCGGCCCGAACGGGCGCTGGCCATGGCCGGCGAGCCCGAGGTGCTGAAGCTGGACAAGGCCGGGCAGGTGGAGATGCGGCTGGTGGCGGCCGGGGCACGCCGGGACATGGGGCAGCTCGACGCCGCCATCGTGACCCTGCAGAGCCCGGAGCTGGCTTCCAGCTCCATACAGCCCTGGACCGCACGGCTGCGGTACGCGTACGCCGACGCGCTGCTGGCGGCCGGGCGTGAGGACGAGGCCCGCGAGTGGTTCGCCAAGTCGCTGGAAGCCGACAAGGACGGCGCGACCGACGCCTCCGACAGGCTGGCAGAGCTGGACGGTGTGGAGTTCGTCGACGCCATCGACCCCGACGAGGACTCCGACTTCGAGCAGGAGCAGCACGTCACGGACGACGCCGAAGCCGAAGAAGACGTGAAGGACGAGCCGGAGGGTGACGAGCCCTCACGCTCGTACGACGCCGACGCCGACGCCGACGCCGACGCCGACGCCGACGCCGAAGGCGAAGGCGACAGGGGCGAGTAGCGGTACGCGGATCGGGGACCAGAGAAGGGCGGCCACTCATCGAAGTGGCCGCCCTTCTCCGTTACTTCGGTTGCTCCGATTGCTCCAGTGCGAGGCTCCTCATCACCAGACCCGTCGCCGGCTTCGGGCCGAAGGACGTGGACTTACGGGGCATCATGACGCCCTCGCGGGCCAGGTCCCTGACGACGTCCTCGTGTACCGGGTGCATCAGCACCGCCGTGCTGCCGTTGCGTTCGGCTTGGAGGACAGCCGCCTCCGTGTCGTGGATGTACGCGATCTCCTCCGGGGCGTCCGGGATCCGCCAGACGTCGTCCAGGAGTGTCGAGTGGAGGACGGTCGCGTCGAGGGTGCGCCAAGCCTCGGGGCGGTCGGCGCGGACCGTGCGGGACAGCAGTTCCGGGTCCGGACGGTCGACGAGGTAGAAGGCGCCGTCACCTGCCAACAGGAACGCGTTGCCGTCGGCCGCGGCCTCGGCGAGCGCCTCCAGGGCGCGGGGAAGCGGGACTTCGAGACGCCGGACGCCGAAGGAGCCGCCGAGTGCGGTGAGGGCGTCGGCGACCGTGAGGCGGTGCAGCAGCCGGTGGATCGCCCGTACCCGCAGGGGGTAACGGGCCGTGTCGATCAGCAGGACGAGTCCGTGACCCCACGGGCCGTCCGCAGGGTGCTCGGCGCGCAGCCGCAGATAGGTCGCCCAGCGGTGGTGGCCGTCGGCGATCAGGGCCTGGCGCCCGGAGAGGTCCGCGTCGATCGCGGCGAGGTCCGCGGCTTCGGTGACGGACCAGAGCCGATGGCTGAAGCCGTCCTCCGTCGTGGTGGCCAGCAGCGGGCGACGCCGCACGGTCCGTTCGATGACGGCGGTCGCCCCGGTCGCGTTGCCGGTGCTGCGGTAGGTGAGCAGCAGCGGTTCGAGGTTGGCCTCCGTGGCGCGCATCAGGGCCGCGCGGTCCGCGACGATGTCGGGCATCACGTCCTCGTGCGGGAGGACGACTCCCTCCGAGGGTTCCGACAGGGCGAGTGCGCCGATGACGCCCCGCTGGACGGTGTCGCCGTGCCGTTGCTCGTACACATAGAGCGCGGGTTCGGGGTCCGGGGCGAGGATGCCCTTGTCGAGCCAGCGGGCGAGGGTGTCGGCGGCCTGCTGATGGCGGGCGGCCGGGGTGGCGGCCTGGGGCAGGATCAGCCGGACGATGTTGTACGGGTCCGCCGACTCGAGATGGTGCAGTCCGTCGGGCCGGACGACGACGTCGTACGGCGGCGAGGTCACCGCGGCGAGTGAGCCGACCCGTTCGGGGACATAGCGCAGTCCGCGGAAGGGGATCAGTCGCAGACCGTCGTCGGCCGCGGGACCTTCGCTGTTCATCCGTGCATCGTATGCGCGTGACGGCATGCGCGATGATCGGGGGAGTGAGTGACGGGAAGCGGCACCGATCGAGGGGCGAGGACGCATGACCCAGCAGAGTAGGACCCGGCCGGACGGGAGCGCGACGGTGCTGAGTGCCGCGTACGACACCGCGCTGCTCGACCTGGACGGTGTCGTGTACGCGGGCGGTGCGGCGATCGCGTACGCCGTGGACTCGCTGCTGGCCGCGCGGGAGGACGGGATGCGTCTCGCGTATGTGACGAACAACGCGCTGCGTCCGCCGGAGGCCGTGGCCGCGCACATCACCGAGCTGGGGGTGCCGACGGACGCGGAGGAGGTCATCAACTCCGCCCAGGCGGTGGCCCGGCTGATCTCCGAACAGGTGCCGGCCGGGTCACGGGTGCTGGTCGTCGGCGGAGAGGGGCTGTGGGTCGCGCTGCGCGAGCGCGGGCTCGAACCGGTGGAGTCCGCGGACGACGATCCGGTGGCGGTGGCGCAGGGGTACGGCGGGCCGGATCTTCGCTGGGGACGGTTCGCGGAGGCGTGCTACGCGATCGCGCGAGGCGTGCCGTGGTTCGCGTCCAACACCGATCTGACGATCCCGAGCGGGCGGGGGATCGCCCCCGGCAACGGCGCGGCCGTGGAAGTCGTACGGATCGCCACGGGCGCCGAGCCACAGGTGGCGGGGAAGCCGCTGCCCCCGATGCACCGGGAGACGATCCTGCGGACCGGTGCGAAGCGGCCGCTGGTGGTGGGCGACCGGCTGGACACCGATATCGAGGGCGCGTTCAACGGAGGAGTCGACTCGCTGCTCGTGCTGACCGGGGTCACCGACGGGGCGCGGCTGCTGGCGGCGGCGCCCCACCACCGGCCGACGTATGTGGACGCCGATCTGCGGGGGATGCTGACCGCACAGCCCGATGTGACCGAGGCCGGCGGAGGCGGATTCCGGTGCGGTGGCTGGACCGCGTCGGTGGCGGACGGCCGACTGGTGCTGGAGGGTGATGGCGCGCCGATGGACGGGCTGCGGGCGCTCTGCGCGGCGGCCTGGACCGACGCCGGGGACGGCGTCTGTACGGCGGACGCGGGCAAGGCGCTCTCCAGGCTGGGGCTGTAGGCCCGGTTGGCGCTGTCGATCGGCCGGGGCGGTGGGACGGCCGGGTGGTGGACCCGTCGCCGAGGGACGGCCGCAGGGGCCGGTTCCGGAGTCCTGGTCCGGCCTGGTCCGGAGTTTTGGTCGGAGTCCTGGTCCGGTCGGTCGGCGTGGAGTTCGGTCGGCCCGGGACTCGGGGACCTTCGAGAGGGTAGGCTTACCTAACCTCGTAACGGGTGTCGGTCCTTCCGAAGCCGGACATGAGGCGGGCCGGGCGTCGAACCGCCGGTCATCGGACCCCTCGATCCAGGAGTGCGACCACATGCAGCGACTTACCGCGGAATCGGTCACGCTCGGCTACGACCGGCGGGTGATAGCCGAGGACCTGTCGGTGCGGATACCCGACAACTCCTTCACGGTGATCGTCGGCCCCAACGCCTGCGGCAAGTCGACCCTGCTGCGCGCCCTCGCCCGGATGCTGAAACCCACCCGGGGCAGGGTCCTGCTCGACGGGCAGGTCATCCACTCGCTCCCCGCCAAGAAGGTCGCGCGGAAACTCGGGCTGCTGCCGCAGTCGTCGACCGCGCCCGACGGGATCACGGTCGCCGATCTCGTGGCGCGCGGTCGCTATCCGCACCAGGGGCTCCTGCGGCAGTGGTCGCCGGACGACGAGCGCGTCGTACGGGAGTCGATGGAGGCGACCGGAGTCGACGAGTTGGCGGATCGCTATGTCGACGAACTGTCCGGAGGGCAGCGGCAGCGCGTCTGGATCGCGATGGCGCTCGCCCAGCAGACCCCACTGCTCCTCCTCGACGAGCCCACGACCTTCCTCGACATCCAGCACCAGATCGAGGTGCTCGACCTGTGCGCGGAGTTGCACGAGACACAGGGGCGGACGCTCGTCGCCGTACTCCACGACCTCAACCAGGCCGCCCGGTACGCGACTCACCTCATCGCCCTGCGCGACGGCATGATCGCCGCCGAGGGCGCGCCGTCGGACGTGGTCACCTCGGAGCTGGTGGAGGCGGTCTTCGGGGTGAAGAGCCAGGTCATCGACGATCCGGAGTCCGGTACGCCGCTGGTGGTCCCGGCGGCCCGCCGGCGCACGGCTGTGAAGGACGACCCGGCTCCGGCGGCCGGGGCGGGACCACGGGAGGACACGGCGTCCCGGCGGCGTACGGCGGCGAAGGTGCTGTGACCGCCGCCGGACTCCCTCGGCCGCCGCTGACGACAGCAGGGTGGTGACGACAGCAGGGTGGTGACTACAGCAGGGTTCTGAGCCGCAGCAGATCGCGGAACCCCGCCTCCAGTTTCACCCGGCCCGAGGCCCACGCCTTCGCGAAGTTCAGCCCGCCGTCCACCATCGCCACCAGGTCGTCGCCCGTCATCGCGAGCCGGATCTGCGCCTTCTCGCGCGGTGGGCCCTCGGCCGTGTCGGCGACCTCGATCCGGCCGTCCCGGAGGCGGCCGGTGAAGGTGACGTCCAAGTCCGTGATGTGGCAGCTGAGCGACCGGTCGAGCGCGGTGGCACTGCGCACATCACCGTCCGCCCGCGCGAGGTTGTCGCTGAGTCTCTTGAGCGCGCTGCGGCACTCTTCCGTCGTCGCCATCGTGATCGACGGTACCGCAGGGCTACGCGGTAGCGTCTGGGCATGAGCGACTTGACGCCGGACCCGCAGAGCCCCCGCCCAGAGGTGAACGGATCCGCGGAGGCCGGGGCGGAGGCGGACGCCGCGACGGCACAGGCCCCGCGGCAGCACGAACCCGCCGGTCCCACGCCCCTCGGAGTACCGCGGGCGCCCACCGGCCATACCGCGGTGGACGTCCTCATGGAACGGCTCGCCGATGTGGATCACCTCACGGCCGATGGTCACCTGGAGGTGTACGAGGATGTCCATCGGGGTCTGCGCTCCACGCTCACCGCGCTCGACGCCCGCCAGGGGCCGCCGGCACCGGTGACCCCCGCATCACCACCCTCGTACGACCACAGGAGCTGAACCGAACGTGGCAGGAGTCGCCCGTCGCCGTCTCGACGCGGAGCTGGTACGCCGCAGCCTCGCCCGCTCGCGAGAACACGCGGGCCAGCTCATCGCCGCGGGACGCGTGAGCGTCGGCGGCAACGTCGCGGCCAAATCCGCCACCCAGGTCGAGACGAGCGCCGCCATCGTCGTCGCGCCCGACGACACCGACCCCGGCTATGTCTCGCGCGGCGGGCACAAGCTCGCCGGGGCGCTGGCCGCGTTCGTGCCCCTCGGCCTCAAGGTCGAAGGGCGGCGAGCCCTGGACGCCGGAGCGTCGACCGGCGGATTCACCGATGTGCTGCTGCGCGCCGGCGTCGCCCATGTCGTCGCCGTCGACGTCGGATACGGACAACTCGCCTGGTCTCTGCAGAGCGATGAACGCGTCACCGTCAAGGACCGTACGAATGTGCGCGAGCTGACACCGGAGACGATCGGCGGTGAGGCGGTGGACCTGGTGGTGGGAGATCTCTCCTTCATCCCCCTGGGCCTCGTCCTGCCCGCGATCGTCCGGTGCACGGCCCCCGACGCGGATCTGGTGCTGATGGTGAAGCCGCAGTTCGAAGTCGGCAAGGAGCGCCTGGGCAGTGGGGGAGTCGTACGGAGCCCCGAACTGCGCAAGGAGGCGGTACGGGCCGTGGCCGACCAGGCCGCGGAACTCGGTCTGGGCGTGCTGGGCGTCACCGCCAGTCCGCTGCCCGGACCCTCCGGGAATGTCGAGTACTTTCTGTGGCTCAGGGCCGGCGCGCCCGAGCTGGATCCGGCGGACGTCGACCGTGCAGTGGCGGAGGGACCTCGTTGACCACACCAGCAGAGACAACAGCGCGCACCGTTTTCCTGCTCGCGCACACCGGGCGCCCGGCGGCCATCCGCAGCGCCGAACTCGTCGTGCAGGGACTGCTCCGCTGCGGTCTCGGCGTACGCGTCCTGGAGGCGGAGGCGGCCGATCTGCCGCTGCCGCCGTCCGTGGAGACCGTGCGCGAGGCGACGCCCGCGGCCCTCGACGGCTGTGAACTGCTCATCGTCCTCGGCGGAGACGGAACACTGCTGCGCGGTGCGGAGTTCGCCCGCGCCTCCGGCGTGCCGATGCTCGGCGTCAATCTCGGGCGCGTCGGATTTCTCGCCGAGGCCGAGCGCGACGACCTCGACAAGGTGGTCGACAGAGTCGTCAGCCGCGAGTACGAGGTCGAGGAGCGCATGACCGTCGACGTCGCCGTGCACCGCAACGGCGACATCGTCCACCAGGACTGGGCGCTCAACGAGGCGGCCGTCCAGAAGGTGTCGCCCGACCGGATACTGGAGGTCGTGCTGGAGATCGACGGGAGGCCGGTGACGGCGTTCGGCTGCGACGGCATCGTCTGCGCCACGCCGACCGGGTCGACCGCGTACGCGTTCTCCGCGGGCGGTCCCGTGGTGTGGCCCGAGGTGGAGGCGCTGCTGATGGTGCCGATCAGCGCGCACGCCCTGTTCGCCAGGCCGCTGGTGACGTCACCCGCCTCGGTCCTCGCGGTGGAGGTGCAGCCGCACACACCGCACGGGGTGCTCTGGTGCGACGGGCGCAGGACCGTGGAACTGCCGCCGGGGGCGCGCGTGGAGGTGCGCCGGGGGGCGGTTCCGGTGCGGCTCGCCCGGCTGCATCACGCGTCGTTCACCGGCCGGCTGGTGGCCAAGTTCGCGCTCCCGGTGTCGGGGTGGCGGGGAGCGCCGCCGCCGCACTGAGAGGTAGCCCAGGCGCGCACGCGGGAAAGGCGTAGGCCGTCGGCCTGGCGGGGGCGGCCGCCGGTGAGGAGGGTCTGCGTCGCGCCCCGCGACCGAAACCTCGTAAGGTCGTGTCCGTGTTGGAGGAGATGAGGATACGGTCGCTCGGGGTCATCGACGACGCTGTCGTCGAGCTGTCCCCCGGTTTCACCGCGGTGACCGGCGAGACCGGCGCGGGCAAGACCATGGTCGTCACCAGCCTGGGGCTGCTGCTCGGCGGGCGCGCCGACCCGGCGCTGGTGCGGATCGGCGCGAAGTCCGCCGTCGTGGAGGGGCGTATCCGCGTACGCGCGGGGGCGTCCGCTGCCGTACGGGCCGAGGAGGCCGGGGCCGAGCTCGAGGACGGCGCGCTGCTGATCAGCAGGACCGTATCCGCGGAAGGGCGCTCGCGGGCGCACCTGGGCGGGCGTTCCGTGCCGGTGGGGCTGCTGGCCGAGCTGGCCGACGAACTCGTCGCCGTGCACGGCCAGACCGACCAGCAGGGGCTGCTGCGCCCGTCCCGTCAGCGCGAGGCGCTCGACCGGTACGCGGGCGGAGCCGCCGGGCCCGGCGGCTCGGACGGTGCCCGTGGCGCCCGTGACGGTGACACGTGCGGCGCCTTCGCCGGGCTCCACGCCGAGTACGCGAGTGCGTACCGACGGCTGCGGGCCGTCAGCTCCGAGCTGGACGAGCTCACCACGCGCGCCAGGGAACGCGCACAGGAAGCGGATCACCTGCGGTTCGGGCTGAACGAGATCGCGGGCGTCGAACCACGGCCCGGTGAGGACGTCGAACTCGCCGCCGAGGCCGAGCGCCTCGGCCATGCCGAAGCCCTCGCCTCCGCCGCCTCCGTCGCGCACGCGGCGCTCGCGGGCAACCCCGAGGACCCGGAAGGCGTCGACGCGACCACGCTGGTGGCCGGTGCGGGACGGGCCCTGGAGGCCGTCCGCTCCCACGATCCGGCCCTGTCCTCACTCGCCGAACGCATGGGCGAGATCTCCATCCTCCTGGCCGACGTCGCGGGCGAACTCGCCGGATACGCCGACGATCTGGACGCCGATCCGCGCCGGCTGGCGGCCGTCGAGGAACGGCGGGCCGCGCTCACCGCACTGACCCGCAAATACGGCGAGGACATCCAGACCGTCCTGGCCTGGGCGGAGGAAGGCGCGGCCCGGCTCGGCGAACTGGAGGGCGACGACGACCGGATCGGCGAACTCGCCGCGGAGCGGGACGTCCTGCGCTCGGAACTGTCCGTGCTCGCCCGGGCATTGACCGACGCCCGTACGGAGGCGGCGCAGAGGTTCGCGTCGGCCGTCACCGAGGAACTGGCGTCCCTCGCGATGCCGCACGCGCGCGTGTCCTTCGCGATCCGGCAGACCGTCGACCCCGACGGCGTCGAGGTCGACGGCCGGACGGTGGCATACGGTCCGCACGGCGTCGACGAGGTCGAACTGCTGCTCGCCCCGCATCCGGGCGCGCCGCCCCGGCCGATCGCCAAGGGCGCGTCCGGCGGTGAGTTGTCGCGGGTGATGCTCGCCGTCGAGGTCGTCTTCGCGGGTACCGACCCCGTACCCACCTATCTCTTCGACGAGGTCGACGCGGGGGTCGGCGGAAAGGCCGCCGTCGAGATCGGGCGGCGGCTGGCGAAGCTCGCGAAATCCGCGCAGGTCGTCGTGGTGACGCATCTGCCGCAGGTGGCCGCGTTCGCCGACCGTCAGCTGCTGGTCGAGAAGACCAGCGACGGTTCGGTGACCAGGAGCGGCGTCACCGTGCTGGAGGGCGAGGACCGGGTACGCGAGCTGTCGCGGATGCTCGCGGGCCAGGAGGACTCCGAGACGGCGCGCGCCCACGCGGAGGAACTGCTCGCCGCGGCACGGGCGGACGGCTGAGCCGCGCCGGCACGTTCCTCACCGCCGCCGGGGCGAGCAGGGGAGCGTACGAGGCACTGAGGCGGGCGGTGCCCGGCGGTGCGGACGGCGTGGTCACGCGCCATCCATGACGGCCCCGGCGAGCGGACGGTGCTCGGCGACAGCGGAGCCCGCGCGCTGGGCGCGGCCCTCGGGGCCGCGATCGTCGCGGACAGCGGACAGCGGACAGCGGACAGCGGACAGCGGACAGCGGACAGCGGACGCACCGGACCGGCGCGGGACGCGGCGGGTCTGATCGTGGCGGTCCGATCGCGGCGGCCGGGTACGGACGGGTGAACGGCCGGCCCGTCGCCGGATCCCCCGTGTGAGTGAGACGGGGGCGCGGAACTCCCGGTTCCGCACAGACGCGTTCCCGGAGGGGCCGTACGGACTGGCATCCTTGGCGGGTGACACAGCTGCATACGGTCCAAGTGCTCGGCGGCGGCAGCGCCGACAGCAGCGCGCACGTCCGGTCGCTGGCCGCGGGGCTGGTGGCGCGGGGCGTACGGGTGACCGTGTGCGCCCCCGCCGAACTGGAACGCCGCTACGACTTCCCGGGCGCGGGGGCGCACTTCGCGCCCGTGCCGCGCCGGGGGGATCCCGTGGCCGTCAGCGCCCTGCGCACGGCCTGCGAGGGCGCCGACCTGGTGCACGCGCACGGTGTGCACGCCGCCGTACGGACCGCGCTGGCGCTCAGCGGACGGCGGGTGCCGCTGGTCGTCACCTGGCACACGCGGGCGCACGGCCGCGGGGCGCGTCGGCAACTGCTCCGGCTGCTGGAACGCAGGGCCGTACGGGCGGCGGCCGTCGTCCTCGGCACCTGCTCCGAACTCGTCGACTTCGCCCGTCAGCGCGGCGCCCGTGACGCCCGCCTCGCGCCGGTCGCCGTGCCCGCGCCCCGGCAGCCCTGCGTCGAGGGCAAGGCCAGGGCCGAACTGGGCTTGGTGGACCGCCCCTTGGTCATGAGCATCGGCAGCCTGGTGCCGCACCGGGGCTACGGCACTCTGCTGGACGCGGCCCGTCACTGGCGGGAGCTGGATCCCGTACCGCTGGTTCTGATCGCGGGGGAAGGGCGGGAGAGGGCGGATCTGGAGCGGCGGATCGAGACCGAGGGGCTGCCCGTGCGGTTGGTCGGCCGCCGGGACGATGTCGCCGACCTGCTCTCGGCGGCGGACGTCGCCGTGCTCCCCAGCCGCTGGGAGGCCCGCTCCGTACTCGCCCAGGAGGCGCTCCGCCTCGGCGTTCCCCTCGTGGCGACCTCGGTCGGCGGAGTGCCCGAACTCGTCGGCGACGCGGCGGAGCTGATCCCGTACGGTGACGCGGACGCGCTCGCCCGCGCGGTGGCGGAACTGCTGGGCGACACGTCCCGGCGCGCCGAACTGACCCTGGCGGGCCGGGCCCAGGCGGCCACCTGGCAGACGGAGGACGAGACGGTCGCGCAGGTCCTCAGCGTGTACGACGAGCTGGCGGCGGGGCGGTGAGACGGCGGCGGTGCCGCGAGGCGCGTACGGGGCCGTCCGGCGGAGCCGCGAGGCGCGTACGTGTTCCGTGACCGGTCTTCACCGCGCCCTCGTGCGATGGGCTCGCCGGCCGGGGGCCGCTGCCACGGGTTTCGCCGCGCCCGCGGCGGCTCACCGCGGGCGCGGAAGGGGACAGGGGACAGCGGCGCGCGGTACGGCCCTCAGACCTTCAGACCTTCAGGCCGTCAGGGCCCCTCAGCCGACGTATCTGCGTGCTCTGAGGGCCAGGCTCAGGGCCAGGACCGTCTGTGGGTCGTCCAGGTCCGTGCCGAGGAGGTCGGAGATACGGGCCAGCCGGTTGTAGAGGGTCTGGCGGTTGAGGTGGAGTTCGCGAGCCGTCTCGGCCTTGCGGCCCGCGTGGGTCAGATAGGTCTCCAGCGTGGGGAGCAGCGAGGGGCGGGAAGTCGCGTCGTGGTCGCGGAGGGGGCCGATGGCGCGTTCCACGAAGGCGGCCAGGTCGGGATCGTCGCGTAGACGCCAGAGCAGCAGCTCGGTGTCGAGGCGGCGGGCGTCGTACCAGGGCCGGTCGGTGAGCCCCTGGGCCGCGGTCGCCGTCTCCGCCGCATGGCGCAGGCTCGCCGGGATCGCCGCCCAGCTGCCCGCGCGGCCGACGACGACGACCGGGGGATGCGCGCCCGCGCGCTCCATACCGGCCCGCTCCACGCCTGCCCGCAGCGCAGCCGCCACCCGGTCCGCGATCGCCGGGCGCTCGGATTCGGAGCGGAGACCGATGAGCAGCGGAACCCGGCCCTCCACCGGGCGTACGCCCAGCAGCACGGGAACGCCGACCGCCGACAGCTCCTCCAGGACCGCGTGGGCGAGCGGCGCCCAGGTTCCCGAGGACGGGGAGAGCCGCATCACGACCGGCAGCAGGGGGCCGTCGCCCGGTCTGAAGCCGAGGACCCGGGCCTGGGCGGGCGCGTCCTCGGCGGTGATGCGGCCCTCCGCGAGGTCCGTGAGGAAGTCGCCCCGGCCGCGCGCCGCCAGCTCCTCCTCCTGGCGCGCCTGCATCAGGACGATCGCGAGCAGCCCGGCCGCGCGCTCCGCCGCCATGCGGTGGACGGTGAGCAGCGGGGACCACAGGGCGGGGAGCACGAGACGGGCGCGTACCGACGCGGTTCCCTGACCGCCGCCGGGGACGTCGACGAGGACGGTTCCGGCGGGTGGGGTCTCCCGTGCCCCGCGCTGGCCGCGCAGACCCTCCCACACCTGGAGTGGGTCGGCTCCGGCCTCCCCCGATCCGGAGCCCGCCGCGTACAGGAGTTCCCCGTCCGCCGTCTCCAGGAAGACCGGGTTCGCGGCGAAGTCGGCCAGGATACGCAGCACCTGCGGCACCCCGCCTCCGCTGAGCAGCACCTCCGTACAGCGCCGGTGGACCTCCTCGGCCCGCCGCAGCAGGGCGTAGTGCCCATTGACGATCTCGGTGTGGACCTCCTCGGTCACCGAGACGAACGGGACCTCGCGGTGCAGTTGCACCAGCGGGAGCCCGACCGACCGGGCCGTCTCCACGAGCGCCGACGGCAGCCGATGGAAACGCGGCCCCAGCTCCACCACCAGCGCCGCGATCCCGCGGTCCGCGAGCCGCCGGACGAACGCGCGCTGCTCGGCGGGCCGGGTCCCGAGGCCGAGGCCCGTCGTGAGGAGCAGCTCGCCGCCCTTCAGCAGGGACGCGATGTTGGGGGCCTCGCCGGCGTGGACCCACCGCACCGTGCGATGGAGCCGGTCCGCCCCGGCGACGACCTCCGGCAGCCCTGAGCGCAGGCCGGGCAGTTCCAGCGCCCTGCGCACGGTGATACCGCCCTGGGGCTCCCCTTGGGTCTCCACTGACTTGCCGCCTCGCGTACTGATGGAAAGGGCCGAACGTTGCAGATCGGACGCTACCCCGTTCCGCCGCCCGGCTCCTTCCCCCTGCCGCGAGCTGGCCTCCTGCCGCGAGCCGGCCTCCGTACGCTCTACCGCGAGAGCTACCCTCCGTACGCCCCCGAAGCGGTGAGCCGCAGCGCGGTGTCGATCAGCGGGACATGGCTGAACGCCTGCGGGAAGTTCCCGACCTGACGGCCGTGCCGGGAGTCCCACTCCTCGGCGAGCAGCCCGAGGTCGTTGCGGAGTGCGAGCAGCCTCTCGAAGAGCCTGCGGGCCTCGTCGACCCGGCCGATCATCGCGAGGTCGTCGGCGAGCCAGAACGAGCAGGCGAGGAACGCGCCCTCGTCGCCCTCGAGGCCGTCGACTCCGGCGTGCTCGCCCGCGGTGGGGTAGCGCAGGATGAAGCCGTCCTCGGTGGACAGCTCGCGCTGGATCGCCTCGATCGTGCCGATGACGCGCTTGTCGTCCGGCGGCAGGAAGCCCATCTGCGGGATGAGCAGCAGCGACGCGTCCAGCTCCTTGGAGCCGTAGGACTGGGTGAACGTGTTGCGTTCCTTGTCGTAGCCCTTCTCGCAGACATCGCGGTGGATCTCGTCGCGCAGATCGCGCCACCGCTCCAGCGGCCCGTCCGCGTCACCGGACTCGATGAGCTTGATGGTCCGGTCGACGGCGACCCAGGCCATGACCTTGGAGTGCACGAAGTGGCGGCGCGGACCCCGCACCTCCCAGATGCCCTCGTCCGGCTGGTTCCAGTGCTTCTCCAGGTACTGGATCAGCTTGAGCTGGAGCAGGGAGGCGTAGTCGTTGCGGGCGAGGCCGGTCATATGGGCCAGGTGCAGCGCCTCGGTGACCTCGCCGTAGACGTCGAGCTGGAGCTGGTGGGCCGCGCCGTTCCCGACCCGCACGGGACGGGAGTTCTCATAGCCGGGCAGCCAGTCCAGTTCGGCCTCGCCGAGTTCCCGCTCGCCCGCGATGCCGTACATGATCTGCAGGTTCTCCGGGTCGCCCGCCACCGCGCGCAGCAGCCACTCGCGCCAGGCGCGGGCCTCCTCGCGGTAGCCCGTCCGCAGCAGGGAGGAGAGGGTGATCGCGGCGTCCCGCAGCCAGGTGTAGCGGTAGTCCCAGTTCCGTACGCCGCCGATCTCCTCCGGGAGGGAGGTGGTGGGCGCGGCGACGATGCCGCCGGTGGGGGCGTACGTCAGCGCCTTCAGCGTGATCAGGGAACGGACGACGGCCTCGCGGTAGGGACCGTGGTACGTACACTGCTCCACCCACTCCCGCCAGAAGTCCTCCGTCGCCGTCAGCGACGCCTCGGGCTCCGGGAGCGCCGGCGCCGGGTGGTGCGAGGGCTGCCAGGAGATGGTGAACGCGATCCGCTCACCGGGGGAGACGGTGAAGTCGGAGTACGTGGTGAGGTTCTTGCCGTAGGTCTCCGTCGGGGTGTCGAACCAGACGGAGTCCGGCCCGGCGACGGCCGCGGTACGGCCGTCGACCTGGTGGACCCACGGCACGACCCGCCCGTAACTGAACCGCATCCGCAGCGCGGAGCGCATCGGCACCCGGCCGCTGACGCCTTCCACGATCCGGATCAGCTGCGGCGCCCCGTCGCGCGGAGGCATGAAGTCCGTGACGCGGACCGTGCCGCGCGGGGTGTCCCACTCGGATTCGAGGATCAGGGAGTCACCGCGGTAGCGGCGGCGGTCGGCCGCGGGCGGCTCGGCGCCGGCGGTATGGGCGGGGCCCAGTCTCCAGAAGCCGTGCTCCTCGGTTCCGAGGATTCCGGCGAAGACGGCATGCGAGTCGAAGCGGGGCAAGCACAGCCAGTCGGCCGTGCCGTCCCGGCAGACCAGCGCGGCGGTCTGCATATCCCCGATGAGTGCGTAATCCTCGATGCGCCCGGCCACGTGCATCTCCAGTCGAACGGCCATGTCCGCCCCGCGGGGCGCTTGCTGCGGTCAGGGCGACGAGCGCGGGGGATCCGGTGCGACGTGCGGGAATGTGGCGTTCTGCCGTCCCACTCGTCATCTACCACCACCCTGCTCTGAATGCGCTCCACGCGCCCCTCGGCATCGCTCAGCAGAGCGAGTGTCCGAGCAGGATACGACGCACCACAGGGTTACGCGTGGCGGTCTGGACAACCTGACTCCTCCGAACGGGTAGGCCATGACCGAGTGCCAGGTGAGGCGGGTGTTGACCGCTGGTGAGCACGGTGAGTGAGGGACGGTGTGTGGCCGGAAGCGGCCTCCCTTCGTCGCTGATAGGCTGGTACCCCGTGGACCGGTGGCATGCCTGTGGGAAACAGCGGCCCCGCAACCGCAGCGACGGCATCCCCCGACCCTCCGGGAGGGGACGCCGGTACGCACCTTCACCCTCGCGACCACGGGAGCCCCCTCTTGGCGATGCCTGCCCACTCCTCGTCATCCGTGACGACCAAGCACATCTTCGTCACCGGGGGTGTCGCCTCCTCCCTCGGCAAGGGGCTCACCGCTTCCAGCCTGGGCGCGCTCCTCAAGGCCCGCGGTCTCAGGGTCACCATGCAGAAGCTCGACCCGTATCTGAACGTCGACCCGGGCACGATGAACCCGTTCCAGCACGGTGAGGTGTTCGTCACCAACGACGGCGCCGAGACCGATCTGGACATCGGCCACTACGAGCGCTTCCTCGACGTGGACCTCGACGGCTCGGCCAATGTCACGACCGGCCAGGTCTACTCCCAGGTGATCGCCAAGGAGCGCCGGGGCGAGTATCTCGGCGACACGGTCCAGGTCATCCCGCATATCACCAACGAGATCAAGAGCAGGATCCGCCGGATGGCGACCGGCGACGTCGACGTGGTGATCACCGAGGTCGGCGGCACGGTCGGCGACATCGAGTCGCTGCCCTTTCTGGAGACCGTCCGCCAGGTACGCCACGAGGTCGGCCGGGACAATGTCTTCGTCGTGCACATCTCGCTGCTGCCGTACATCGGCCCGTCCGGCGAGCTGAAGACCAAGCCGACCCAGCACTCCGTGGCCGCCCTGCGCAACATCGGTATTCAGCCGGATGCGATCGTGCTCCGCGCCGACCGCGAGGTACCGGTCGCGATCAAGCGCAAGATCTCCCTGATGTGCGATGTCGACGAGGCGGCCGTGATCGCCTGCCCCGACGCGCCCTCCATCTACGACATCCCCAAGGTCGTGCACACCGAGGGTCTGGACGCCTATGTCGTCCGCAAGCTGGATCTGCCGTTCCGCGATGTGGACTGGACGACCTGGGCGGATCTGCTGGACCGGGTGCACAACCCCGACCACGAGGTCACGGTCGCGCTCGTCGGCAAGTACATCGACCTCCCCGACGCGTATCTCTCCGTGACCGAGGCGCTGCGTGCCGGCGGCTTCGCCAACAAGGCGCGCGTCAAGGTCAAGTGGGTCGCCTCCGACGACTGCAAGACCCCGGCGGGCGCGAAGAAGCGGCTCGCCGACGTGGACGCGGTCTGCATCCCCGGCGGCTTCGGCGACCGCGGTGTCAGCGGCAAGGTCGGCGCGATCCAGTACGCCCGCGAGAACAAGGTCCCCCTCCTCGGACTCTGCCTGGGCCTCCAGTGCATCGTCATCGAGGCCGCGCGGAACCTCGCCGGGATCGCCGACGCGAACTCCACCGAGTTCGACGCCGCCACCGCCCACCCGGTGATCTCCACCATGGAGGAGCAGCTCGCGTATGTGGAGGGCGCCGGAGACCTCGGCGGCACCATGCGCCTCGGGCTGTACCCGGCGAAGCTCGCCGAGGGCTCGATCGTGCGCGAGGTCTACGGCGACGAGCCGTATGTCGAGGAGCGCCACCGTCACCGCTACGAGGTGAACAACGCGTACCGCGCCGAACTGGAGAAGAAGACCGGGATCGTCTTCTCCGGCACCAGCCCGGACAACAAGCTCGTGGAGTACGTCGAATACCCGCGCGAGACGCACCCCTATCTGGTCGCCACCCAGGCGCACCCGGAACTGCGCTCCCGTCCGACCCGGCCGCACCCGCTGTTCGCGGGCCTGGTCAAGGCCGCGGTGGAGCGCAAGTCCGGCGAGTGAGTCCCAGGCACTACGGTTGGCCGGGGTACGCGTCTCTCCCATGACGCGTACCCCGAACCACTCGCGGGAGGACCTCTTTCATGGACAGGCCCACGGCCATCAGGGACACGCCCGAACAGTGGCGCGTCACCGCGACCGCCACCCCGTTCCGGGGCAAGAAGACCAGCGTCCGCACGGACGACGTGGTCATGCCCGACGGGACGGTCGCCCGCCGTGACTACCAGGTCCATCCGGGCTCGGTCGCGATTCTCGCCCTCGACGACGACGACCGCGTGGTCGTCCTGCGCCAGTACCGGCACCCCGTCCGCCAGAAGCTGTGGGAGATCCCGGCCGGGCTGCTCGATGTGCCGGGGGAGAACCCGCTGCACGCGGCGGAGCGCGAGCTGTACGAGGAAGCGCACATCAAGGCCGGGGATTGGCGGGTGCTGACCGATGTCTACACCACGCCCGGCGGCTGCGACGAGGCCGTACGGATCTTCCTCGCCCGCGATCTCTCCATGGCCGAGGGCCGTCGGTACGAGGTCCACGACGAGGAGGCCGACATGGAGCTGGCGCGGGTGCCGCTCCCGGATCTCGTACGCGCCGTCCTGGCCGGAGAGCTGCACAACAACTGCCTGGTGGTGGGAGTGCTGTCGGTCGTCGCCGCACGGGCGGGCGACGGGCTGGACGCGCTGCGCCCGGCCGGCGCGCCCTGGCCGGCCCGCCCCTTCGAAGCCTGACGCGGCCGACGCGTTCGAAGCCTGATGCGGCCGGCGCGCGTCCCGGTGCTCCGCATCAGGCGCCCGCCCTTCGCGGCCGGCCCGCGCCCGCCCTGTGAAGCCCCTTGGGCCGTCTTTCCGGGTGACTCCCGTCCCCGGTGACACCGCGCTTCGGAGAGGAAGATCATCAGCCGGTCCGATGATCTTCCGATCCCATTGATCCGATCGGATGATCTACCGGGCACGCTCCACCCGGTTCGTAGCAGAGAGTGAATTACGCTCGGAACGCCCGTGCGGATTCCCTGCGGGCTCAGCTCGTGCACGGACTGGACGGGAGCGTGGCCCGTGACGGATCAAGCGGTGGACTCGATCGCTCGTACCGGATCGTCCCAAGGGCAATTCTTCGGACGGCAGAGGGAGTTGAAATCCCTCCAGGCCGATGTCGAACGAGCTGGCCTGGACACCATCGCGGGCCGGAAGGCCCCTCGCGCCCGCGTGCTCCTCATCGCGGGACGGCCGGGCTCGGGACGGAGCGTGCTCGCCGAGAAGTTCATCGCCGGCCTCGCCGGTGACTATCCGGACGGGGTGCTGAGGGCCCGGCTGACCGAGCCGGACGGACGCCGGGTGCCCACCGGTGAGACGGCCCGCGCTCTGCTCGACACCCTCGGCATCGCCGCGGCGCCCGGCGCGGACGAGGACGAGCTGTCCCAGCTGTTCCGCGAAGCGCTCGCCGGGCGCCGGGCCGTGCTGCTGCTGGACGACGCGCAGGACGCCGAGCAGGTCGATCCGCTGCTGCCCGACAATCCCGATTGTCTCCTGGTGGCCGTGGCCGGGGGGCCGCTGACCGGCATCCCCGACGTACGGCCCTGCACGCTCGGCGGCATGGACCCCAAGGCGGCGATCGAGCTCCTCGCCTCCTTCACCGGATCCGTGCGGATCACCGTGGATCCGCAGGCGGCCGAGTCCGTCGCCGAGGAGTGCGGGGGGCAGCCCGCCGCACTGGTCCTGGTCGGCGGCTGGCTCGCCGCCCGGCCCAAGACCTCGGTCGCCGACGCGGCCAAACTGCTGCGGGCGCTGCCCGCCGACGCGGGCCGCCCCCAGGCCGACCGCCCGCTGGCCCGCGCCTTCCGGCTGGTGTACGGGTCGTTGCCGTCGCAGGCCGCCCGTACGCTGCGGCTCCTCGCCCTCGCCCCGGCCGGGCTCGCCGACGCGAACACCGCGTCCGCGCTCGGCGGCTGCTCGGTCGAGGACGCCCAGTCGATGCTGGACGACTTCGACTCCCTCGGACTGCTGCACCGGGAGGGGATCCTCTACCGGGTGCCGGGCGCCGTCGTCCCGCTGCTGAACGCGGCCGTCGAAATCCACGACAAGCCCGCGGAGGTGCAGCTCGCCCGCGCGCGGATGCTGGAGCGCACCGTACGGCTGCTGCAGTCCTGCCGCGCCGCGACCGAGCCCGAGGGCTCCGCGGCCCGACAGGCGCTCGCCGCCCTGCCGCGTCCGCTGCGCTTCGCGTCCGCGTCCGACGCCGAGGAGTGGCTGGACGTCCGGCAGCACGCGCTGATCGCGTCCGCGCGGATCGCGGTGGAGGACGGCGAGCTGGACACGCTGGCCCGCCGGCTGGTCGCCGCCCTGGTCAAGGCGCTGGCCGCGCACCGGGGCACCGAGGCCGTGGCCCCGGAGCTGTACGGACTGCACCGGCTGGTCCTCGGGGTCGCCGAGCGCCGCGGGCTGCACCGGGAAGTGGCCGCCGCTCTGCTCAACCTCGCCGATCTGGACGCGCAGACCGGCCGCACCGAGGAGGCGCTCACCCGCTACCGGGCCGCGCTGGAGGCGGGACGGGCGGCGAAGGACCCGTACGCGACCTGCCGTGCGATGGAATCCGTGGGCGGCGCGTACCAGGAGCTGGGGGACTGGCAGCGGTCCGCGGACTGGTACGGCCGCGCGCTCGCCCAGCGGCAGACGCGCGACGAGCGCGCCGACGAGGCCCGGCTGTACGGGCGGCTGGGCACCGTCCACACCTACGCGGGCCGGTACGGCGAGGCGCTGCGCTGCTGGCGGGCCTCGGTCGCCGGCTACCGCAGGGTCGGCGATCTCCCGTCCCAGGCGCGGGCCCTGAGCGAGGCGGCCCGGGTGCAGGAGTACGCGGGACGGCCGGAGGAGTCGCTGCAGACCTGCCAGGAGGCGGTGGAATGGGCGCGGAAGGCGGACGATGCGCGGTTGCAGGCCGCACTGCTGCTCAGACTGGCCGACACCCTGGACCGGCTGGGCGACCCGGCCGCGGCCCGGCTGCACCGGGCTGGTGCGGAGCGGCTGCTGGCTCAGCAGAAGGCAGCGAGGGCGGCGACGGCGGCGGAGGCCGCCGCGACCGCGAACACCGAACAGGCCGGACGGGCCGGAGATACCGGGCCGGCCTCGGACACCGGTCAGGCAGCTCAGACAGCTCAGACCGGACAGACCGCCGAACGCGTCGGGGCGGCCGGGGCCGGGGGCGGCACGGAGACCGCCGCCGAGCATGGATCGAAGGCCGCGTCGAAGGCCGGGCCGAAGACCGCACCCGACGCGGCAGTTGGCACAGATGAAGGCGGACCGGCGGATTCCGCCTACGAAATCCGTAGTGCTTCGACTGAAGGTTAATGCTTTGCAAGGCTAGACAGCGGGAAATCCTTCATTAGACTGGCTCCCATCGCGTTATCTCGCGGTGTATTCCGGTGCGCCCTGTGTGTCCGGAAATATATGGCAGTGCCCCTGTATCCCCTGAGCCAAGGACCGTGATCGACGTGAAGGTCGGCATCCCCCGCGAGGTCAAGAACAACGAGTTCCGGGTGGCGATCACCCCCGCCGGCGTGCACGAGCTGGTGCGCCACGGCCATGAGGTCGTCATCGAGCAGAACGCCGGCGTCGGCTCGTCGATCACGGACGACGAGTACATCGCCGCGGGGGCCCGGACGCTGCCCACCGCCGACGAGGTCTGGGCCAGCGCCGACCTGGTGCTCAAGGTCAAGGAGCCCATCGCCGAGGAGTACCACCGCCTCCGCAAGGACCAGACGCTCTTCACCTATCTGCACCTCGCCGCCTCCCGCGAGTGCACGGACGCCCTGCTGGAGTCCGGCACCACCGCGATCGCCTACGAGACGGTCGAGACCGCGAGCCGCCAGCTCCCGTTGCTCGCCCCGATGTCGGAGGTCGCCGGCCGGCTGGCCCCGCAGGTCGGCGCGTACCACCTGATGCGCTCGGCCGGCGGCCGGGGTGTCCTGCCGGGCGGCGTCCCCGGCACCGCGGCCGGCAAGGCCGTCGTGATCGGCGGCGGAGTCTCCGGCTGGAACGCCACCCAGATCGCCGTCGGCATGGGCTTCCACGTCACCCTGCTCGACCGGGACATCAACAAGCTCCGCGAGGCGGACAGGATCTTCGGCACCCAGGTGCAGACGGTCGTCTCCAACGCGTACGAGCTGGAGAAGGCGGTCGTCGAGGCGGACCTCGTCATCGGCGCGGTCCTCATTCCCGGCGCCAAGGCGCCGAAACTGGTCACCAACGAACTCGTCGCCAAAATGAAGCCCGGAAGTGTCCTTGTCGACATCGCGATCGACCAGGGCGGCTGCTTCGAGGACTCCCACCCGACCACCCACGCCGAGCCGACCTTCAAGGTCCACAACTCGGTCTTCTACTGCGTCGCCAACATGCCGGGCGCGGTGCCGCACACCTCCACGTACGCGCTCACCAACGCGACGCTGCCGTACATCGTGGAGCTCGCCAACCGCGGCTGGGTCGAGGCGCTGCGCCGTGACCCCGCCCTGGCGCTGGGCCTCAACACCCACGACGGCCAGGTCGTTTACGGTCCCGTCGCCGAGGCGCACGGTCTTCAGCACGTCGAGCTGAGCACGCTCATCGGCTGACGGTCAGCCGTGACGGTCAAGGGCTGCCGTCAACATCGCGCCACCGGCCGGATCTTGCTGTGCAAGGTCCGGCCGGACGCGTGTCCGCCCTCGCGAGCCATCCGGCCAACTCGGCCCGAACAGGGGCCTTTAACCGTTTCGCGTACCCCGCAAACCAGTGGGACGGATCACACTGCGACGGTCGTGCACCCTTGACAGGCGGGTGTTCCATTGCCGACACATCGGGCCGGGTCCGGTGGATTGTGTTGCTGCGGACCGGTGACACGCCATAGAGTCGCCAACCGTCGGCATGGTGCCACGCTGACCTATCGATAAAGTCCTGGTCACGTCCAAGGAGGTAAGACGACTTGTGAATGAGTCGACATTTACTCCCGGGGGTGGTCCAGCGGGAGCTCCACCCCGACGCCCGGGGGGCGTGGGGGAGGTGCTTTCCGCGTGGGGCCCGTCGGCCGGGCGCGAGGCTGTCGGCTCCGTCGGTTCTGTCGGTTCCGTAGCTGTGCGGACCTTCGCGACAGGCCAGGACACCACGCACTTGACGACAGCCCACACGATGAAGATGACGGACGGCCTACACGTGAACGCCATGGCCGGCAACGAGAGTGGCCGAGAGTCCACCCACTTCGCCGCCTACGAGGAAGTCCCCGAGGGGCACTTCTACGACCCCGACGCCGAGTACGAGCCCGATCCCGAGTACGCGGCCACGCTCGCCCCTGACGCCGCGCGTCAGCGCCGCGAGCGCATCGGTCCCACCGGGCGGCCACTGCCGTACTTCCCGATCCCCGGCCCGCTGACCGATCACGGCCCCGCGAAGATCATCGCGATGTGCAACCAGAAGGGCGGCGTGGGCAAGACGACGTCGACCATCAACCTGGGGGCCGCGCTCGCGGAGTACGGAAGGCGTGTCCTGCTCGTCGACTTCGACCCGCAGGGAGCCCTGTCGGTCGGCCTCGGCGTCAATCCGATGGAGCTGGACCTCACCGTCTACAACCTGCTCATGGAGCGGGGCATGGCGGCGGACGAGGTGCTGCTGAAGACCGCCGTGCCCAATATGGACCTGCTGCCGAGCAACATCGACCTCTCGGCCGCCGAGGTCCAGCTGGTCAGCGAGGTCGCGCGCGAGTCCACGCTCCAGCGGGCGCTGAAGCCGCTGATGGCGGACTACGACTACATCGTGATCGACTGTCAGCCGTCGCTGGGCCTGCTCACGGTGAACGCGCTGACCGCCGCGCACAAGGTGATCGTCCCGCTGGAGTGCGAGTTCTTCGCCCTGCGCGGTGTGGCCCTGCTGACCGAGACGATCGAGAAGGTCCAGGAGCGGCTCAACCCCGAGCTGGAGCTGGACGGCATCCTCGCCACGATGTACGACTCCCGGACGGTGCACAGCCGTGAGGTGCTGGCGCGGGTGGTCGAGGCGTTCGACGACCACGTCTACCACACGGTCATCGGGCGGACCGTCCGCTTTCCGGAGACGACGGTGGCCGGCGAGCCGATCACCACCTACGCCTCCAACTCGGTCGGCGCCGCCGCGTACCGTCAGCTCGCCAGGGAGGTGCTCGCCCGGTGTCACGCCGAGTGAGTCTGCCCGGGGCCGACGAACTGTTCCGTACGACCGGGGGGATGGCGCTCCAGCCGTCGACGCCGCGGCGTCAGGCCAATGGCGAGCCCAGGGTGCCCGCGCCCGCGGGCGAGAGCGATCCGGCGGACTCCGCGTCGGCGGAGCACACCGCGACGGACGCGGAAGCGGGCGCCGAAGGCCGCAGCCGGGGCGAGGAGGCCACCGCGCCGGCCGCGGGCTCAGGGGCTTCGGCCCGCCGCTCGCAGGCCGCTCAGGAGGCCGCTGGAGCCGCGCCGCGCCGGGGCAGAGGGAGCGGCCGAGGGGCGAACCGCCGCCCGAGCGGGCGTGAGCGCCACGACGAGAAGATCACGGTCTATGTCTCGGCCGAGGAACTGATGGACCTCGAACACGCGCGGCTGGTGCTGCGCGGCGAGCACGGTCTGGCCGTCGACCGCGGGCGGATCGTCCGTGAGGCGGTGGCGGTGGTCCTCGCCGACCTCGAACAACGCGGCGAGGCGAGCATTCTCGTCCGGCGGCTCCGCGGTCGCTGAGGGTAGCCTGCGCGCATCCCCACCGCGTTCTCTCGAGGCACCTGCTCGCCTCCCTCGTCTCACCGTGCCTCCGCAACTCCGTTTCCTCTGTTTCCCTGTTCGTCCGCCGTTCTCCGCCGTTCTCCCGTGTTCGCCGTGCCTTCTGTGTTCGACTTCCGTGTTCACCTGCTTTTCCGCACCTGGACCGCGTGATGCCCCCGACTGACTCCACCCGCTCGTCCCGCCGCGCCCTGGGCCGCGGGCCGGGGTCGGCGCTGTCCGCGCCGGACGCGGGGGAGCGGGCGCCGAAGGAGCCGGCCGCCGTGGTGGCGGACGATGTGGCGGCCCCGGTGCCGGACGCCGTGGAAGACACGGCTGCCGCGCCCGGATCCCCCGTGCCCGAATCGTCGGCTCCCGCCGCCTCCGCCGCTCCCGCCGACGACGGGCGTTTCACCGTCCGGCTGGTGAACTTCGAGGGACCGTTCGATCTGCTGCTCCAGCTCATCGGCAAGCACAAGCTCGATGTGACCGAGGTCGCGCTCTCCAAGGTCACCGATGAGTTCATGGCGTACATCCGCGGGATGGGCGACGACTGGGATCTCGACCAGACGACCGAGTTCCTGGTCGTCGCGGCGACGCTGCTGGACCTGAAGGCCGCCCGGCTGCTGCCCGCCGCCGAGGTCGAGGACGAGGCGGATCTCGCCCTGCTGGAGGCCCGTGACCTGCTCTTCGCACGGCTGCTCCAGTACCGGGCGTACAAGCGGATCGCGGAGATCTTCAGCGAGCGGCTCGACGCGGAGGCGCGACGCTACCCCCGGACCGTCGGCCTGGAACCGCATCACGCCGAGCTGCTGCCCGAGGTCGTCATCAGCATCGGGGCCGAGGGGTTCGCCCGGCTGGCTGTGAAGGCCATGCAGCCGAAGCCCAAGCCCCAGGTGTACGTCGATCACATCCACGCGCCCCTGGTGAGCGTGCGGGAGCAGGCCGGGATCGTCGTGGCGCTGCTGCGGGAGCGAGGGCAGGTCGGTTTCCAGGAGCTGACGCGGGACGCCGCCGACACCCTGACCGTCGTCGCCCGCTTTCTGGCCCTGCTGGAGCTGTACCGGGACAAGGCCGTCGCCCTGGAGCAGGAAGAGGCGCTGGGCGAGCTGACCGTCAGATGGACCGGCGGGGACAGCGCGGCGACCGTGACGGACGAGTTCGACCGAACACCCGATGCCGAGACCGTGAAGGACAAGGCGTGAGCGATCTCAAGCCCGCCCTCGAAGCCGTTCTGATGGTCGTGGACGAGCCCGCCACCGAGGAGCACCTCGCCAAGGTCCTCGACCGCCCGCGCCGGGCGGTGGCGGACGCGCTGCGGGAGCTGGCCGACGAGTACACCGTGCAGGGCCGCGGCTTCGAGCTGCGGCTCGTCGCGGGCGGCTGGCGCTTCTACTCCCGTGCCGAGCACGCCGACGCCGTCGAGCGCTTCGTCCTCGACGGCCAGCAGGCCCGGCTCACCCAGGCCGCCCTGGAGACCCTCGCGGTCGTCGCGTACCGCCAGCCGGTCAGCCGCTCCCGCGTCTCCGCCGTACGGGGAGTGAACTGCGACGGCGTTATGCGCACCCTGCTTCAGCGCGGTCTCGTCGAGGAGGCGGGCGCGGAACCCGAAACAGGTGCGATCCTGTACAGGACGACGAACTACTTTCTGGAGCGGATGGGCCTGCGGGGCCTGGACGAGCTACCGGAGCTGGCGCCCTTCCTCCCCGAGGCCGAGGCGATCGAGGCCGAGACACAGGAAGGCGTTCCGTCGTTCGATCCGGACGCTCCGGACACGGAAGACAGACATCCAGTCAATCCAACGACGGAACTTTGATGCGAAGCAGCGGCAGGAACAGCGGGAACAGCGGCTACGGCAAGGCCGGCGGCAGCGGCGGAGGCAACGCCGGGCGCGGCGGCCGCCGGGACGCCGGACGTACCGGTGGCAACCGCGACGACAAGCAGAAGCGCGCGGGCAAGCCGCGTCCCGAGGAGCGCCGCTACGAGGCGGGCGGTTTCGGCGGCAGCGCCCCGGAAGGCCCCCGCAAGGGCCGCGGCGCCGCCGCGCGCGGCGGCGCCAAGGGCGGGCCCAAGCAGGCTCCCCAGCGCGGTGGCCGTTCCGCCCCCGCCCGCTCGCGCGAGCTGGACGCCCGTACCGAGGAGCGCAACCGCGAGCGCTACGCGAACAAGCCGCGGGTCGCCACGCCCAAGACCTTCCCCGGCGCCGAGCAGGAGGGCGAGCGCCTGCAGAAGGTGCTGGCCAGGGCGGGTATGGGCTCCCGCCGGGCCTGCGAGGAGCTGATCGACCAGGCCCGTGTGGAGGTCAACGGCCGGATCGTCACCGAGCAGGGCCTGCGCGTCGACCCGCAGCACGACGAGATCAAGGTCGACGGGCTGACCGTAGCCACGCAGTCCCATCTCTTCTTCGCGCTGAACAAGCCCGCGGGCGTCGTCTCCACCATGGAGGACCCCGACGGCCGCCAGTGCCTCGGCGACTACGTCACCAACCGTGAGACGCGTCTCTTCCACGTCGGCCGGCTCGACACCGAGACCGAGGGCATCATCCTGCTCACCAACCACGGCGAGCTGGCCCACCGTCTCACCCACCCCAAGTACGGAGTGAAGAAGACCTACCTCGCGGCGATCCAGGGTCCGCTCCCGCGCGACCTCGGCAAGCGGCTCAAGGACGGCATCCAGCTGGAGGACGGGTACGCCCGTGCCGACCACTTCCGTGTCGTCGAGAACGTCGGCAAGAACTACCTGGTCGAGGTCACCCTCCACGAGGGCCGCAAGCACATCGTGCGCCGGATGCTCGCCGAAGCGGGTTTCCCGGTCGAGAAGCTCGTACGGACCGCCTTCGGGTCGATCGGTCTCGGCGACCAGAAGTCCGGCTGGCTGCGGCGTCTGACCAACACCGAGGTCGGCATGCTGATGAAGGACGTCGACCTGTAACCGCGTCACCCGCACCCGCGTCACCTGCGGCCCCGCCACGGGGACGGCGCGTCACCCGGACCTGAACCGCCACCCGAACCGCCACCCGGACCCGCAGCCCCGAACCGGTGCTCGCGGATCCGCGCCATCCGGCGTACCCCTGAGAAGCCCGCGGCCGACTGGCCGCGGGCTTCCGTCCTGCCCGGCCTCGGTCCGGTCCTCCGGTCCTCCGGTCACTCCGGCCGGTCCGGTCTGTGTTCGCCCCCTCCGGCCGGTCCGGGGCCGCCCCGGCACTTGTGCGAGACACCCGGACCCATTTATAGTCATGATGACTATTAAGGAGCCGGTGTGAGTCTCGCGGACATTCTCGACCCGCTGAGGCAGCCGCTGTTCACCGTTCTCGACACCCCGGTCAGCTGGACCGAGGTCCTCGGATTCGGCAGCGGCGCCCTCTGCGTCTGGTTCGTCGCCCGTCAGCACATAGCCAACTGGCCGATCGGCATCGCCAACAACCTCTTCTTCATCCTGCTCTTCGCCCAGGCCGGTCTGTACGCGGACGCCGGGCTGCAGATCGTCTTCATCACCCTCGCCGCCTACGGCTGGTGGACCTGGACCCACGGGGGCGGGCCGGGCTCCGACCGACTCCCGGTCCGGCGCACCACCCCCGCCGAGTGGGCCTGGCTGCTCTCGGCCGGCGCGGCCGTGGCCATCGGGCTCACCCTGCTCCTCGACCACGCCACCGACTCGACCGTCCCGTTCTGGGACGCGCTGACCACCGCGCTCTCGCTGATGGCGACCTACGGGCAGTGCCGCAAGCGGGTGGAGTCCTGGTGGCTGTGGATCGCGGCCGACGTGGTCTACATCCCCCTCTACGCCCACAAGCAGCTCTACCTCACGTCCCTGCTGTACATCGGATTCCTGACGCTCTGTCTGATCGGGCTGCGCAACTGGTCGCGCGATCTCACCCCGGGGCGAGCGGAGCCCGTGGAGCCCGCGGAGGCGACCGCATGAGGCGCTACCGGCACGGACTCGTCCTCGGCAAGTTCTATCCGCCGCACGCCGGGCACCACCATCTCGTCGCCACCGCTGCCGACCGCTGCGAACGGCTGACCGTCCTGGTCTGCGCCGCGTCCGTCGAGTCGATCCCGCTCGCCGACCGCGTCGCCTGGCTGCGCGAAGTCCACCCGGGCCCCGGTGTCCGGGTCGTGGGGGCCGTCGACGACATCCCGGTGAATCGCGACGATCCGGCGATCTGGGACGCGCATATGGCCGTCTTCCGCACGGCCGTCCCCGAGCCCGTCGACGCCGTCTTCACCTCGGAGGAGTACGGCGACGAACTGGCCCGCCGCTTCGGAGCGGAGTCCGTCTGCGTCGACCTCCGGCGCAGCCTGTTCCCGGTCTCCGGCACAGCCGTGCGCAAGGACCCCGTGGGCTGCTGGGACTTCCTCCGGCCGCCCGTGCGCGCCGCGCTCACCCGGCGCGTCGTCGTCCTCGGCGCCGAGTCGACGGGCACCACGACGATGGCCCGCGCCCTCACCGACCACTACCGCGGGCGCGGCGGAGTCTGGGCCAGGACCCGGTGCGTACCGGAGTACGGGCGGGAGTTCAGCGAGGAGAAGCTGGCGAGGCTGCGGGCCGGGCGGCCCACGGCCGACTGGAGCGATGTCGCCTTCTCCTCGGACGAGTTCCCGGTGATCGCCCGGCGTCAGACCGAACGGGAGGACGAGGCCGCGCGGACCGGTTCTCCGGTGCTCATCTGCGACACGGACGCCTTCGCCACCACGATCTGGCACGAGCGGTACATGGGCGGCGTCAACGAGGAGGTGGGCCGGATCGCCGCTCGGGGGCAGCGGCATCTGTGGCTGCTCACCGACCACCAGGACGTCCCCTTCGAGGACGACGGCCTGCGGGACGGCGAGGAGCTGCGGCCCTGGATGACCGGCCGGTTCGCCGCCGAACTGGCCCGTACCGGACGCCGTACGGTGCACCTCACCGGGTCGCACGAGCGCAGGCTGTCCACCGCCGTGGCCGCCGTCGACGAACTGCTCGGCGAGGGGTGGTACTTCGCCGAACCACTGCCCGACCTCTCGGAGCGCCACTGATGCCCGCTGCTCTTCCCCGCCCGACTCCCGGTCCGGTGCCCGACGCCGACTCCTACACCGGCTCCGCACCCGGTCCGGACGCGGTGGCCGGTCCCGTGCCGGACTACGACCCGAGAGCCTTCCCGCCCTTCGCGGTCACCGTCGACCTCGCGGTCTTCACGCTCCGCGAGGCGCGGCTGAACGTCCTGCTCGTCCAGCGTGGAGAGGACCCGTACCGTGGCGCGTGGGCACTGCCCGGAGGCTTCGTGCGGCCCGCGGAGTCCGCCGGGTCCGCCGCCCGCCGGGAACTGGCCGAGGAGACCGGGCTCTCCGAGAACACGGTCCGGGACCTGCACCTCGAACAGCTGCGGACCTACAGCGAACCGGACCGCGACCCGAGGATGCGGGTCGTCTCCGTCGCCTACACCGCGCTCCTGCCCGACCTGCCCGAGCCGCGCGGCGGCGGAGACGCCGCCCACGCCCGGTGGACACCGCTCAGCGCGGCGGCCCCGCTCGCGTTCGACCACGAGCACATCCTCGCCGACGCGTACGACCGCGTCGGCGCCAAACTCGAGTACACCTGCCTGGCCACCAGCTTCTGTCCCGGTGAGTTCACCCTCGGCGAGCTCCAGCAGGTGTACGAGACGGTCTGGGGCGTCGAACTCGACCGCCCCAACTTCCGGCGGAAGGTCCTCGCCACCCCCGGCTTCGTGGAGCCGGTCGAGGGCCCGCCGCGCCGTACCGGCGGCCGGGGCAAACCGGCCGCGCTCTACCGGGCGGGCACCGCGTCCGCCCTGCACCCACCTCTTCTGCGACCGGAAGGACGCCGCCCATGACCATGATCGGGATCACGAGGACCGTCACCAAGCAGGCCGCCACCGGCTCGCTGGTCGGGCTCGCCCTCGGGGACGCGCTCGGCTTCCCGACGGAGTTCAACGACGTACCGCAGATTCTCGCCAAGTGCGGCCCGTGGCGCGGGATGCGGCTGCCCCACCCCGCCGTCGTCTCCGACGACACCCAGATGACGCTCGCCGTCGGACGCGGTATCCGCACCGCCATGGACCGGGGGCTCCTCGACGCCTCCCGTCTGACCCGGCCGCTGCGCGAGGAGTTCACCTCCTGGTACCACGACCCGCAGAACAACCGCGCCCCCGGCCGCACCTGCCTGGACGCCTGCCGGAAGCTCGACGACGAACGCCTGGCCTGGCAGCAGGCCAGCCAGCTTGGCTCCAAGGGCTGCGGAGCCAATATGCGGGTCGCCCCGGTGGGTCTCGTACCCGGCCTGAGCGAGGAACAGCGCGCCGGAGCGGCCCAGTTGCAGGCCGCGCTCACCCACGGCCACCCCACCGCCCTCGCGGCCAGCGACCTCACGGCACGCGCCGTCCATCTCCTCGCCCGGGGAGCCGAGCCGCTCGGCCTGGTCGGTCTGCTGCGGTCGTACGCGTACGAGAACCGCGGCAGCTACCGGCAGCGCTGGCTCGGCGATCTGTGGACGTACTCCGACGACATCTCGGGGGAGGCGTTCATCGCCCGCGGCTGGGACGAGTGCCTGCTCATCCTGGAGCGGCTCGCGAACGCCATGCGCACGGCCGACCCGGAGACCGACCCGTGCCTGACCACCGGTGACGGCTGGATCGCGGAGGAAGCCCTCGCCACCGCCCTCCAGTGCTTCCTGCTCTTCCCCGAGGAGCCCGTCACGGCCCTGCGCCGGGCGGCCTGCACACGGGGAGACTCGGACTCCATCGCCGCTCTGACGGGAGCCTTCGCGGGAGCGCATCTGGGAGCCGGGGTCTGGCCCAAGGAGTGGTCGGAACGGATCGAGTACCGGAGCGACCTGCTGTCCCTGGGAGCGCTCTGGGACTCTTGATCCGTGAACCCACAGGACCCGCCGAACCGCGTGAACCCGCCGAACCGCGTGAACCCGCCGAACCCGCGCCTCCACGATCTCCACCCTCCCCGCGATCTTCAGGGCCTCGGTGAGATCGTCGCCGAACAGCCCGACCCCCTGCTCTTCGCCACCGTCTCCGGCGCGCATCTGTACGGATTCCCGTCCCGCGACTCGGACGTGGATCTACGCGGCGTCCATCTCCTTCCGGTGGCGGAGCTGGTCGGGCTCGGCGAGCCCGAGGAGACCCGGACCCGTATGTGGGACCGGGACGGGACCGAGATGGATCTCGTCACTCATGACCTGCGGAAGTTCGTCCGGCTCATGCTGCGGCCCAACGGCTATGTGCTGGAGCAGCTGCTCTCCCCGCTCGTCGTGCACACCTCCACCGTCCACGGCGAACTGGCCGCGCTCGCACCCGGCGTTCTCACCTCCCACCATGCCCACCACTACCGGGGGTTCGCGGGCACCCAGTGGCGTCTGTTCGAGCGGACGGGAGAACTGAAGCCCCTGCTCTACACCTTCCGCGCGCTCCTCACGGGCATCCACCTGATGAGAGGCGGCGGGATACAGGCGCATCTCCCCACCCTCATCGGCGAGGTGACCGCTCCCGCCTACCTGCCCGACCTGATCGCGGCCAAGGCGGAAGCCGAGCACGGCCCCGCCTCCGGCGTCGGCAGGGAGAGGGCGCAGACCGATGTGAAGGCACTTCACGCCGTGCTGGACGAGGCCCGGCTGGACTCAGCGCTCCCCGCCGTACCCACCGCCCGTGACGCTCTCGCGGACCTCGTCGTACGGGTCCGGCTGGAGGGCTGAGGCACGCCGGACTCGTAGGAGGAAGTCCTCGACGCGGGCGCGGTCCGGCTCGGCTGGCAGCGGGGTCCGGGCCACGGCCTCGTCCGCCTCGTCGGCCGTGCGCGCCATCCAGGACTCCGCCTCCCGCCAGGACGCCTCGCCACGCCTGACCGCCAGGAGCCTTTCGCGCTCCTCGCCCACATCGAGGACGAGTTCCCCCGTACGCAGCAGATCCCGGCAGCTCAGCAGCAGCCGCAGCAGATGCATTACGGGCTTCCAGCGGGGTGTCCGGTCCCGGCGGATGTCCGCCTCGAGTTTCTTGTGCTGGGACCGCGCGTAGCGCACGAACGTCCGGTGCACCTCGCGGGAGAGGAACGCGCCGCGCAGGGCGATGAGTTCACGCCCGGTGTCGTCGATCCGCTCGACGAGCGGCGAGTGCAGACACTCCAGGATGTTGGGGTTGGCGCGCAGCGCCAGTTCGCAGAAACGCTCCACCTCCCATGAGAACTGCTCATCGGCCGGTCCCTCGACATGCGTGGGGGGCTTCTCGAAGTGCCAGTACAGGCGCGTGGGCGCGACGAAGACTCCCCGGCGGTCGGTGTCACTGGCCTCCGTCGCGAGACCGAAGGCGCGTGACCCCATGACGCAGGAGTAGACCGTGTGTTCGCGGACCAGCTCTTCCGGACTCATCCGGACAGGCTAAGGGCTGTCCCGTTCATCCCCGGTGGATCGGTTCGGGGCGGGGTATGCGGTGCTTCGCAAGGCGGTGGTCCGTCGCCCTGCGGGGTGTATCCGGGCGGTCCGGCGACGTGGCGCGGCGGTACCTCCCGGGCCGCGGGGCCACGGGGTCGAGGGGCGGGGGCTCGGCGGCCGTCGTCGCGCGCCCGCCGGGAATGACGGGACGGCTCCCGGTCCCGTGTGACGGGAGCGCCGGACAGGATCCGGGCCGTCGGTCACGGCCGTCGCTCACGGCAGGAGGACCGAGTCCTTGGTGACGGTGATCTTCTCGGGCGGCAGCGGACTGGTCGAGGGGCCCTCCGTGACCGAGCCGTCCTGGAGGCTGAACCTGCTGTCGTGGCAGGTGCAGTCGATGGTGCCGTCCGCGATCCTCGAGACGAGGCAGTTCCGATGAGGGCAGACGGCCGAGAACGCCTTGAACTCCCCGGCCGTCGGCTGAACCACCACCACCCGCTCCTCGGCGAAGATCTTCCCGCCGCCGACGGGGATGTCGGCCGTGCCGGCGATCTTCTTCCCGGCGGCCTCGGCAGGAGGCTGGCCCGCGCCCGTGCCCGGGGGCTGCGCCGGTCCGGGATCGGCGGTGCCGGGCGCGGGAGGCGCGGGCTCCTCGGCGGCGCCGCTGTCGACCCCGTTCTCCGTAGTACAGCCCGCCAGCAGCCCCGCGGTGCCGGCCGCGCCCGCCATCAGCAGAGTTCTTCGCCGCGTGTCCATGGTCGTTCTCCTTCGCTGGGCCGGTGCACTGAGCCCGGCATCGACGCGCTGAATGCTACGGAGAGCCCGAACCGTCGGCATCCGCCCGGATCCGGCCGGGTGGTGGCCCGGTTCCGTCCGGGTGACACCGGCCCTGACCGGAGCCCCGGTCGCGTACGCGTACGGCGTCACACGACCTCCCCTACGGGACGCTGTTGGTTTATTCGGGGCCGCACCTGACTCCGGTAGGCAGATCATCACGACGGGAGACGACCTGGGCGGTCCACTCGGCGACACCCCCGGCGAGTCGCCCGGAAGAAACCGGAAGAAACCGGAAGAAAGGAGCCCCCCCGCGGCGACGGGCCGCGGACGAGAACGCCCGGTGGCCCTCGCGCGGAGGACCTCATCAGGCGGCGGCGACCCTGCCCCCGCGACGGAACGCGACCGCCCCGTCTCGGAGGGCGGTCGCCGCCGCACCCCGTCCGCGCATCTGACTACGCTGAACCGAGAGGCAGACGCAGAGATCCAGGAGCGGGAGCACGACGTGGCGGTACGAGCGGTCCGCGGAGCCGTCCAGCTGGAGCGGGACGACGCCGGACACATGGACGACCAGGTCGGCGAACTGCTCACCGCCGTGCTGGAGCGCAACGGCATCGCCCCCGCCGATCTGATCAGCATCTGGTTCACCGCCACCCCCGATCTGCACAGCGACTTCCCGGCCGCCGCGGCCCGCAGGCTCGGCATCACCGACGTACCGCTGATCTGCGCCCAGGAGATGGACGTCGTCGGCGCGATGCCGCGCGTCGTGCGGATACTGGTCCATGTCGAGACCGGTCTCGACCGGTCCGACGTCACCCATGTCTACCTCGGCGCCGCCGCCGCCCTGCGCAAGGACATCGCCCAGTGAGAACCGCCGTCGTCATCGGAACCGGCCTGATCGGCACCTCGGCGGCCCTCGCCCTCGCGGGCCGGGGCGTCGCCGTGCATCTCGCAGACCACGACCCGGAGCGCGCGCGTACCGCCGCCGCGCTCGGCGCGGGCACGGACGATCCCCCCGAGGGCCAGGTCGACCTCGCGATCGTCGCCGTGCCCCCCGCGCACGTCTCCCGCGCGCTCGCCGACGCCATGCGCGCCGGGATCGCCCGCGGCTACCTCGACGTCGCCAGCGTCAAGGGCGGGCCCCGGCGCGAACTGGAGGCCCGGTCCCTCGACCTCTCCGCCTACATCGGCACTCACCCGATGTCCGGGAAGGAACGCTCCGGGCCCCTCGCCGCGACCGCCGATCTCTTCGAGGGCCGCCCCTGGGTGCTGACGCCCTCCCGTGACACGGACACCGAGGTCCTCAACCTCGCCCTCGAACTGGTCGCGCTCTGCCGGGCCGTCCCCGTGGTCATGGACGCCGAAGCCCACGACCGTGCCGTCGCCCTGGTCTCGCACACCCCCCAGCTGATCTCCTCGATGGTCGCGGCCCGCCTGCGCGAGGCCGACGAGACCGCCGTACGCCTCTGCGGCCAGGGCATCCGCGATGTCACCCGCATCGCCGCGTCCGACCCCGGAATGTGGGTGGAGATCCTCTCCGCCAACCCCGGTCCGGTCGCCGACGTGCTCACCGGGGTCGCCGCCGATCTCGAAGAGACGGTCCAGGCGCTGCGGGCCCTCCAGTCCGCCGACGAGGACAAGCGGCGGGGCGGCGTCGAAGGCATCGAGGACGTACTGCGCCGGGGCAACGCGGGCCGTGCCCGGGTGCCGGGCAAGCACGGCGCGGCGCCGGCCACGTACGAGATCGTCGCGGTCCTCATCGGCGACCGGCCGGGCGAACTGGCGCGGATCTTCGCGGACGCGGGCCACGCCGGCGTCAACATCGAGGACGTCCGCATCGAGCACGCCACCGGTCAGCAGGCCGGTCTGGTCCAGCTCATGGTGGAGCCCGCGGCGGCACCGATCCTCACCGCGGCGCTCCGCGAGCGGGGCTGGTCGATCCGGCAGTAGGCAGCAGGCGGGGCCGGAGGGGGCCGGTCCGTGTGTCCATGGCAGGTCCCGGCAGTCGGTAACCTTGGTCGGGGCCCATCGGGATGTCCGCCACGGCCCGATCGGTTCATCCGCACCGGTTCATCCGCACACATCCGCGTACGTCCCCGTACGTCCGGAACGACATCAGGGAAGGTGTCCGACACCGTGGAATCCGCCGTGATCGTTGCCATCGACGGCCCCGCAGGCACGGGCAAGTCGAGCACGTCCAAGGCCGTGGCCGCCGCCCTGGGGCTGGACTACCTGGACACCGGCGCACAGTACCGCGCGATCACCTGGTGGATGATCACCCACGGTGTCGATGTCGCCGACCCGGTGGCGATCGCCACCGCGGCGGACAAACCCGTCATCGTCTCCGGCACCGACCCGGCGGACCCCGCCATCGCGGTCGACGGTGTGGACGTGTCCGCCCCGATCCGCACCCCGGAGGTCAGCGCCAAGGTCAGCGCCGTCAGCGCGGTGCCCGAGGTACGGACCCGGATCACCGGGCTCCAGCGCGAGATCGCCGCGTCCGCCGTGGGCGGCATCGTCGTCGAGGGCCGGGACATCGGCACCACCGTCCTCCCGGACGCCGACCTCAAGATCTTCCTGACCGCGTCGCCCGAGGCCCGTGCCGCCCGCCGCAGCTCCGAGCTGAAGGGCTCGGACCTCGCGGCCACCAAGGAAGCCCTGGTCAAGCGGGACGCGGCCGACTCCAGCCGTACGACGTCACCCCTGGCGAAGGCGGACGACGCGGTCGAGGTCGACACCACGGAGCTGACGCTCCAGCAGGTGATCGAGTGCGTGGTGACCCTGGTGGAAGAGCGCCGGAGCGTTCTGAAGTGACCTCCGGCGGACCCTCGGCCAAGGGCGCGGCGGTCGGGCGTCGCATCGGCATCGGTCTGATGTACGGCCTCTGGAAGCCCCGAGTGCTCGGTGCCTGGCGCGTCCCGGCCGCCGGGCCGGTCATCCTCGCCGTGAACCACTCGCACATGATCGACGGCCCCATGCTGATGGGCACCGCGCCCCGGCCCGTGCACTTCCTGATCAAGAAGGAGGCGTTCATCGGTCCGCTCGATCCCTTCCTGCTGGGGATCGGCCAGCTGAAGGTGGACCGTACGAGCACCGACCGCACCGCCGTCTCCGGCGCGCTCGGCGTGCTGAAGGACGGCGGAGTCCTCGGGATCTTCCCCGAGGGCACCCGCGGTGAAGGCGACTTCGCCTCGCTGCGCGCCGGGCTCGCCTACTTCTCGGTGCGCTCCGGGGCCCCGATCGTCCCGGTCGCCGTCCTCGGCAGCACCGACCGCGCGGGACGGCTGGTCAAGGCGCTGCCCCCGCTGCGCGGCAAGGTCGACGTGATCTTCGGTGACGCCTTCGAAGCGGGGGACGGCAGCGGTCGCCGTACCCGCAAGGCGCTGGACGACGCCACCGTACGCATCCAGGAACGGCTGACCGCCCACCTGGAAAATGCCAGGCGCCTCACCGGACGCGCCGGGTAAGACTTGAGCTGTGGATCACGCGATCGTGATCCGGTGAGACACGAGGAACGGACTTCATGAACGACCAGCACGACCACGGAGCGCTCGGCGACGCCGAGTACGCGGAGTTCATGGAGCTTGCCGCGGTAGAGGGTTTCGACGCGGAGGACATCGACGACGCCCTCGGCGAGGCCGGACACGGCCCGCTGCCCGTCCTCGCCGTCGTCGGACGGCCGAATGTCGGCAAATCGACCTTGGTGAACCGGATCATCGGCCGCCGCGAGGCCGTCGTCGAGGACAAGCCGGGCGTGACCCGCGACCGCGTCACCTACGAGGCGGAGTGGGCGGGCCGCCGCTTCAAGATCGTCGACACCGGCGGCTGGGAACAGGACGTCCTCGGCATCGACGCCTCCGTCGCGGCCCAGGCGGAGTACGCCATCGAGGCCGCCGACGCGGTCGTCTTCGTGGTGGACTCCACGGTCGGCGCGACCGACACCGACGAGGCCGTCGTCAAGCTGCTGCGCCGGGCGGGGAAGCCCGTCGTGCTCTGCGCCAACAAGGTCGACGGCCCCAGCGGCGAGGCGGACGCCGCCGCCCTGTGGTCGCTCGGCCTCGGCGAGCCGCACCCCGTCTCCTCGCTGCACGGCCGCGGGACGGGCGACATGCTCGACGCCGTTCTCGAGGTGCTGCCCGACGCCCCCGCGCAGACCTTCGGCAACGCCGTCGGCGGCCCCCGCCGAGTCGCCCTCATCGGCCGCCCCAACGTCGGCAAGTCCTCCCTGCTGAACAAGGTCGCCAAGGAGGAGCGCGTCGTCGTCGACGCGGTCGCGGGCACCACCCGCGACCCCGTGGACGAACTGATCGAGCTCGGCGGCGTCACCTGGAAGTTCGTCGACACGGCCGGCATCCGCCGCCGGGTCCATCTCCAGGCGGGCGCCGACTACTACGCCTCGCTGCGCACCGCGGCCGCCGTCGAGAAGGCCGAAGTCGCGGTCGTCCTGATCGACGCGAGCGAGTCCATCAGCGTGCAGGACCAGCGGATCATCACCATGGCCGTCGACGCGGGCCGCGCCATGGTGATCGCCTTCAACAAGTGGGACACCCTCGACGAGGAGCGCCGCTACTACCTGGAGCGGGAGATCGAGACCGAGCTGGCCCAGATCGCCTGGGCCCCGAGGGTCAACGTCTCCGCCCGCACCGGCCGCCACATGGAGAAGCTCGTCCCGGCGATCGAGACCGCGCTGGCGGGCTGGGAGACCCGTGTCCCGACGGGACGGCTGAACGCCTTCCTCGGCGAGATCGTCGCCTCGCATCCGCACCCGATCCGCGGCGGCAAGCAGCCCCGGATCCTCTTCGGCACCCAGGCGGGCACCAAGCCCCCGAGGTTCGTCCTCTTCGCGTCCGGCTTCCTGGAGCACGGTTACCGCCGCTTCGTGGAGCGCAGGCTCCGCGAGGAGTTCGGCTTCGAGGGGACTCCGCTGCACATCTCGGTACGGGTCCGCGAGAAGCGCGGCCACAAGAAGTAGCCCGGCGCACGCCACCGAGGGCGCTGCCGCCGACCGGTCGTCTCCGGTCGGCGGCAGCGCCCTCGTTCGTCGCGCGTGACGCCGACGTCGTGGTCGCGCCGGTTCCGGCGTCCGGCCGCATGCCGTCTCACACCGGCGGCCGGAGCCGGAGCCGGGGTCGGCCCGGCCTGGGCCCGTGACGCGAACGCGGCGCTTCCGGCGCGTCGGCACCGCCGCGGGTTGCGGAATCGGGCCCGGAAGGAGGCCATGGCCCCCGGCCGTCCGGCCTTCGGGCCCGCGGGCGCGGCACGCGTGGGAACCATCCGCCCCGGCCGAGCCGGTCCGCGCCGTGTCCCGCGGAGCCGGGCGGGCCGGGCCCGTTCTCGTCCGTGATGCGCCCATCCGGCCTCGCCGAGGACTATGAGTGGCTCCGGCGCGGGCCCGGCGGCAGCGCGGGTGGGTGACCACCGTGCGTCCGGGGGTAGGGCTGCCAGAACGCGCCCGGATGCGCGGCGGGAATGACGGAGCCCCGGCTGCTCGCCAGCCCGGTGCCGAAGCCGTGGAAGCCGAGATCCTCCTCGCCGGACCGGTCGCCGGGCAGCGCCCGGAACGACCTGCGGTACTCGGAGTACAGCGCGTCGTAGATGGGCGTGAGGGACGGGACGGGCGACACCTCGCGCCCGGGGCGCATGGCGGGGATCGGGCTCGGGTACGCCTGGCGGTCTGGATCGTATGAGTGCACGTGACTGCAACGATCCACGACCCCGGCCCGTCACTGTCGCCGCCCGGCCCCTCTGCTCGTAGCGACAGGACAGAGCGGGAAACGGAAGGTCAGGTACCGGCCAGCGGCATCGCGGCGGCGACCAGCCGCCCGCCCGCCGCCGCCTTCTCCAGCGCGTCGCGCAGCAGATCCTCGCGCGGCTGCTGGCCGATCGACCCGACCGGCGCGGCGAACACGAGCACCGTGTGCGACTTGTTGGCGGCGGTGCGCCAGCCCTCCGTGACCTGGAGCGGCTGGTGGGCCTGCCACCAGGCCACCGGGCTCCCGCCCGCGCCACCGGGCTGGAGCACGGCGTGCAGCCGACCCATGGCGAGGAGAACGGACCAGCCGGCCAGCGTCCCCGGCCGCTGGTTGATGTCGTGGACGGGGACGAAGCCCTGCTCGATGAGAAGGGGCAGGAAGTCGTCCCCGTGGGCTCCGGTGGTGCCGGGGCGGGCGATGGGCGCGGTGGGTTCGACGACGAGGGCCGGGTGCAGATCACCGCCGACCAGGATCAGCCCGCTGGTGATGCCGAGGACCGCCTGCTCCGGGACGGAGGCGGTGTCGGGGCCGGAGCCGGGCGCGGACGCCGGGGCGGGGACACCGGGCTCCTCGCCGGTGATGGAGCGGACGGCCCCCTGCAACTGCTCCTCGGCGACCTGGACGACCTGCGACGGGATGCAGGAGGCGTGGGCGAAGGCGAGCACCGCGGTCTCATCGCCGACGAACAGCACGGTGCTGGTGCGCTCCTGCTCGGTGTCGCCCGGCGTGCGGCAGGAGGTGCAGTCATAGCTGCCCGGGGCGGACTCGCCGACGAGCAGCCGGTCGGCTTCTTCGTCGCCGATCTCGGCGCGTACGTCCTCGCTGACGTCGAGCATGCGGGGCACAGGTGGCTCCTCGGAACTTGATCTTGTGCGCCGGGCGGATCCCGGCTCATAAAGCGTTCAACGGAGATCTGTGTCAGGAGTCACGCATGAGTGGGAACGGAATCGAACCATCGGGCGCACACGGTGAGATGGCGAGCGGAATCGATTACTCCCCGTCAATGACTGTGGGGTGAAAGAAAGTTGCCGGGGTGAACCGGCTCACAGAAGAGCGAATCTCATCGCCGACAAATGACGACATAGGAGAGTCAAGTGGGTGGCCGGATTTCATCGCTACGACGGGTAACGGGCAACTGGCCTGGAACGAAAGGCGATCTGTTGATGCCGAGGCGACGACCTCTCTAGATTCCACCGCCGAGTGCAGAGAGCACCGCCCCGGGCCGGCCCGCCCGGACGCCGCACAGCCAGTGCGGCGCCGCTGCATCGACCGTGCCGACGGATCACCCCGGCACGCGCCTCGGATGGGCCGGGCGGAGCGGGTCGAGACGTCCGACGCGTCGAGATCCCGCTGCCGTCTGAGGACCCCGGGGTCCTTCGAGAGGGATTTGATGTTCACGAGTTCCGGCAGCACCCCGAGTCCCCTGCGGCGGCGTGACACCGCCGCACTGGTCGGCGCCGCGCTGGTGGCGCCACTGGCACTCCTCGCCGCGGCGGGCGAGGCCAAGGCAGCGGACAGCGGGGTGTGGGACCGCATCGCCAAGTGCGAGAGCGGCGGAAACTGGCGCATCAACACCGGCAACGGCTACTACGGCGGACTGCAGTTCTCCGCCGGCACGTGGCGTGCCTTCGGCGGCAAGGCGTACGCCTCCACCGCGGACCGGGCGACCAAGGCCCAGCAGATCGCGATCGCCACCAAGGTCCAGAAGTCCCAGGGCTGGGGCGCCTGGCCCACCTGCTCGAAGCGGGCGGGGGCGTACGGCAGCGCTCCGTCCGTCGCGAAGACCGCGCAGAAGTCCTCGGGACGGCAGGCGAGCACCCGGCCCAAGGCCGGTGTCAAGGCCGCGGCCAAGCAGAAGACCGGCACCCGGCCCGGCGTGGTCTGGAAGTCGAAGCCCGCCGCCGTCCGGCCGCGCCCGGCCGCCCACACCGGACGCGCGGTGGAGCGCGGCGGCGACTACACCGTCCGCAGGGGCGACACGCTCAGCGCGATCGCGGCGGCGCACGGCAAGGACTGGCGCAAGGTGTACGCCGCCAACACCGCCGTCATCGGCGGCGACCCGAACCTCATCGTGCCCGGCCAGCGCCTCGCGCTCTGACGGACACGTCGCGGAAACCCCCCACCGCGCAGCCCCACCCGGGTCCGACCGGGTGGGGCCGCGTGCCTTGCCAGCGCGGCACCCGCCCCACCGCCGCCGCGCTGCCTACCGTGAAGCGGATGCCGAACCTCCGTGCGCCCCGGCCTCTCCGGGCTCCCCGTGCGCCCCGGTCCCCCAGGGCACCCCGCAGCCTCCGCCCCCAGCGGGTCGGCCCCCTCACGGTTGCCGCGGCCGCCGTGCTCATCGCCCTCGTACCGCACCCGGCCGCACAGGCGCTGCCCCCGCCGCCCGCCCCCGGCAGTCCCGGCGTCGGCGCCGCACCCGGCACCTACGCCTGCGCCGCGACCGGATGGCCGTGGAACTGCGTCGCCGAATGCGAGAGCGGCGGCGACTGGAAGGCCAACACCGGCAACGGCTACTACGGCGGGCTCCAGTTCTGGCAGCCGACCTGGGAGTCGTTCGGCGGACTGAAGTACGCCCGCCGTGCCGACCTCGCCACCCGTGGGCAGCAGATCAAGGTCGGGGAGGAGGTGCTCCGTGTCCAGGGCTGGGAGGCGTGGCCCGTCTGCTCCAAGCGGTACGGCCTCAGCGGCCGGGTCCACACCGTGCGGTCCGGCGACACCCTCCACGCCATCGCCGTGCGCTACAAGGTCAAGGGCGGCTGGCAGGCGCTGTACGAGGCCAACCGGGACGTCATCGGCGACTCCCCGGACCGGCTCTCCGTGGGGATGATGCTCGCTCTCCCCGCCTGAGCGCCGCTCGCGGCCCCCTCTTCTTCCGTTCCCCGTGCGGGCCCTGTGAGGCAAGTAGAGTCCTGTCCGACCACATCTGAACAGGGGGACGCCGCGGCGTATGCGCATCTCTTTTCTGCTGCACAACGCGTACGGGATCGGCGGCACGATCCGTACGACCTTCAATCTGGCCCAGGTCCTCGCCGAACGGCACGAAGTGGAGATCGTCTCCGTCTTCTGCCACCGGGACCGGCCCGCCCTGGGGGCACCCGCCGGTGTCACCATGAAGAACCTCGTAGACCTGAGGAGGAGCAGCCCGGACTTCGCGGGCGACCACCCCGACCACAAGCGTGCCGCGCGGGTCTTCCCACGCGGAGACGGGCGTCACAAGCAGTACAGCCGGCTGACCGACGCCCGGATCGCCGCCCATCTGCGCTCGCTCGACGCCGATGTCGTCGTCGGCACCCGGCCCGGCCTCAACGTGCACATCGCCCGCCAGACCCGCAGGGGGCCGGTCCGCGTCGCGCAGGAGCACCTCACGCTGGACGGCCACGGCTACCGGCTCCGTCGCGAACTGGGCTTCCGCTACCGGCTCCTCGACGCGGTCACCACGGTGACCGAGGCGGACGCCCGCGCGTACCGCACGGGGCTCGCACTGCCCGGCGTACGGATCGAGGCCGTGCCCAACAGCGTGCCACGGCCCTCCGTCCCACCCGCCGACGGCAGCGGCAAGTTCGTCGTCGCGGCCGGCCGGCTCACTCCCGTCAAACGGTACGACCTGCTGGTCAAGGCATTCTCCAAGGTCGTCGCCGCCCGTCCCGACTGGCGGCTGCGGATCTACGGAAGCGGAGACGCCACCGGCGACGAGCGCGAGGCCCTGACCGCCCTCATCCAGGAGCGGGAACTGACGGACCACGTCTTCCTGATGGGCAACGCCAACCCGCTCGAACCCGAGTGGGTCAAGGGCTCGATCGCCGCCGTCACCTCCAGCAAGGAGTCCTTCGGCATGACCATCGTCGAGGCGATGCGGTGCGGTCTGCCCGTCGTCTCGACCGACTGCCCGCACGGCCCGCGCGAGATCATCTCGGACGGGGTGGACGGCCGGCTGACCCCCGTCGGCGATGTGGACGCCTTCGCGGACGCGCTCCTGGAACTGATCGGCGACGACGCACTGCGGCTGCGCACCGGAGCCGCGGCCCTCGCGGCCTCCGAGCGCTTCGACCCGGCACGGATCGCCGAACGGCACGAGGCGCTCTTCACCGAACTGGTGCGGCGGTCCCGGACCAAGGGGGTGGGCAGCGCCCTGCGGACGACCGTGTACCGCTGCCGGGGCGCCGTCTACGGCAGTGCCTACGCCCTGCGCCATCTGCTCGCGGCGCTGTCGCGCAGGGCTGTCCGGAAGACCGCCTGAACTCTCCGGACCCCCGTCCCGCGGCCCTCGCGGGCACCGGGACGGGGGACGGTCCGAGATCGCGGACGGAAACAGTCCGCGACCCCTGCCAGACTGCTTCCCATGGTGGATACCTCGGCACGGCTGCTGCGCCTGCTCTCACTGCTCCAGTCGCACCGCGACTGGTCCGGTGCCGAACTCGCGCGACGCCTCGGCGTCACCGCGCGCACGGTGCGCCGGGACGTCGACCGGTTGCGCGAGCTGGGCTACCCGGTCAACGCCAGCCCCGGCACGGGCGGCGGCTATCAACTCGGCGCGGGTGCGCGGCTTCCCCCGCTGCTGCTCGACGACGAGGAGGCGGTGGCCGTCGTGGTCGGGCTGCGCACCGCCGCCGGGAACGGCGTCGAGGGCATCGGCGAGACCTGCGTACGCGCCCTGGCCAAGCTGGAGCAGGTGCTGCCGGACCGGCTGCGTGGACGGGTGAGCGCGCTCGGCTCCTTCACCGTGCCGATGCTGCGCGCGCCCGGATCCCTGGTCGACCCCTCGGTCCTCATCGAACTGGCCAACGCCTGCCGGGACGGCGAACGTCTGCGGTTCGCGTACCGCGACCACTCCGGCGCCTCGTCCCGCCGTACGGTCGAACCGCACCGTCTGGTGTGCACGGAGCGCTGCTGGTATCTCGTCGCCTGGGATCTCGACCGCGCCGACTGGCGTACGTTCCGGGCGGACCGGATCGTTCCGAAACCGCCGCACGGCCCCCGTTTCACTCCGCGCACCCCGCCCGCCGCCGATCTGGCCGCCTATGTCTCCGAGGGCGTCTCCATCACCGCCTACGCGGCGAAGGCGGTCATCCGGCTGCTGGTGCCGGCCGAGCGGGCCGCGGAGGTCGTCGGCCCGTCCGACGGTGTTCTCGAGCCGGTCGACGAGAACAGCTGTCTGCTGCGCACGGGAGCGGGCAGCCTGGAGCTGTTGGTTTTTCACATCATGTTCATGGGCGTGGATTTCGAGGTGATCGAACCGGTCGAGCTGGTCGAGAGCGTCAGGACGGTCCGGGACCGTCTCTCCCGCGCGATCGGCTGACGATCTCCTCCTCCGTCATCCCCGCGAAGGCCGCGAACTCCGGATGGCGCAGATCGAAGGCCGGGGCTCGGAGCGGATCCGGGGGATCGTGGTGAAGTTGTGCCGGGGCGGCGGGCAGGACGTCGCCCACTCCAGCGACCGCCCGAACCCCCACGGGTCGTCCACCAGGACCTTCCGCCCGTGCACGGCGGTCTCCGGGGTCGCCGTCCCTGTTCCCATTACCGCCCTCTCGCTGTCCGCGGCGTCGGCGCGGTCCGTTCCGCGGGTGCGGCGAAAAGACGGCGCCGCGTTCTTGGGGAAGACGAAGCCAGCCCCTGCGGCGGGTGCCTGTACGGGAGTACGCGCGGTGGACTCGGCATCCGGACGGGGGAGGGGGTTCTGCAAGGAACCCGTGAATTGTTCCCGGTCCGTCAATTCATCCTCCGACCTTCGCCCCGGGAAATTTCTCGCCGGAATTCTCTATGATCGGCAGCGCTCCGGAATTACCGAGCGGGTGGTGTCGAACTGCTCGTTCGGGTGACGGAGTATGAGCCGAACGTGTGTCGCCGTCCTGTGACAGAAGCGTGACCGGTGGCGTACCCAGGGCCGGTGGCGGCCGATGCCGGTTCCGCTTCCGTCACCGTCCGCTGCCGCCTACCGTGGAGCCATGGCACCCCTACCGACTCCGTCCGCCGAGCCCGACGACCCGACCGACGCGTATGTCGGCCTCTCGGCCGACAGCGCCGAACGCCTGGCCCGCGAGCGCGGGTGGACCACCGTGAGATCCCTGCCGCCGGGCTCGATCATCACCCTGGAGTATCTGGTGGGCCGGATCAACTTCGAGGTGGAGAGCGGCACCGTCATCCGTTGCTGGCGGGGCTGAGCGGCCCGGCCGCGGGTGCCCGGCCGGGCCTTTCCGAGAGCCGGGCCCGATCCGTACCCCGGGGCCGGACATCACCCGGACACCACCCCGGCATCACCCGGACGGGGGCTCCCGCGTCACCCTCCCGAGATGGGAAAGGCCCCGGCCGCTTCCGGCCGGGGCCTCGCTCGCAACTCGTACCGATGACCGCCCGTCGGCGGAGTCCGCTCGTACGGGAAGGGGGCTATCCGCCCGCCACGCTTCGCGAGCGGACCGTGTGCGGCCGCTGCTGCGTGAGCTGCCCGCCGCCGGAGAGTCCGGACGGGCCGGGAATCGTGCCCATGGCCGCCACCGGCTCCCGCTCCGGCTTCTCCTCCACCGGGCCTCGCAGCGGCAGCACCAGCGACGGCCTTGGGCCGCCCGCCGCCACCGGCAGCGAGGGAGCGAGCCTGCGGCGCGCACGCCACCGCTCGCGCTGCTCGAAGATCCATGCCTCGGCCCGGCCGATCAGCGGCTCGCACCAGGGCAGCGCCAGCAGGATCAGCAGACCGGCCGCCCAGCCGAGCAGCACATCGCTCAGCCAGTGCGTACCGAGATAGACGGTGGTGAGACCGACGCCCAGCGAAACCGTCGCCGAGAGCGCGGACAGATAGCGCCGGGTCTTCGGGGTGGTCGCCAGATACGCCAGGATTCCCCAGGTCACGACCGCGTTCGCGGTATGGCCGGAGGGAAATATATCTCCGCCGGCGAAGAGCTCGGCCGATCCGATCTGCGTCGCGTAGTGGGGGCCGAGCCTGCCGAGACCGATCTTGACGGCGCCGACGGTCGTGTTGAGCAGCAGCAGTGAGACGCCGAGCACCAGCAAGGGCCGCAGCGTGTGCTGACGCCAGGAGCGCCAGCCCAGCCAGGCGGCGACCATCACCGCCGTCGGACCACGCTGCCCGAGCACCACGAAGTAGTCGAGAAAAGCGTGCAGCTCGGGCCACTGCTGGTAGGGCCGGAACAGCATGATCTTCCAGTCGATGATCACCAGCCAGGTCGACGCCAGCACGGCCACGACGATGGCGAGATAGAGCGCAGACGTCCCGCCGAAGAGGGCGAGACGGGTGCGGCTCATCCGCGGGATCTCTATCTTCGGCGGTTCCGGCTCCCGGTCCAGCCGGGCGAAGATGTCGGTACGCACGCAATCGACGTTACAGCGAGTGAGGGTGCGACTAGGCCGATCCAGCGGCTTTGTGATGACGATGTGATGTGGCGTACGGGCTTGACGCGAGATTTATTACTGACCAATTCGGAAATCCCCCGAGGTCACACAGGCGCGAATGCTCCGGCTCGTCAGTGGCGCCGTCTTTCCGCTGTCCAGAATGCAGTTCGTCACTTCCCTTTATGAAATTCCCCTCATCTTCGCAGCTGCCCGTAACCTTTCCCGGGGGCCGGGCGTGGCGCACGCCACACGCCCATGGACGGGCGCTGAGAGACGGACCACGCGCCGCCTGCCTGAACTGGCGTACGCTGTCGGCTCACTCGTCCGTCGATGCCGGACCGCCCTGAGGGACCGTCCCCGTCCCCCCGGCTGGCCCGCCGACCGCGAGGGAACCACTGGAGGTAGGTGCATGTCAGAGACGACCACGGCCGTGGCACGACTGCGTGCCGCAGGCGGCGGAGCGAACCGCTGGGTCGTCCTTCTCGTCCTCTGCGTCAGCCTGCTGATCGTCGCGCTCGACGCCACCGTGCTCCATGTCGCGGTCCCCGCGGTCACGGAGGACCTGCGCCCCAGCGGCGTCGAGCTGCTCTGGATCGTGGACGCCTACCCGCTCGTCTGCGCGGCGCTGCTGATCCTCTTCGGCACACTCGGCGACCGCGTCGGCCGCCGCAGGGTGCTCCTCCTCGGCTACGGCATCTTCGGCCTCGCTTCGGCGCTGGCCGCCTGCGCCACCACACCCGAGGTGCTGATCGGGGCCCGCGCCCTCCTCGGCGTCGGCGGTGCGATGATCATGCCCGCGACGCTCTCGATCCTCCGCGCGGTCTTCCCCGACCGGCGGGAGAGGGCCATGGCGATCGGACTCTGGACCGCGGTCGCGGCCGTGGGAGCCGCCACCGGACCGGTGCTCGGCGGCTTCCTCGTCGAGAACTTCTGGTGGGGCTCGGTCTTCCTGATCAACATCCCGTTGATGGCCCTGATCCTTCCGCTCGGACGCTGGCTGCTCCCCGAGTCCCGCGGTGACTGCGCGGGCCCCTGGGATGTGCTCGGCGCGCTGACGGCCGCCGCCGGAGTGCTCTGCGTCGTCCTCGGAGTGAAGCGGCTCGGCGTCGGCCACGGCCCGCTGGACGCCGGGACGGCGGTACCGCTGCTGCTCGGCGTGGTGCTGCTGACTCTGTTCGTACGGCGGCAACGGCGGCGCAGGCATCCGCTGATCGACATGCGGATGTTCGCCAGGGCGACCTTCTCCACCTCCGTCGGCTGCATCGTCCTCGCCATGCTCGCGCTGGTCGGCCTGCAATTGATAGCCGTCCAGTACCTCCAGCTGATCCTGGGACTCAGCCCCCTGGAGACCGGGCTGCGACTGCTGCCGCTGACCTTCGCCGCGATGGCCGCGGGCGCCACCGGCACGTACACCCTGCGCCGTATCGGACCCCGCCGGATGGTCGGCTGGGGCTTCGTGCTGACCGCCGTGGCCGTGCTGCTGCTCCTCCTCATGGGGGAGCACGACCGGCCGCTGCTGCTCACCGCCGGTTTCGTCCTCCTCGGCTTCGGGCTCCAGACCACGCTCTTCGCGGCGTACGAGTCGATGCTCAGCGAGGCCCCGCCGGAGCACGCGGGCGGGGCGGCGGCGATCGGCGAGACCTCGTACCAGCTGGGCGCGGGCATGGGGATCGCCCTCCTCGGCAGTGTCATGAACGCTGCCTACGCACCCGCCCTGCTGGGTCTCGCCGGGGTCCCGCGCTCCGCCGGAACCGCCGCTTCGCACTCCTTGGGCGAGGCGTACCAGGTGTCGGACCGCCTCGGCGGGGCCGCGGGGGAGATGCTGCGCGCCACCGCTCGCCACTCCTTCGTCCACGGCCTCCATGTGACGCTGCTGGTCAGCGCCGGGCTGCTGCTGCTCGGCGCGTTGGCGGCGCTGAGGCTCCCGAAGATCATGGAGTGCCCGGCGGCGGCGGAGCGATGCGGGCCCGTGGGACGGATTCGCGGGAGCGGGCGCGGCGGCGTCCGGCTTCCGGCGAGCCGCGGCGCGACGGACATCGCCACGGATATCGCGGGGACGGGCCGTGAGGTGGCGGGCAGACCGTAGCCGCCGGGTGCGCTGCCCGCTCCGGGGACGCAGGCGCTGCCTCGCGCCTCGAAGGCGGGCGGTGCCGGCCCGAGGTGACGTGCGGGGTGACGCGGGCGGCCTCCACCCGGAGCAGGTCAGCTTCGGGAAGCTCGACAACGCGCGGGAGGCCGTCGCGATCTGCCGCACCTCGCGCACCATCCTGGGCGCGAACGGGATTTCGCTCGAACATCCCGTGATGCGGCACGCGACCAACCTCGCATCGGTGCTCACCTACGAGGCACCGTCGACATGCACCAGCTCGTGCTGAGCAAGGCGCTCACCGGCCTCGACGCCTTCCGGTGAGCCGATTCCGGGGCCCTGATTCCCGTATCCCGGAGGACCGGTGACCGGGCGGGCCGGCGAGCGCCCTGCTCAGCTCTGGTTGTAGAAGCCGTCCTGTCCGCGGCTCGGTGCCTCTCCGCTGACGACCTCTGTGTTCGCGGGGCTCAGCAGGAAGACCCGGGTCGCGACGCGCTCGATGGAGCCGCGCAGCCCGAAGGTGAGCCCCGCCGCGAAGTCCACCACGCGCTTGGCGTCCGAGGGCTCCAGGGAGGTGAGGTTCACGATCACGGGCACACCGTCGCGGAACAGCTCACCGATGCCGCGGGCGTCCCGGAAGCAGGTGGGAGAGACCGTGGCGATTCTGCGGCCTTCTTCCCGGGCGGATTCGGAGGCCACATGCACCCGGGGGTCGGTGACCCATGCGTCACCGGTCTCGGCGCCCTCGGCGTACTCATCGTCGTAGTAACGCTCGTCGCTGTCCTCGACGAGCCCCAGCCAGGCACTCGCCTTGCGCACGGATCCCATCGACGCCTCCTTTCGCTGTGGTCCGCTCACTAGCGGTCTCTTGTTCTTCCCTGTCCCTATGGTCGTGCATCATGCGGATCGCATGCCACGTGGATTGCCGCCGTGCAGGGGATTCGTGACGGGACTGGTGCAGAAGATGTGGCGGTTCGTCAGGGTTCTTCCCAGATAAGACGCATGATCTGCTCAAAATATGAAATTCAGGCCAGATGGGTGAATCGAGGGTCGTACGAGTGAACCGGCGGCCTGGTTACGATGCCTGTGTCGGCCAGGCAACGACTTCACGGGGGAAACGACTTGTTCGGAATCGTCAGACCATGCGCCCATCGGCTCACCGACGGCCTGAAGGCCGAGTGGATGGCCCATCTCTGCGGACTGTGTCTCGCGCTCCGCGCCGATCACGGGCAGTTCGCCCGGATGGTCACCAACTACGACGGCCTGATCATCTCCGTCCTGACGGAGGCTCAGGCCGAACGCGCCGATGGAGCCCGGCGCACCGCGGGCCCCTGTCCGCTGCGCGGCATGCGCACCGCCTCCGTGGCCAAGGGGGAGGGGGCCCGGCTGGCGGCGGCCGTGTCGCTGGTGCTGGCGTCCGCGAAGATACGGGACCATGTCGCCGACCGGGACGGGATGCTGGCGCGCCGTCCGGTGGCGGCCGCCGCACGGAAGGTCGCGGCGGGCTGGGACCGGGCCGGGGCGCGCACCGGGGCGGAGCTTGGATTCGACACGGCGGTCCTGCTCGACGCGGTCGACCGGCAGTCGGGGGTCGAACTGCTGGCCGGGCCCGGCACCCCGCTGCTGACGGTGACCGAACCCACGGAGACGGCCACCGCGGCCGCCTTCGCCCACACCGCCGTACTCGCCGGACGGCCGGGCAACATCGCCCCGCTCGCCGAGGCCGGCCGGCTCTTCGGGCGGCTGGCGCATCTGCTGGACGCCGTGGAGGACAGGGAGTCCGACGCCGCGGCGGGCGCCTGGAATCCGCTCACCGCTACGGGCACCTCGCTCACCGAGGCCCGCAGACTCGCCGACGACGCCGTGCACGGGGTACGGCTCGCGCTGCGTGACGCGACCTTCGCCGACGGGCGGCTGGTGCATGTGCTGCTCGCCCATGAGCTGGGCACCGCGGTGGACCGCGCGTTCGGTACGACGGGCTGCCGGCTTCAGGGGAGCCACGGGCGTCAGGGGCAGGTGTCGACCCCGAACAACCCCTATCAGGGCGGGGGCTCTGGTCCGTACGGCGCGAACACGGGTCAGGGCGGCGGCAATCCGTACGCGGGCGGCACTCCGTACGGCGGTGGCGGCCCGTACGGCGGCGGACCGGGCGGCCACTCCGGCGGTGGCGGGTGGGGTGGTTCCGGTGGCTCGCGACCCGGCGAGGAGCCGCCGGGCAACAAGAAGCCGCGGAGCTTCCTGGCCGGCTGCGCGGTCGCCATCGGCTTGTGCTGCACATGCCGGGTCTGCTGTGCGGACGAGTTCGAAGGCCCCTGGTCCCGCAAGAAGCGCAAGGGCGGCGTGGACTGTCCCCGCTGCGACTGCGACGGCTGCTGCTGTCCCTGCGACTAGGTCGTTTCTGATGGATCAGGCTGGATGAGGGAGCGGGGTCCGGCGCCTTGCGGAGCAGGGCGAGTGAGTCGAGGCCCCGCCCTGGTCGGGCGCGTCGATTGGAGCCTCCTTGGCGCGTGAGCCGAAGGGGCGCGCGGGTGTCGAGAGGGAGAGCGCGCGGAGGTCCCGAGGAACGAGGGACCGAGCACGGTCGACCGTCTACGCACGCTCAGAGCGCCCCGTGGGGGTCCCCTCGGACGGAGTCCGGGGGAGAACCGAGCCCCAAAAGAAGGGGACCGAGCCCTCAAGAAGACTCAAACGCACCCTTGCGCGGGAGGGCGACCGCCCGAATACTCCGAGCCAAGTGCTTGTCATGGCCACGCCTAATCGACCGGTCCCCGGAATGTTCGGTTCCCGGCGGTGTCCATGGCTGCGCCTCACGGGCCCCCACCCCACAACGGGCCCCCGATTCCCTCGGAGGAACGCCAAGTGAGGATCAAGCGCACCACCCCCCGCAGCGCCCTGAGCAGACGCACACGTCTCCTCGCCGTCACCACCGGGCTCGCCGCCGCCACCGCGCTGGCCGTCGTTCCCACGGCCGGAGCCGAGGAGACGACCGCCTTCAGCGCGGCCCGGCTCGCCGCCGCGAGCGACGCCGTCCTCGGCGCGGATGTGCCGGGCACCGCCTGGAACGTCGACCCGGCGACCGGAACCCTGGTCGTCACGGCCGACAGCACCGTCTCCCGGGCCGAGATCGCGAAGATCAGGAAGGCCGCCGGCGCCGACGCGGGAGCGATACGCGTCGAGCGCACCCCCGGTGTCCTGTCCAAGCTCACCTCCGGCGGCGACGCGATCTACGCCAGCGGCTGGCGCTGCTCCGCGGGCTTCAATGTCCGCAGCGGCAACACCTATTACCTCGTGACCGCCGGTCACTGCACCGAGGGTGCGGGCACCTGGTACACCAACTCCTCCCGCACCACCTCGATCGGTCCCACCGCCGGCTCCAGCTTCCCCGGTGACGACTACGGCCTGGTGCGCTACTCCAACGCCTCGGTGCCCCGGCCGGGTACCGTCGGCGGAGTCGACATCACCGGCGCGGCCAACGCCACGGTCGGCATGTCCGTCACCCGCCGGGGCTCCACCACGGGCACCCACAGCGGAACCGTCACCGGTCTCAACGCCACGGTCAACTACGGTGGCGGGGACATCGTGTACGGCATGATCCGCACCAACGTCTGCGCGGAGCCCGGCGACAGCGGCGGCCCGCTCTACTCGGGCAGCCGGGCCATCGGCCTGACCTCGGGCGGCAGCGGCAACTGCTCATCCGGAGGCACGACCTTCTTCCAGCCGGTCACCGAGGCCCTCAGCGCCTACGGGGTCAGCGTCTACTGACCGCCTATGGGGTCAGCGTCTACTGACCCCCACCGCTCGACCGCCGTCGGCCCCCGTCCTCCATGTGGACGGGGGCTCCACGTCCCACCGTCGTCTGAGACGATGTCAGGGCGGGTGGGAGTCAGGAAAGAGACGGGGGTCGCGGAGCAGTGAAGCGCATCGGAGTGACCGGCCACCGGAACATCCCTGCCGAGGCGTACGGACATGTGCGCGCCGGGATCCACGCCGTCCTGCACCGCCACCGGGGGGCGTTGGAGGTGTTCTCCAGCCTCGCGGTCGGCGCCGACCAGCTGGTGGCCGATCTCGCGCTCTCCTGCGGCGCCGAACTGACCGTGGTCATCCCGAGCGGCGACTACGAGGACGGCTTCACCGCCCCCGGCGAACTCGCGAGCTTCCAGCAGCTCAGGGGCCGTGCGACCCGCGAGGTCCAACTGGCCTTCCCTCACTCCACGGACGAGGCGTACTACGCGGCCGGCGCCTATATCGCCGACAACTGCGACCGTCTCATCGCCGTCTGGGACGGCTGCCCCTCCCGTGGCCTCGGCGGCACGGCCGACATCGTCCACTACGCGCGCGACCTGGGAAAGCCCGTGACGATCATCTGGCGCGAGGGCGTACAGCGTCCCTGAACCGCTCCCTGACGACGGAACCGCTCCCCGGCGACGGCGGATTCCCCGCGGGGGTCAACTCCGGTGCCGCACCAGCCAGTCCGTGTGCTGGGGCGAGACGACGCGCTCGGTCTCGTACACCGCCGACGGCCACTGGGCCTCCGTCACGCTCGTTTCCATCGCCGTGTGCATCGCCGCCAGATCCTCCTCCACCAGGGAGTGCGCGGCGATGAGGGGCTGATGGCGGCGGATCTCGCTCCAGGCCAGACAGGCGGCGGCCGCCGCCGAGAGCGTGCCCGCCATACTGACGGACCCGGCGAGTGAGAACGTGTGCAAAAGCGAAATGAAGAATGCGAGCAGGGTCAGCATCCCGATGCTGCCCGACCACAGCAGCGTCGCTTTACGGGAAATCTCCGCGCTGCGGTGATACCAGTTGCGCTGTTCGATCAGCCGGTCTCTGATGTACGTCTCTTTGCGAATGGTGAACGGTTTGTCCCGGAGTCGCCGCATTCCCGCGGTGATCAGTTCCCCGCCGGCCATATCGGGAACGCTCGTTCGAGGATCTTGCCAGCCGACTTTGGCCAGCTCACGCAGCCCTTCCTCCAGTCGCTGCGTGAATAACTCGTCCAGCGCGGCGGAGCGGGAGTCGAACGGTGTTCCGTGCACTGAATAGCGCCAGCACATGGACTTGATGTACTCCGCGGCCGACCGGTTCAGTTGCCATTGTGACTTCGCCCGCCGCCGGGACGCGCGGTAGCCCGTCACCAGCACGCCGGCGTATGCCAACGCGCTCAGCGCACCCGGCAGTTGGAAGGAGTCGCCGAGTTTCCAGGAGGCCGGCAGGGCGGCCGCCGCGGCGCCCAGGACGAGAAGCAGCAGCTGGCGGCGGGTGGAGCCCACGGCCTCGCGTTGGCGGGAGATGGCGATGGTGTCCGTGTGATGGAAGAGCGCGGGTAGATCGCTATTGCGGAACACCATGCTGTGCAGCGGGCCGGAAAACCCGGACATGCGCCCCCCTGTCTGCGGTTATGCCGTCACCCATTGGACGGAATCGCTTGTTCCGTGCCTTCCTGGAACAATATGAAGCAACTCTCACTCGTCCATGTTCACGTGCTGAGTTGCCGCGGGTGGACTTGAGAGTAGAGTCGTGCCGCCAGACACCGCAACGGTGCCTGGTTATCCATGCTGTACAGCTCGATCGTGCTCGATCATGTACACAGATCAAAGGACGGCCCCCCATGACGACCACCGCATCCTTCGCCGCTGCGAAGAAGAACCGTGTTCCCCTGGCGCGACTCGACGTCCGTGGCGGCGACACCGCGAAGAAGCTGGCCCGGGTCGTCCCGGCCTCCGCCGACCGCACGGTGCGCGTCTCCACGTTCAACTCGTCGCTCTAGTCTGGCCCTAGACTGGCGGAATGACAGGACCCCTGGTCCCTTTCCGCGAGATCGTGCTGAAGGTTCACAGCAGATGCGATCTGGCCTGTGACCACTGCTACATCTACGAACACGCTGATCAGAGCTGGCGAACCCGCCCGAAGGCAATCTCTGACGAAGCGATTTCCTGGACAGCTCTGCGACTGGCCGAGCATGCCAAAAATCATGCCCTGCCCTCCGTGTCAGTGATCCTGCACGGAGGGGAGCCACTACTGGCGGGCCCCGCCCGATTGCGACGCCTCTGCGAGGAATTGACCAGAGCGCTACGCCCGGTGGCGGAACTGGATCTGCGGATCCACACCAACGGCTTACAGCTCAGCCCCCGGTATCTCGACCTCTTCAGCGAGTTCGACGTCAGAGTCGGGATCTCTCTCGACGGCGACCGCACCGCGAACGACAGGCACCGCCGGTTCGCCGACGGGCGCACCAGCCATCCGCTGGTCCTGCGGGCCGTCGACCTGCTGCGCGAGGAGAAGTACCGCCACCTCTACCTCGGTCTGCTGTGCACCGTGGACGTGGCCAACGACCCCGTCGCCGTGTACGACGCGCTCGCCGAGCTGGAGCCCCCGCGGATCGACTTCCTGCTCCCGCACGCCACCTGGGACGACCCTCCTGTCCGCCCGGACGGCTCTCCCACCGTGTACGCCGACTGGCTGCTCACGATCTTCGACCGCTGGGACGACCAGGGACGGCGGATTCCCGTACGGCTCTTCGAGTCGCTGCTGTCCACCCTCGGCGGCGGACCCAGCCTCACGGAATCCCTCGGCCTCGCCCCGACCGACCTCGTCGTCGTGGAGACCGACGGAGCCCTCGAACAGGTCGACTCGCTCAAGAGCGCCTACGAGGGCGCGGCGGCCACCGGATTCGACGTCTTCACCCACTCCTTCGACGAAGTGGCGGCCCACCCCGGCGTCAGAGCACGCCAGCTCGGCCTCGACGGCGTCAGCGAGACCTGCCGCCGGTGCCCGGTCGTCCGGTCCTGCGGCGGCGGGCTCTACACCCACCGCTACCGCACGGAGAACGACTTCGACAACACCTCCGTCTACTGCACCGACCTCGAAGCGCTGATCCGCGGCGTCGAGCGGCGCACCGCCGCCGAACTGGTGCCGCTCGCCGTCACCGAACCCGGCGCGCTCCTCGCCGACGGCCAGGACGTGACCCGGCTGATGAGCGCGGCGCTCGGCAGCGAACTCGCCGGACGCGGCGGCCGGGCCTGGGACGAGGCATGGGAACAGACCCTGGAGCTCGAAGCGGACGGCGATCTGCTCGACACCGTCTGGGGCCACCCCTACACCCGCCCCTGGCTCGACGACGCCCTCACCGCACTGCGTGAGGACCGGCCGGACGCCGTCGCCCTCGCGCTGCGGCTCCCGGCGTATCTCGCGGCCGCGTACATCCGGGACGGCTCGGGGCCCTCGATCCGGGTCCCGTACGAGAGGGGGCTGCTGCGCCTGCCCATGCTCGGCGAACTGCGGACCGGCGGCCCCGGCGAACACGGCCATGCGGTGGTCACCGCGACCGGCGACGGCTTCCTGGCCGCCGTCGAGGGCCGGGAGCCCCGGCATGTGCGCCTGGGGCAGGACGACGGGCCCGGCTGGCGGCCCGTACGAACCGTGGGCGGCCGGGACGGCACGCCCATCCTGCGGCTCGACGACCTCGATCCGTACCGCGACTGTTTCGGGGCCCCCGTGCGGGAGCGGCTGGACGGCCGGGAGGTCGCCGTCTGGGACGAGCGGCTGACCGGAGCCTGGGCGCTGCTGCGGGAGACCGCTCCGGGCCAGGCAGCCGAGGCAGCCGACTGTCTGACCACTCTGACCCCGCTGGTCACTGCGGCACCGGCGGATTTTGGCCGGTCCTCCACGCGTGAGCCGTCCCCCAGCGGGCACGGTTACGGAGCGCTGGGAATCGCCCTGCCCCCCACCTCCCGCGAACTCGCGGTAGAGCTCCTGCGCGGTTTCCGGCGTACCAAGCTGAACGCCCTGCTCCAGGTCAGCGATCTCTACGCGCAGGACGGCCAGTGGCGCCATCCGGCCCCCTGGCGGGACGAGGAGGTTGTCGTGTCCGAACTGCTGGCCGGCGTCTGCGAGCGGATCGGCCTCGCGGCCTTCGACGCTCGGGGCGCGGATCAGGCCAGACGGGCCCTCGCCACCCTGGAGCAGGCCGCCGAACTGACGGTCGGCGGCAGACGGCTGCTCGACAACCTGTGGAAGGAACTGGACGGGGCCGGGCGTGGCTGAGCCGACCGGGCGGGGCGTGACCGGGTCGACGGGGCGGGGCGGGCCCGGGGAGTGCGATCCGCTGGTCGAGTCGCTGCGGAAGCTGGGCGTCGAGCCCGACACGACCCTGCTGGTGCACGCCTCCCTGAGCGGCACCGGACTCGACGCGGACACGCTCCGGGACGCCCTGCTCTCGGCGATCGGCCCCGGCGGCACCCTGGTGACCCCCGCCTTCACCGAGGGGAACTCGGACACCTCGCACGCGTACCGGGCCGGCGTGCGCGACATGACACCCGAGCAGGCGGCGGCCTTCCGGGCGGACATGCCGGCCTTCGACCCGGCCACCACACCGAGCCAGAGCATGGGCCGGTTGGCCGAGTCCGTCCGTACCGCGGACGGAGCCGTCCGCAGCGGCCATCCCCAGACCTCGTTCGCCGCCGTCGGCAAGCGGGCCGGGGAACTGCTCGCCCGGCATCCCCTCACCTCGCACCTCGGCTGGGACTCCCCCCTCGGGGCCCTCCATGAAGCGGATGCCCGAGTTCTGATGATCAATGTCGGATTCGAGGTGTGCACCGCGTTCCATCTCGCCGAGTACCACCCGAAAGCGCCCAGAAGGTCCTACTCCTGTGTGGTTCGGCTGCCCGATGGGGGTAAGCAATGGACGGAGTACGAAGACGTCGTCCTGGACGACGGCGAGTTCGCCACCATCGGCGCCGCATTTCCCTGGGGGATGGAACGGAAGGGACAACTGGGGGGACGGTCCGCGCGTTTGTTCTCCCTCAGAGACGCGGTACACCACGCGGACCGCTGGATGTCCGAAAAGCGGCGGTGAATGACTGAACCACAGGGGGAAGGAGTGGGCCCGGCTCCGGAATGATTAATTCGCTCGTATCTCTTCCGGTGCCGGGTACGGAGGCGGGCGTTCACACAGGACGGGGGTCGTGTGTCGGATCAAGCGCAACGTGCGGCTGACCACCGGCCGTACTTTTTCCTGAGCTACGCGCACACACCGCGGTACGGGGCAGGGGGCCCCGACCCGGACATGTGGGTGGAGCGGCTTTTCCGGGATCTGTGCGGCCATGTGATGGCGATGACGGATTTACCGGCCGGGGCGCCGGCCGGTTTCATGGACCGGGAGATCCGCTCGGGGGAGGGCTGGTCCGAGCGGCTGGGCGAAGTCCTCGCGAACTGCCGGGTCTTCGTCCCCCTGTTCTCACCGAGGTACTTCGCCAGCGAGATGTGCGGGAAGGAGTGGTACGCGTTCGCGCAGCGGGCGATCTACCACCAGGCCAAGAGCAACCGGCCCGCGGAGGCGATCGTCCCCGCGCTCTGGGTGCCCATGCCCCCGGACCAGCTCCCCGGACCCGCCGAACGGCTGCAGTTCAACCACCAGACTTTCGGCGACCGTTATGTCACCGACGGACTCTACGGTCTGATCAAACTCCGCATCTTCGCGGAGGAGTACGAGGCGGCCGTCTACGAACTGGCCAAACGCATCGTCTCCGTCGCCGACACCACCAGGGTCACCCCCGGCAGTCCGGTCGACTACCGCCACGCGCCGAGCGCGTTCGGCAAACCCAGCGGCGGCCCCCGGCCGATGCATCTCACCGTGGCCGCCCCCACCCGGCACGACCTTCCCGACGGCCGCGCCCCCGACTACTACGGCAAACTGTCCCAGGACTGGAACCCGTACCATCCGGACTCGGCGCGGCCGTTGGCGTATGTGGCGCAGGAACTCGTCCGCTCGCTCAACTACCAGGCGACGGTCTCCTCCTTCGACCACGAGACACTGCCCGACCCCAGCCAGCCGCCCACCCGGCCCGAGATCCTCCTCATCGACCGCTGGGCCCTCCAGGACGACGGCAGATGCGACAGGCTCGCCCAGTTCGACCGCGACCCGCGGCCCTGGATGAGCGTCGTCGTCCCCTGGAACCGCGACGACCCCCAGAGCAGACTCTCCGAGGCCGAACTGGCCGAACGACTGGAGCGGACCATGCCCCGCCAGTTGCACCACGGTCGCCCCGCCTGCCGGGCCGCCGCCAGAGGCGTCTTCAGTATGGAGGCGTTCGGGCAGATCCTCCCGCAGGTCGTCGAAGCGGCGGCCCAGGAGTATCTGCGGCACGCCGAGGTCTATCCACCCGCACCACCACCCGGAGCCGGGGCCCGAGGCGAGCGGCCCAGACTCCGCGGCCCGATGGCCGAGTACGGCACCACGCAGTACGTCCCGGACATGCGCCCAGCAGCCCCCGATGCGGAGGACACGGATGACAGCCAGTCGTGACGGACGCATCGTCACCTTCTACTCGTACAAGGGAGGTACGGGCCGCACGATGGCCCTGGCCAACACGGCCTGGATCCTCGCCGCCAACGGCAAGCGGGTCCTCGCGGTCGACTGGGACCTCGAGGCGCCCGGCCTGCACCGCTTCTTCCACCCTTTTCTCGACCCCTCCACCCTCGGCGCCACCACCGGCGTCATCGATCTGATCACCGAGTACGCCTGGGCCGCGATCACCCCCGACGCCGCACGGCGCGACGACTGGCATGTGGACTACGCCCGCATCCAGCCCCACGCCGTCTCCCTCACCCCCGAGATCCTCGGCTGGGAGTTCCCCGACGGAGGCACTCTCGACTTCGTCTCCGCCGGCAAGCAGAACCGGGAGTACTCGGCCACGGTCTCCACCTTCGACTGGGACAACTTCTACGACCGGCTCGGCGGCGGACTCTTCTTCGACGCGCTCCGCGACGACATGAAGTCCAACTACGACTACGTCCTCATCGACAGCCGCACCGGACTGAGCGACATCGCCGACATCTGCACCGTCCATCTCCCCGACATCCTCGTCGACTGCTTCACCCTCAGCGACCAGTCCATCGACGGCGCGGCCTCCGTCGCCCGGCAGATCGACGAGCGCTACGGCGGCCGGGGCATCAAGATCTACCCGGTGCCGATGCGCATCGACGAGGGAGAGAAGGAGAAGGCCGACGCCGGACGGGCCCTCGCCCGCGTCAAGTTCGACCGCTTCCCCAGCGGCCTCGCCGGGGACGAACTCACCTCCTACTGGGGCGCGGTGGAGATTCCGTACCGGCCCTACTACGCCTACGAGGAGACCCTCGCCACCTTCGGCGACGAGGCGGGCCTCACCAACTCCCTGCTCTCCGCCTTCGAGCGGCTCACCGCGGTCGTCACCGAACAGAGCGTCACCTCGATGCCCACCATCGGCGAGGAGACCAGGCTCCGCATCAAGGACGCCTTCACCCGCCGCAGGCCCGCCCTGCCCGCCGATCTCTTCCTCAGCTATGTGGCGGAGAACCGGATGTGGGCCGACTGGGTCGAATCCCTGCTCACCCGCGCCGGGTTCCGCGTCGTGCCGCGCGATGTCTCCGTCGACCGGGATCCGTCGGACGACGACGGAATCGCGGCGGAGAACGCGGCCCGGACCGTGGTGCTGCTCTCCGGCGCCTATCTGAAGTCCTCGCGCGCGGTGGAGGTCTGGTCGCGGGCCGCCGCCGAGGACCCCAGCGGCGGCCGGCACCATCTGCTGCCGATCAGGGTCGGCGACGTCAGACTCACCACGCCCTACATCGACCGCAACCCGGTGGACCTCTTCCGTCTGGACGAGGTGCAGGCCACCAGCGCCGTGCTCCGCGCGGTGGACCGCCCCGTCCAGCTTCCCGACAGCAGCGGACCGGGCCCGCGCTTTCCCGGCACCGTGCCCAAGATCTGGAACGCGCCGCCGCGCAACCCCGGATTCACCGGCCGCGCGGTCGCGCTGGAGCGGATGCGCGATCAGCTCGGCGGCGGCAGGTCGGTCGCCGCCGTACTGCCGCAGCCGCAGACCCTGTACGGACTCGGCGGCGTCGGCAAGACCCAGGTCGCCATCGAGTACGTCCACCGGTTCATGGCCGACTACGACCTGGTGTGGTGGATCTCCGCCGAACAGAACGACGATGTGATCGCCGGTCTCGCCGAACTCGCCGTCCGTCTCGGCGCACAGGGCGGCGACGACATGGCCGCGGCCTCGCGGGAGGCCATCGACCTGCTCCGGCGCGGAGTCCCCTCCAACCGCTGGCTGCTGGTCTTCGACAACGCCGACGACCCCGAGCAGCTCAAGCGGTACTTCCCGCCCCAGGGCCCCGGACACATCCTCGTCACCTCCCGGAACCAGACCTGGTCGCAGTACGGCGACGCCCTGCCCATCGACGTGTTCACCCGCGAGGAGTCCATCGAACACCTCCAGCGGCGGGCCCGCGGACTGAGCATCGACGAGGCCGACCAGGTCGCCATCGCCGTCGGCGACCTGCCGCTCGCCGTCGAACAGGCCGCGGCGTGGATCGCGGAGACCGCCACCCCCATCGCCGAGTACCTGGAGCAGCTGAAGGAACAGACCACCAGCGTCCTCGCACTCAACCAGCCGGCGGGATACCCCGAACCGGTCGCCGCCACCTGGAACGTCTCCATCGAGCGGCTCAAGGAGCGCTCGCCCGCCGCGGTGCGCCTCCTCCAGCTCTGCGCCTTCTTCGCACCCGAGCCGATCTCGGCGAATCTCCTCTACAGCAAGGAGATGATCGACGCCCTCAAACCGTACGACCCCTCACTCCAGGAGAAACTGGTCCTCGGCCGGGTCATCCGGGAGATCGGCCGGTTCGCCCTGGCCAAGGTCGACCAGGTCTCCAACAGCATCCAGGTCCACCGGCTCGTCCAGGCGGTCATCAGGGCCCAGCTCTCGGACGAGGAGCAGCAGGCCGCCCGGCACGCCGTGCACCGGGTTCTGGCGGGTGCGCGCCCCGACGACGACGAGCCGATCGACAACCCCGGCACCTGGCCGGTGTTCGCCACCATCTGGCCGCATCTGAGCACCTCGGAGGCGCGCAAGTGCCGGGAGCCGGAGACCCGCAGGCTGCTCATCGACCGGGTGCGCTATCTCTGGAAGCGCGGCGACTGGGCGTCCGCGGGGACGCTCGGCAACGAAGTGCGCGTGACCTGGCGGGAGATGCTGGGCAACAACGACCTCCAGTATCTCTACCTCCGCTTCCACCTCTCCAACATCTACCGTTCGCAGGGCCGTTACGTGGAGGCCAAGGAACTCGACGAGGTGACCCTGGAGCGCCAGCGCGAAGTGCTGGGCGCCACCCATCCGCACACCTATATGACCACCAGTGGTCTCGCGATGGACCTCGGGACGCTCGGCCAGTACAGCAGGGCGATGGAGCTGGCGACCGAGGCCCATGAGGGGTTCAGCCAGATCTTCCACGAGTCGCATCCGCGTACGCTCGCCGCCGCCAACAACCTGGCGCTGAACCTGCGGATGGTCGGCCAGTACTCCAGGGCGCGCGAGATCGACCAGGAGGTCTTCGACCGGCGTACCGAGGTGCTCGGCCCGGATCATCCGTACACCCTGTCCTCCGCCACGTCCCTCGCGCGCGATCTGCGGGAGGTCGGCCGGTACGACGACTCGGTCACGCTGCTGGCCCGGACCTACGATCTGCTCAAGCAGCGGCTCGGACGGACCTTCCCCGGCACGCTCGCGGCGGGCAAGAGCCTCGCCGTGTCGCTGCGCAGGGCGGGCCAGCTGGAGGACGCGCGTCGGCTGACGACGGCCACCCGCAACCGCTACCGCTCGCAGTACGCGTCCGCCAACCCGGACTCGCTCGCCTGCGATCTGAATCTCGCGGCCGACCTGTTCGCGGCCGGGGAGCCGGTCGCGGCACGGGATCTCGCGCAGGAGGTCGTCGACCAGTATCTGCTGGTGCCGGGGGAGCGGCACCCGTACACCCTGGCCGCCATCAACAACCTGGGCATCTTCCACTGGGGATGCGGCGATCCCGAGGCGTCGGAGCAACTGCTGCTGATGGTGACCAGGAAGATGGGCGAGGTCCTCGGGGACAGCCATCCGCACGCCCTGTTCAGCACGGTCAACCTCGCCAACGCGCTCGCCGATCTGGGGAGCCTGGAGGAGGCCCTGGAGATCGAGCAGCGGAGCGTCACCCGGCTGCGCGAGGTGCTGGGGCGGCACCACCCCGAGGTGCTGGGCGTCGCCTCCAACCTGGCGGTCACGCTGGGGATGCTGGGCCGCAAGGACGAGGCGGCGCAGCTGCGGGCCGAGACCGTGGAGGAGCTGACCCGGCTGCTCGGGGAGGACCACGCGCTGACGCGGATCGCCCGTGACGAGCGCCGGGTGCACCGCGACCTGGAGCCGCTCGCGGTGTGATCGGTCCGCCGGTGCCCGGAGGGCTCGCTCTCCGGGCACCGCTCCGTCGGCCGGTTCCGTCGGCACGGATCCGTTCCGCGGTCTTCCCGGTGGTCTCTTCCGGTGGTCCTTGGGGGTGGCCGCGGCCGGTGGGTCCGACCGGTGGTTTCGTGCGGCGGTTCCATGCGCTGGTTCCGTGCGCCGGAGAGAGAGTGGGGCTCACAGGGGCGGCGGTTCCCTCACCGCCGAGGGGCCCGCGGGCTCACTCGTCCAGCAGCCAGGTCAGGACGCGGGGGAGTGCGTGGAGCGCGTCGAAGTGCGCGGCCGCCGGTTCGAGTACCGCGGTGGCGCCGGGGATGCGCTCCGCCAGCCAGCGGGCGTGCCCCACGGGGGAGAAGACGTCCTTCTCGCCGTGCCAGATCATCACCGGGCCCTTGATGTCCGCCGGGTCGAAGCCCCAGGGGCTGCAGAACGCGAGGGCGTCGTCGATCCAGCCGTACGCCGACGACTTCAGCGCCTCCTGGTAGTTGCGCAGCAGCATCGACCGGACGCCCGCGTCCGCGACCACCATCCGGTCCGAGTCGGTCAGCTCTCTGCGCAGTTCGTCGAGGAGCCGGATCGGATCCCGCCGGATCTCGGCCGAGCGCACGATGAACCGCTCGGTCAGCCCGGCGGGGTCGTCCACCGCGGAGGTGTACGCGAGCACATTGGACGCGGCCATGCCCTCGAACCAGTCGAGGCCGTCCGCGTCACGGGGCGCGAGGGTGACCAGCGCGGCGGTCCGGGTCACCCGGTCGGGCATCAGGGCGGCGCAGGCCAGCGCGTGCGGCGCGCCGCCCGACCGGCCCACCACGGCGAAGCGCTCCAGCCCCAGCTCGTCCGCGATCGTCCGGACGTCCTGGGCCACATCCGCGACGCTCCGCCCCGCCAGCCGGTCCGAACCGCCGTAACCGGGACGGTCGTACGCGATCAGTTGCGTACGCCGCTGGTACAGCACCATGCCCCGTGGAGCCGGACCCAGTCTGCTGCCCGGTGTGCCGTGGAGCAGGAAGACCGGCTTGCCGCGCGGATCCCCCAGCCTCTCCACCATCAGATGCCGCCCGTCCGCCGCGCGCACCCGACGTCGCACCCCCGCCCCCTTCGCCACATGTGCCCCCTAAAGGCACGCGCCATGAGCCATTGGCATTCCCCGGCCACTTGATGATTACCCATCGGCGGGCCCGACCGGCCCTCGCTTTGTCATCACTTGGAGGCACTTTCGAATGCCTTCGGCGCGCACACGGTGGAACTGCCCTTCGTCCGCCGGTCCGGGAGGGGCGAGAACAAGACAGGTCCAGTCCTCACACGACGGCCAACTCAGGTCGCGGACCGTGTTCGCAAGAGGGATGAGCCGATGTGAACGCGGTTGGTGAGAGCGGAGTGAACGACTGTGTCTCGTGGCGTCCCCGTCCTGAACTCGGCCTTGTGCACGCTCGATCGGCCTCGGAATAGTGGACGCTCGATCCTCCGTGTCCGCCTGGCCCCCACGCGCGCGGAACACGGCCCCCACAGGAGGTAGAGCGTGCGACACCGACGAATACCCAAACGGAAACTGGCCATCACAGGCGGTGCGGTGATAGCCGTGATGGCGGCCGGCCTCACTTTGCAGACTGCGAACGCGAGCGTCGAAGCCCAGTGGTTCGCCGCCGAACCACTGTCCGCCACAGCGGCCGGAAATCTCGTCTCGGCCCTCGACGACGACCTGGGCTCCGACGTCGTCGGCGCGTACTACGACGCCGAGGCCGAGGCGCTGGTGGTCAATGTCGTCGACCAGGCCGCGGTCGACTCCGTGCGCGCGGTCGGCGACAAGGCCAGAGTCAGGGCCCGTGTGGTGGAGAACACCCGTGCCGAGCTGACGAGCGCCCGGCAGACCCTCACCGCCAAGGCGACCATCCCCGGCACCTCCTGGGCCGTCGACCCGGTCACCAACAAGGTCGTCGTCACCGCCGACAGCACGGTGAGGGGCGAAGCCTGGAACAGGCTCGGCAAGGTGGTGGAAGAGCTGGGCCACAAGGCCGAACTGAGGCGCTCCGAGGGCGAGTTCACCCCGTACCTCAGAGGCGGCGACGCCATCCACAGCGGTGGCGGACGCTGCTCCCTCGGCTTCAACGTGGTCAGGAACGGCGTGCCGCACTTCCTCACCGCCGGCCACTGCGGTCGGTCGGGCAGCACCTGGGCGGGCACGCGGGGCGGCGCGGCGATCGGGCGGATGACGGACTCCCGCTTCCCCGGCGACGACTTCGCGCTCGTGCGCTACACATCCGGCGCGCGGCAGCCGAGTGAGGTCAACCTCTACAGCGGCGGCACCCGGCGTATCACCGGGGCCGCCGAGGCCACGGTCGGCATGCCGGTGACGCGCAGCGGCTCCACGACCCGTGTGCACAGCGGCCAGGTCACCGGATTGGACGCCACCGTGAACTACGGCAACGGAGACATCGTCCACGGTCTCGTCCAGACCTCCGTCTGCGCCGAGCCCGGTGACAGCGGCGGCTCGCTCTTCTCGGGCGACAAGGCCATCGGCCTCACCTCGGGCGGCAGCGGCGACTGCTCCTCGGGCGGGGTGACGTTCTTCCAGCCGGTGACGGAGGCGCTCCGGGCCTACGGAGCCAGGATCGGCTGACGCCGGCGCCGTACGCCCGGCTGCCGTGCCCTTTCTGTCCGCTCCGCCGTCGGTTTCCGTCCGGCGCTGCTCACGCCCGGCGCTGCTCACGCCCGGCCCGCTTCCCGGCGGGCCGGGTCCGGGTCGCGGACCCTTCGCCGCCCAAGGGCGGCGAAGGGCGTTCATGGTTCGCGGACGGTCGCGTCGAGTCGGGAACCAGGTCGCGTGATCGTCAGCTTTCGGTGTCGAGTCGGACGTGATCGATGCCTTCGTCCAGAAAGGTGATCAGGTCCTGCGCTTCGGCGTGGACGGCTTCCTGTTCCAGGGCGGTGAGGGGGCGTAGGGGACTGATGCGCAGGCGGTGGTCGCGCACGGTCCAGGTGGCGGTGACGCGTCCGTCGACCAGGACCACGCGATGGCCCGCGACGGACAGACCGAGGTGGGCGGCGTCGATGACGCGGCTGCGGTCGTGGTAGCCGAGGATGGCGTTGTCGAAGGCCGGGAGGAACCGGACGGGGGCCGGGGTGTCGGGGTCGGGGCGGGGTGCGTCGGGCAGATCGAGCAGTTCGCGGCCGCGTTCGTCGCGGAAGACGACGAGTTCATCCCGGGCGGCTTTGACCGTGGCGGGAAGACCGGCGAGGCCGCACCAGGCGCGCAGGTCCGCGCTGGCGGCGGGCCCGTAGGCGGCGAGGTAGCGGCGTAGCAGCTGCTGCCCGACGGGATCGCCGTCCCCGGCGGGCAGGGGGTCGACGTCCCGTCGCAGCCAGGCGGCCAACGGCAGATTGCGTACGCCGGCGGTCTGGCGCCAGAGGCCGCGGGGCGGGAGTTGGGCCATCGGGATGAGGGCGGCGACGAGCAGTTCGCCCAGGGCCCGGCGTGGTGGGCCGGGCCAGCGGTCTTCGACGGCTCGTACGAGTTCGCTCATGGTGCGGGGCTGCTCGTCGGCCATGACCGCGCGGCCCGCGGCGGCGACCTCGTCCAAGTCGATGCCGGCCAGTTCACGTCGGTAGGCGCCCAGCGCTCGCTGGCGCAGCATGGTGTCATGGCGGGCTCGCCAGGCGAGGGCGTCGTCGGAGGTGACGAGGTGGACGGTGCGGCGCATCAGGTGCGTCCGCACCACGGTGCGATCCGTCAGAGCGTCGTCCAGTCGCCCGGGTGTGAAGTCGGCGAGGCGGGACCACAGCCCGATGAACGGTTCCTGGGGCTCCTGCGCCTGTAGGCCGCACAGATGGGCCACCGCCTCGGGCAGGGATGTGCCGCCGCGCGTCAGCAGGTGTTGGCGGGCGAGGGTGGCGCGGTTGAGGGCGCGGCTGTCGAGCACGGTCATGGCTTCAGGCTCCGGTCTGCTCGTGGGTTGTATGCCCGTCTCGGCCGAACGCCATGGTGGCCAGGCAGTCGGCGCTGACTTCGATGCCGGTCCGTTCCGGTTTCCGCATCCGCACGGTGACCCGTTTCCCCTCTGTGTTGTCGATGCTGTACGTGTCCGGTGCCCGCGCCGTCCGGGCGTGCGTACGGCCGCGGCGGCCCGGACGGCGCGGAGATGTCGGCCGGGCCGGTTCAGCCGTTGTAGGGGGCGGTGACGTCCAGAACCCAGGTGACGCCGAAACGGTCGTCGAGCATGCCGTACAGCGGCGCCCACGGCGCGGGCTCCAGCGGGCGCACGATGGTCGAGCCGTCGGCGAGCTTGCCCCACAGGGCGCTGATCTCCTCGGCGTCGTCACCGCGCACGGAGACGAAGAACGGGTTCTCGCCCCGGTTCCAGGGCAGATTCGAGGGAACGTCGTAGGCCATGACGTGGAAGCCGTTGTCGCCGGTGACCTCGCCCCACATCACCCAGTCCGCCTCGCTCTCGTCTTGCACGGCGCCCGCGTCCTTGTAGGTGACCGCGACAGTGCGTCCACCGAAGACGGACTGGTAGAAGTCCAGCGCCTCACGTGCGGTGCCCCGGAAGTTCAGGTGAGTGGTGGTCGTGACGGACATGACGTGCTCCTTGCCTCGCGTGACGAATGGCGCCGCCCGCCCGGCACGGGCCCGGTGGCGGTTGCCGCGACCGGGAGCGGTGCCCCCGGACGGCTCGTATGCCACCCTGCCTGCCATAGAGGACAGGATGTGTCCTGTACCGCGGGAAGAATGGGGGTCATGCGGAAAACGTCCTCCAGGCTGCTCGCGCTGCTCTCGCTGCTGCAAACGCGGCGTGACTGGTCCGGCAAGGAGCTCGCCGAGCGTCTCGACATCGCCGCACGCACCGTGCGCCGCGACATCGACCGCCTGCGCGAACTCGGCTATCCCATCACGACCGTCAAAGGACCGGCCGGAGGCTACCGCCTGGAAGCCGGCACGCATATGCCGCCCATGTTGTTCGACGACGGCCAGGCCGTCGCGCTGGCCGTCGCGTTGCAGACCGCGGCCGCCGGCACCACTGTCGCCGAGGACGCCGCTCGCGCTCTGGCCACCCTGCGCCAGGTCATGCCACCCCGCCTACGGCGCCGCATCGACCTGCTGCGCGTCACCGCCGTTCCACCGTCCACGGCCCGCGACGCCCCTCGGGTCGACACCCGGGTCCTGGCGGAGCTGAGCCGCGTCATCGACGCCCGCGAGGAGGTGCGCTTCGACCACGCACCGGGCCCGAGCGCCTCGGCCGACGACGTCCGCCGCGTGCAACCCCACCATCTGGTCACCTGGCGTGATCGCTGGTACCTCGTGGCCTGGGACCTCGACCGCGAGGACTGGCGCACCTTCCGCGTCGACCGCATCCGGCCCCGCACCCCCACCGGCCCCCGCTTCGCCCCGCGGGTGCTCCCCGGCGGCGATGTCGCCACCTTCGTCACCAGCCGATTCCGCGGCAACGACGGCGCCACCACCGACTGGCCCTGCCGAGGCGAAGTCGTCCTCCACCTCCCCGCCGCCGAGGTCGCGCCCTTCGCCGCGGACGGGATCGTCGTGGAACTCGGCCCCCACCGCTGCCGGCTCACCCTCGGCTCCTGGTCATGGACCGGCCTCGCCACCGCTGTCGGCCGCTTCGACGCCGATATCGAAGTCCTCGGCCCACCCCAACTGGCCACGGCGTTCAGGGACCTGGCCGCCCGCTACGCCCGCGCCGTACGCACCACGGGGACCGAGACCGGTCGTCCGACGCGGTGACGACGCGGTGACGACGCCGTGAGGGCGCGGTGAGGGGCGCGGTGAGGACGGAACGCGCCGCGCCCCTCAAGCCGTGCGCGCCTCCCGGACCGGCCCGGCACTCGGCCGGGCGTGGCCCGAGAACGCGGAAGCGGTTCGCACGGACGGCCGTGTCCGTCCGGTCGGTCCATCGCTGACGCGAACTCGGTTTTTACCGACGCGTAACTTCCCAGCCTTGGTTACTCGTGCGTAGCTTGTCGTGTGCATCACATGTTCAGTCGTCGCTACTCCCCTTGAGCCGCAAGGAGACTGCTCGATGCCGCCCTGGAAGCGCGTTCTCCGACCACTGGCAGCCCTGCTGCTGGCCACCGCCGTCGGCCTGCACCCCGCAGCCACCGCCACCGCCGCTCCGACCGCCGCCGGCCCCCGCAGCGGCTGGAACGACTGGTCCTGCGAGCCGTCCGCCGCCCACCCCCGCCCGGTCGTCCTCGTACACGGAACCTTCGGGAACTCGATCGACAACTGGATCGGCCTCGCCCCCTACCTCGTCAGGCGCGGTTACTGCGTCTACTCCCTCGACTACGGGCAGCTCCCCGGCGTGCCCTTCTTCCACGGCCTCGGCCCCATCGACGAGTCCGCCGGGCAGCTCGGCGTCTTCGTCGACAGGGTGCTCGCCGCGACCGGTGCGGCCGAGACCGATATCGTCGGTCACTCCCAGGGCGGCATGATGCCGCGTCACTACCTCAAGTTCCTGGGCGGCGCCGACAAGGTGAACGCGCTCATCGGTCTCGGACCCGGCAACCACGGGACCACCCTGTCGGGCCTCACCCGACTGCTGCCGTACTTCCCCGGCGCCGAGGACCTCATCGAGTCCACCACCCCGTCGCTCGCCGACCAGCTGCCGGGCTCCGACTTCCTCGGAAAGCTCAACGAGGGCGGGGACACGGTGCCCGGAGTGGCGTACACCGTCATTACCACCAAGTACGACCAGGTGGTCACCCCGTACCGCTCACAGTTCCTGACCGGACCGAACGTCAGGAACGTCGTCGTCCAGGATCTGTGCCCCCTCGACCTGTCGGAGCATCTCGCGATCGGTCTCTTCGACCGGATCGCCCACCACGAGGTGGCCAACGCCCTCGATCCGGCGAGGGCCACCACGACGAACTGCGCGTCCGTCTTCGAGTGACGGACGCGCAGTTCCACCGCTGCCGCGGCGCGGGGTGGGGGGAAGGTCAGCGGCCCCGGCCGCCGACCGCCCTGCGCCGCGCGGTGCCGAACATCGCCGCCGCGCCGATGGCGAGAGCCACGGCACCGCCCATCGCGATGTACGCGGTATTGCTGTCGCCGCCGGTCTCGGCGAGGTTGTCGCTGCCGCCCTTGGCCTCGGGGGCGTTGCCCGGGGTCCCGGCGACCGCGTCCGCACCGGAGTCACCGGAGTCACCGGAGTCACCGGAGTCGGCGGACTTGGCGACGTACTCGGCGTTCCGCTTCACCTCGGCCGGGCTGTCCCCGCCGTGTCCGCTGTGGTCCACCGAGGACTTCGCCGCGCCCTTGGCGATCTGTCCCTCGGAGGGGGCGGCCGCTGCCGCCGCGCCGCCGGTGCCGCCGCCGAAGACCACGTCGGAACAGGTGTAGAACGCCTCGGGGGAGTCGGAGCGCTGGAGTATGGAGAACACCAGGTGCCGGCCCGTCCTGTTCGGCACGGTGCCGTTGAAGACGAACGAACCGTTCTCCAGTGTCGGGTTGGTCACCGACGCGAACGGCTGCGACTCCAGGTCCGACCACTTCAGCGGCTTCGTCGGGTCGTAGCCGTCCTTGGTGATGAACAGCTCCATCGTGCCCTTGTGCGGGGCGGTGGCCCGCCAGCGGAACGTACGCTCACCGGCCGTCAGATTGGTGCTCGGCCAGTCGGTACGGGGGACGTCGAGACCCCGGTACTTGTCACGGCCCGCGCTGCACAGCTTGCCGTCCGGGATCTTGCTCTTGTGAGCCCCGGCCACGTCCCCGATGTTGACCTCGTTCCAGTCGTACAGCGGCTGGGTGCCGCCCGCCGCCACGAGAGCCTTGCACGCGTCGGTGTCCGGGCTCTCCGGGCCCTCGGCGTAGCATCCTGCGATGCGGCTGACCGGGTCCGTCATGGAACCGTGGGCGGCGGCCGGAACGGCCGTGAGCCCGGCCAGCGCCAGCGGCGCGAGACCGAGGGCGGCGACCATGGTGACCTTACGGCGAGCGGTCATGGTGACGATCTCCTCAAAACGGGCTTTGTGGGGGTCCAGGGCTGGTCCGAACGGGCGGCGCGACCCGTGTTCACCTCTTGCGCCGCTGGTTCGGACCAAGCCCCGGCGAGCAGAAAGTTAGCCGTTCGACGCCCTGAAATCGCCTGTCGGAGCGGGAAGACCGTGTTCCTTATCCTTGCTTTAAGGAGGCGCTAAGCACGGGCTGAGGTAGAGGCCCCCCGAGCAGTGGGCCACCCGCCCGTGCGCACGCCGATCGAATCGACGCGAGCGAAGGAGTCACCGTGGCCCTGACCCGGGAAGATCGTGAGCAGTTCCTGGCCGAGCCCCATATCGGCGCCCTGTCGGTGGACGCGGGGGAGGAGGGGCGGGCGCCCCTCACCGTGCCCATCTGGTACCAGTACGCACCGGGAGGCGACCTCTGGATCATGACGGGCCCCGACTCCCGGAAGGCCCGGCTGATCGCGCGGGCGGGCCGGTTCTCCCTGATGGCCGACCGGCTGGTACCCACCGTCCGGTACGTCGCCGTCGAGGGCCCGGTCGTCGACACGGCCCCGGGGACCCGTGAGCTGCTGGTCGAGATGGCCTCCCGCTATCTCCCGGCCGAGAAGGTCGCCGGGTACATCGCCTTCGCCGAGAAGGAACACGGCGAGCAGGTGGTCATCACGATGCGCCCGCAGCGCTGGATCAGCTCGGACCTAGGCCGCTTCTGATGGATCTTGCTGGGCTCGCGTGCCCTGGCACCGCGCCTCGCCGCGTTGTCGTCGGTCGCCTATGGCCCCCTGGGCCTGACGGCCCGGGAGGTACCCCCACCGCATGGACTCCCTCCTCCGCCTTGCGATCCACGGCACCAGACCCCGCTCACTGATCCAGCCTGATCCATCAGAAACGGCCTAGGCGAGAGCTGAGCCCCACGGCCCCGCCGCCGCAGCTCTGCCGCTACACCCCGGCGGGCGCGCACCACCGGCGGGCGCGCACCAGGAGAACGCGCGCCCGCCACGTGCGCCAGACGGCTCCGCCCGCCCGGCGGCATGCGCCCGTACGCCCGCGCCGGGGCCGCCGCCCGCCTCAGACGTACGGCGGGGCCCGCCGCCCGCCCTCAGCCGCCGATGAGCCGGTACCGCCGCTCCGGCCGCCCGGTCCCCCCGTACCGCAGGGTCACCTCGACCCGCCCCGTCTCCACGAAGTACTCCAGATACCGCCGCGCGCTCACACGGGAGAGTGAACCCGCCACCGCGCACTCCGACGCCGACAGATCCCCGGAGTGCTCGCGCAGGACGCGCTCCACCAACTCCGCGGTATGTGCGGCGAGACCCTTCGGCAGCTCCCTGGAGCCGGGCGGGCGGGTGCCGAAGATCTGGTCCACGTCCTCCTGACGCGCCTCGCCCAGCCGCTCGAAGCGGGAACGCAGCGCGGCCACATGACGCAACTGCTCCTGAAGAGCCGTCTGGTTGAACGGCTTGATCAGATAGTGCAGCGCGCCCGCCCGCAGCGCCGCCCGCACCAGCCCCGCGTCACGGGCGGCCGTGATGAAGAGCGCGTCGACGCTCGCACGCGTCTCGTCGCGTTCCTCGGCCGCACGCAGCTCACGCAGCACACTGAGCCCGTCCATATCGGGGAGATAGATGTCGAGCAGGACGAGATCCGGCCGCGACCGCTCCGCCGCACGGAGGGCTTCTGCCCCGTTATGGGCCACTCCGACGACCCGGAACCCCTCCGTGGCCGACACATAGCGGCTGTGCAGCTTGGCGACCATGAAGTCGTCATCCACCACCAGCACATTCATCACGGGATCACGCTAGGGCGCGACCACAACGACCACAACGTCCGTTGATTCCGGAAGAGAGACACTTCGTTAACGCACAGGCAACATGTGGGCCACCTCACACCTTCCCCTACCGAAAGGCGGCCCACGTGCGATTGCGCACTCCCCTCGCCCTGCTCGGGGCGGCGTTGCTGGTGATCGTGGGGCCGCCCCTGCTCGACACCGGCGGCGACTCCGACACCGGCACCCAGATCCCCGGTCTGCGGTTCATGGTTCCCAACACCCCCGGCGGGGGCTACGACATCACCGCGCGCACGGCGGCCAGGAACGCCGAGGACGCCGGGCTGACCCACAACATCGAGGTGTTCAACCTGCCCGGAGCGGGCGGCACCGTCGGACTGGCCCGCCTGGTGAGCGAACACGGCAACGGCCGGCTCGCCATGTCCATGGGCCTCGGCGTCGTCGGAGCCGTACACACCAACAAGGCCCCCAAGACGCTCTCCGACACCACCCCGATCGCCCGGCTCACCGAAGAGCAGGACATCGTGGTCGTCTCCAAGGACTCCCCGTACAAGACCATCCAGGACCTGCTCACCGCCTGGAAGAAGAACCCCGGCAAGCTGCCGGTCGGCGGGGGTTCCTCGCCGGGCGGGCCCGACCACCTCGCGCCCATGCTGATGGCCCAGGCCGCCGGGATATCCCCCAAGACCGTCAACTACATCGCCTTCGACGGCGGCGGCGAACTGCTCTCCTCCATCCTCGGCAACAACGTCGCCTTCGGCGTCTCCGGCGTCGGCGAGTACCTCGACCAGATCAAATCCGGCGAGCTGCGGCTGCTCGCCGTCACCGGCCCCAAGCGGGTCCCCGGCCTGGACGCCCCCACCCTCCGCGAAGCCGGGCTCGACACCGAGTTCACCAACTGGCGCGGCATCGTCGCCCCGCCCGGGATCTCCGACGCCGAGCGCGAAAAGCTGATCACCCTGGTCGAGAAGCTGCACGCCTCCGACGAGTGGAAGGAGTCGCTGACGAAGAACGGCTGGAGCGACGCCTTCCTCACCGGTGAGAAGTTCGGTGACTTCCTCAAGGAGCAGAACAAGCGCGTGGACACCGTGCTGAAGGAGTTGGGATTGTGAACTCGCAGGAAACTCCCACCTCGCAGTCGGCGGAGACCTCCGTCCGATCGGCCGGTCCCGGCCGGTCCTGGCTGCGCGAACACTCCGAACTCGGCGTCAGCGTACTGCTGCTCGCCCTCGGGGTACTGGTCCTCTCGGACGCGCTCACCATGGACGTCGACATCACCCAGCGCGGCCCCGTCGGCCCCAAGACCGTGCCCGTCGTCATCGGCATCGGCCTGCTGCTCGTCGCCCTGCTGCTCGCCGCCGACGTCCTGCGCGGCGGACGCGGAGAGGCGGAAGGCGGCGAGGACGTCGACCTGAGCGAACCCAGCGACTGGCAGACCGTCCTCCTCCTCACCGGGGTCTTCCTCGCCTTCGCCGTGCTCATCGGCCCGATCGGCTTCCCCATCGCCGGCGCCCTGCTCTTCTGGGGCGCCGCGTTCGCCCTCGGCAGCAGGCACTTCACCCGCGACCCGCTGATCGCCTCCGTGCTCTCCCTCTTCACGTACTACGTCTTCAACGACCTGCTCGGCGTTCCCCTGCCGGGCGGCCCGCTCATGGGGGTGCTGTAGCCAGTGGACTCATTCAATCTGCTCCTCGACGGCTTCGGCACCGCGCTGACCCCGATGAATCTCCTCTGGGCGGCGGTCGGCGTACTGCTCGGCACCGCCATCGGCGTACTGCCGGGCATCGGTCCGGCCATGGCGGTCGCCCTGCTGCTGCCCGTGACCTACGGGCTGGAGCCGACCGCCGCGTTCATCATGTTCGCCGGCATCTACTACGGGGCGATGTTCGGCGGCTCCACCACCTCCATCCTGCTCAACACACCAGGGGAGAGCGCGGCCGTCGTCGCCGCGATCGAGGGCAACCCCATGGCGAAGTCGGGGCGCGGCGCGCAGGCTCTCGCCGCCGCCGCGATCGGCCACTTCGCCGGCGGCATAATCGGCACGATCCTGCTCGTCGCCCTCGCCCCCAAGATCGCCGAACTCGCCGTCGACATCAGCTCGGCCGACTATTTCGCCATCATGGTGCTGGCCTTCATCGCGGTCACCTCGGTCCTCGGCTCCTCCCGTATCCGCGGCCTGGCCTCCCTGCTCATCGGCCTCACCATCGGGCTCGTCGGCGTCGACCAGGCCGGCCAGCAGCGGCTCACCTTCGGCTCGCTCCAGCTCGTCGACGGCGTCGACGTCGTCATCGTCGCGGTCGGACTCTTCGCCATCGGCGAGGCGCTCTGGGTCGCCGCCCATCTGCGCCGGAACCAGGGCGCGTCCATACCCGTCGGCCGCCCCTGGCTCGCCAAGTCCGATGTACGCCGCACCTGGAAGTCCTGGCTGCGCGGCCCCGCCATCGGCTTTCCCTTCGGGGCGATCCCGGCGGGCGGCGCGGAGATCCCGACCTTCCTGTCGTACGTCACCGAGAAGCGGCTGTCCAAGCACAAGGAGGAGTTCGGCAAGGGCGCGATCGAGGGCGTGGCGGGACCCGAGTCGGCGGCGTCCGCCTCCGCGGCGGGCACCATGGGCTCGCTGCTCACACTCGGCCTGCCGACCACGGCCGTCGCCGCCGTGATGCTCGCCGCGTTCCAGCAGTACGGCATCCAGCCCGGACCGCTCCTCTTCGAGCGCGAGCCCGACCTCGTCTGGGGCCTGCTCGCCTCGCTCTTCATCGGCATGGTGCTGCTGCTCGCGCTGAACCTGCCGCTCGCCCCGGTCTGGGCGAAGCTGCTCCGCATCCCCCGCCCGTACCTCTACGCGGGAATCCTCTTCTTCGCCGGCGTCGGCGCGTACGCCGTCGGCGGCGAAGCACTCGATCTCGTCATCCTGCTGATCATCGGTCTGATCGGCTTCGGGATGCGGCGGTACGGACTTCCCGTGCTGCCCGCGGTAATCGGAGTGATCCTCGGTCCGGCCGCCGAACTGCAGATGCGCCGCGCGCTCCAGATCAGCGACGGCAGCTTCTCCGGTCTGTTCAACACGGCCTTCTCGGTCACGGTGTACGCCGTGATCCTCGTCCTGCTCGCCTGGCCCTTGTTGAAGAAGCTGATCATGCGCCGTCGTCAAGCATCGGTGTGAACATGGACACTCGCCCCGCCGCCCCCGCAGATGTGCTCCTGGTGAAGTGCGTGACCGACGCGGCCTACCACCACTACATCGACCGGATCGGAGTCGTGCCCGCCCCCATGAAGGCGGACCACGCCGCCGATGTGGCGGCGGGGCGGGTGTTCGTCGCCGGCGACCCCGTACGAGGCGTCCTCGTGCTCGTTCCCCACCGCGACCATCTCTTCCTCAAGTCGATCGCCGTCCACCCGGACGCCTGGGGGACCGGCCTCGGCCGCGCCCTGCTGGCACTCGCGGAGAAACGGGCGCGGGACCTGGGGCTCGGAGAGATCCGGCTCTACACGAACACCCTGATGTGGGAGAGCCAGAACATGTACGCGCGGTACGGGTACGAGATGGAAGCCCGGCGCGTCGACGGGCGGTACCACCGCATCCACTACCGGAAGGCGGTCGCCTGAAGGCCGTCCCGTCAACCCCGGACACGACGGCCACACCCGTGACCCACAAGCCTGGGAGGGACCCCCAACCCTCCCTCTCTCCCCACGGGAGGGTCCCCCAACCCTCCCTCTCCCCCCGCGGGAGGGTCCCCCAACCCTCCCTCTCCCCCCACCGCCCACCCCTCGGCCCGCAGGCCGAGGGGTGGGCTCATCGCCGCCTTGCCGGGATCGTCCGCGTGCGCCCGGAGGGAGGACAGGACGGCATCCGCTGTGAGCCGCGCCGTGCGCCCACCCGCCGACCCACCCCGCACGACGTCAGGCTCCGTACCGGAGCAGCTCGGCCAGTCCGCCCCGGCGGGCCCGTGCCTCCAACTCGTCCAGCGCCTCCACCGCACGGGCCGCGGCCTCCGGGTCGGTCGTGGCGAGCCCGCTGTCGGCGAACTCGTCCTCGTCCAGCCGGAGCAGCCGGGAGCCGTCGGCCGACACCCACAGATCGAGTTCCAGGTCGACGACGGTGAGCACGGAGCCGTTCAGCCCGGCGGGCCTGGTGACATCGCAGTACCAGCCCTTGAGCGTGCCGTCCCCGGTGCGTACCTCCTTCACCGCGTACCACCGGTCGCGCCAGTAGTGCTCGGTGAACACATCGCCCGGCTCGAAGCGCACGAACCCGAAGTCCCGCACACCCTCCCGAGCCCAGGGCGCGCGGACCACCAGATGACTCCCGTCGTCGGCGATCACCGCGGCCGGGTAGCCGATCTTGGTCCTGCCCGCCTTGACCAGGCGGACTTCGACGGACGTGCCGACGCTCATGTGAACTGCCTCTCATCTTCATGGGGGAGAATCCTGAGCGTGACCTTGAAGATCGCGATCGACGCCGGTTCGGGCGTCGCGCCTTTCGAACAACTCCGGATCCAGATCTCCGAACTCGCCCGTTCCGGTGCGCTGCCGGTGGGCCACCGGCTCCCGACCGTACGCGGCCTCGCGGAGGACCTCCGGCTCGCGGCCAACACCGTCGCCAAGGCGTACCGAGCGCTGGAGTCGGACGGAGTCATCGAGACCCGTGGCCGCCACGGCACGTTCGTCGCGGCGGCCGGCGACGCCGCCGAACGGGAGGTCGCCGCCGCGGCGGGAGTCTTCGCCGAGCGGGCGAAACGGCTGGGCCTCAGCCGGGAGGAAGCCCGGGCGGCGGTGGAGGACGCGCTCCGGGTCTCCTACGACCGGTGACCCCTGCGATCCGCCCCCCTCGGGGGAGTCCCGGCGGGCCCCCGACCGCCTACGCGACACCGGTCACGGAAACGAACGCGGGGGCGTGGCCGGCTCTTCTGCCTACTGGCGTGTGTGGGACGCGGGTCCGCACCCGCGGGCGCGGACCCGTCACAGATACAGGCCCGCGTCCGCCGACGGCGACGGGCCGGGGACGGACGCCGGACTCGTACCCCGCCGCAGCGCGTACAGCTCCGCCAGCGTCGACCCCTCCCGGCCCACCCCCTCCTCCGAGCCCAGCCATCTCACCGACTCCTCGCGCGTCAGCGGACCCACCTCGATCCGTGCCAGGCAGCGACCGGGACGGACCACGGCCGGGTGCAGCCGCTCCAGGTCCTCGTTGGTCGTGACGCCGACGAGGACATTGCGGCCCTGGCCGAGCAGACCGTCCGTGAGGTTCAGCAGCCGGGACAGCGCCTGGCCCGCCGTGTGCTTCGCCTCGCCGCGGATCAACTCGTCGCAGTCCTCCAGCAGGAGCAGCCGCCAGCGGCCCTTCGCCGTCCCCTCGTCCTCCCCGATCGCGATGTCCATCAGATAGCCGACGTCGCTGAAGAGCCGCTCGGGGTCGAGGACGCAGTCGACCTGGCACCAGTCGCGCCAGGAGCGCGCCAGCGTCCGCAGGGCCGAGGTCTTGCCGGTGCCGGGCGGACCGTGGAGCAGCAGCAGCCGGCCCGCGATGTCGTCGGGTGTGACCTTCATCAGACCGTCCATCGCGTCGGCGACCGGCGCCGTGTAGTTGGCCCGGACCTCCTCCCATGTGCCCGCCGAGATCTGCCGGGTGGTGCGGTGCGGACCACGGCGCGGGGAGACGTACCAGAACCCCATCGTGACGTTCTCGGGCTGGGGCTCGGGTTCGTCGGCCGCCTCCTTCGTCGTCTGCTGGAGGATCTCCTCGGCGAGTTCGGCTGTGACGGCGCTCACCGTCACATCGGCGCCCCGGTTCCAGCGGGAGACGAGCAGCGTCCAGCCCTCGCCCTCCGCCAGCCAGGCGCTGCGGTCGTCGTCGCGTGCGGCGCGCAGCACGGTCGCCGAAGGCGGCAGCAGCGCGGCCCCGGGCTTGACGCGGTCGATGGTGGTGCTGTGGGAGTGAGGCTGCTCACCCGTGGCGAAACGGCCGAGGAACAGCGAGTCGATGACGTCCGAAGGCGAATCGTTGTCGTCGATGTTGAGGCGGATCGGGAGCGCGTCATGAGGCTGGGCGGCGGACATGCGCCCCATGATCCGGCACGGGACCGCGTGCCGCACGGAGTTTTGTTCCGGGGCCGCGCGTCCGGCGGCAGCCCCGGTGGGCCCGGGCGGGCACGACGCTCGAGGCGCGGCCCGCGCGCGAGTGCTGTGCCCGTCAGTCCCCGGCCGGGCCGGTCGCCGTCCGGCGGATCAGCGTGACGGCCCTGCGCGTCCGCCGCACCGCCGCGTAGCCCTTGGTCAGCGCACGATCCTTGGCGAAGTTCCGGCCGATGGCCCGTCCTTCGATCAGCCGCTCGAATTCTTCGACGCCGGTGCTGCGCCGTACGGTGACCCGCTCGATGGCGTACGGGCCCTGTGAGGTCCGGGCGAGCGCGTTGCCCACGGCGAACGACTGTGTGAAGCCCGCCGCCCGGACCGTGGTGCGGACCCGGCGGCTGGAGTAGCCGTAGGGATAGGCGAAGGAGAGGGGTGTGACGCCCACTTCGTCCGCGATGATGTCGCGGCAGCGGACGGTCTCGTACCGCAGCCGCTCGTCGTCGAGCTGGTCCATCTGCGGGTGGCTGTGCGTGTGGCCGCCGATCTCGGTGCCGCCCGCCGCCAGTTCCCGTACCTGGTCCCAGTCGAGCATGGTGTCGATGGCGCCGCCCTCGTCGTGCTCTCCCCGCAGCCAGCCGGTCGAGACGAAGAGGGTGGCCGCGAAACCGTGCTTGGCCAGGACGGGGAGGGCGTGCCGGTGCACGCCCTCGTAGCCGTCGTCGAAGGTGATGAGAACCGGACGGGGAGGCAGCGGACGGCTGCCGCCCGACCGCCAGCACTCGCCCAGCTCCGTGGTGGTGATCGGGGTGAAGCCGCGCTCGCCCAGCATCTCCATCTGGTCGGCGAAGGCTACGGGCGTGACCGACAGGCCCAGTGTCTCCCGCGCGGGGGAGTGGGCGACCGCGTGGTACATCAGTACGGGTACGGGTTGGCTCATGTCTTCCCGCCCGCTGCCGCGCCGCTGACGGGCAGCGGCTCGATGGGGCCCGACGAGAACGTCACACCGCCCTTGCGCGCGCGTGTGGTTCCCACCACATAGCCGCCCGCCGCCGCGGCGACCCCGGCGATGATCGCGCCCGCGCGCCCCGCGCCGCCCCGGCGGCCACGCGCGGCGTCCCGCAGCCCGCGCACCACCCCGGCGGGCAGCACCCGGGTCGTGTACCGGCGCTCCGACTCCAGCCCCTTGCCCGCGCCCACGCTCTTGGCCACCAGTGCTTTGGACAGACCCTCGGCGTAGGTACGGGTACGGAAGTAGGCGAACCGCTCGCGGGCGGCAGGCACCTTGTGGTGGATGACGGCGCGGTCGTCGATGAGGAGGACCGCCTCGGGCATCGCCTTGGCGAGGCGGATGCAGAGCTCGGTCTCCTCGCATCCCAGCGGACGCTTGTCGCCGTCGCGCCCGATGCCGGTGGCGAAGCCGCCCGCGGCGTCGAACGCGGTACGCCGGAAGGAGGCGTTCCCGCCGAGCACATTGCGGACCCGTACCTTGCCGGGGGGCAGCCCCCGGTACGTACAGCCCACGACCCAGTCGAACTCGTCGGGGAACCAGGCGGGCCGGTGTCCCGACGCCCAGGCGGCGTCGGTCCGTCCGCCGACCGCCATCACGGCCGGGTCGTCGTATCCCTCGGCGAAGTACCGCAGCCAGTCGCGCTCGGCCACGGCGTCGTCGTCGAGGAAGGCGACGAACTCACCACGGGCGGCGGCGATGCCGGTGTTGCGGCCCGCGGAGAGACCGCGGGGGCCGGCGTTGGCGAGCACCCGCACCTCCGCGCCCTCGGCCACGGAGCCCGCGTCCGGCCCCTGTTCCTTGTACTCCCGGGCGAGCCGCTCCAGCAGCGCCTGATTGTGATCCACCACGAGGAGCGTCTCCAGTGCGGGCAGCGACTGGTTCCGCACCGAGTCGACCGCCGCGAGGATGTCCTCCCAGCGGTCCTCGGTGTAGGCGCAGATCACCACCGAGAAACGGTGGTCGCTCAAGACGCCTCTCCTCGCGCGACCTTCACCCCGAGCGTGCCCGCGCCGCGACGGCGTGCGGCGCGGGTCACACCCTTCTCCTTGAGGATGACCTTGAGGACGCGGATCCCGTCGCGCACGGCGCTGAGGTTGCTGACGCCGTGGATGCGGTTGTACTCGTGGCTCGGGACCTCCTGGACGCGCAGCCCGGCCTTCACGACCCGGATGTTCATCAGGGTCTCGATCTCGAAGCCGGTGCAGTCGAGGGTGATGTCGTCGAGGCAGTGCTTCCAGAAAGCGTTGTATCCGTAGCAGAGGTCGGTGTATCTGGCACCGAACTTGGCGTTGACGACGGTGCACAGGGCCCAGTTGCCCATCTTGCGGATGAAGGTCATGTCGTCGGTGCCGCCGCCGTTGGCGAAGCGGGAGCCCTTGGCGAAGTCGGCGCCGGAGACCAGGGCCGAGACATAGGACACGATCTCGTTGCCGTCGGCGGAGCCGTCGGCGTCGACCATCACGATGATGTCCCCGGTGCAGGCGGCGAACCCGCTGATCAGGGCGTCCCCCTTGCCCTTGCCGGCCTGCTTCACGACCTTGACGTCGGGCCACAGCGAACGGGCGACCTCGACCGTGTCGTCCGTGGAGTTCCCGTCGACCAGGACGACTTCGTGAATCCAGTCGGGCAGGGTCTTGAAGACGTGCGGAAGGTTCTCCGCCTCGTTCATGGCGGGGATCACCACGCTCACGGGCGGTGTGATCGCCAGATGGGAAGAGATCGGACGGTAACGGCTCTCCGCGTTCTCCGCCGTCGGCTGGTGCGGGATCCGCACGCTGAGGCCGGCTGTGGTCGCTTTCTGATCTTGCCCCGGAGTAGCCGGGCGCAGGACTGAACTCATGGGTCTGTTTTCCCTCTCCACCGGTGGACCGCCCGCCCCCGGGCGATCCGGATGAGTGTCCGGTTTAAAGGGGGGTTACTTCTCATCCGCCCATGCCGGAGCAGCACTCCGTGCAGGTCGGGTGAGTTGCAGAACTGGCCGCGCGGCACGCCTCGGTAAGAGCACGAAAACCGAGCACGGCACCCCCCTACCGCGCCCACCCACTCCGGGCCATCGCGACGCTTGAGCCCTCCCCTAGAGCCGCTTGTCGATGGACCATTGCGGGCGGATGTATGACGGTATTGATGTTTGCGACTGTATGACAAGCCCAGGAACGTGGTCTTGGTTTTTACATTTTTGATACCGATTTGGTGGTCAGTTGCGTGACCGTCCCGACCGGTTTTCTTTGATCGTCTTCCGCAACCGCTCAAACGGTCCGATACGTTCCGGTTTCTCCTCGCTGAGACCCCGGTCGGCGCGGTCCGTTCCTCGGGCCATGCGGGGTCGCCCGTTCCGGCTTCCCCTCACCGTCCACAGGAACAACAGTGCGGTTACTACCACGATAGCGGTCACTCCGCCGTCCACGGTCAACACCTCCAGGGCGGAAAGCGCCCCGGCGACCGCCAGATCGATGCCGACCGCACCGGCGGCGGACGCCGCGACGCGGGTCGGCGGATCAAGCTTTTCCAGTGCGGCGTATAGGCCGGAGGCGGGTCCGACGAAGAGAAAAAAGAGGATAAAAGGCGCGCGGAGGGGCGAATCTACGTCGGTAAGTGCCAAGGCGATTCCCGTGCCTGATATGGCGAATGCCACACCGGCGAGGAGCGGCGGAAGGTCATTTCCGACTCCTCGCGGCTTGTCTCTGATGCCCTGCATGACCGGATTTGCTCCTGCGGCGCCTGGTGTCGGTTCCTCGTACTGATGAGCGCATGCTGCTGAGTGCGCGGGATTCCGTCAAGAAGCGGAACGGCGATTTTGTCATGGACACTTTCAATCAACCGCGCGGACTGCTACGAAAGTTGTGGCAGAGATCCTGCTAAAGGGAGGTTCCATGAAACTGTCCCGAATCGCGGCCTTCTCATCCGCATTGCTCCTCGGCGCCGTCCTCGCTCTCACCGGAGCGGGCCCGGCGCAGGCCGCCGGAAACGACCTCGACCTCGACTACGCGGCGCTGGGCGACTCCTACTCATCAGGCGTCGGAGCCGGCGCCTACGACAGCGCCGGCGGCTCGTGCAAGCGCAGCACCCGCGCCTACCCCAAGCTCTGGGCCGCCAGGAATTCACCCTCGTCGTTCGCGTTCACCGCCTGCTCGGGCGCTCGTACGGGTGATGTCACCGCGAGCCAGCTCGGTCCCCTCAGCGCCGACACCGACCTCGTCTCCCTCACCGTCGGCGGCAACGACGCCGGCTTCTCCGATGTCATGACCACCTGCGTACTCCAGTCCGAGACCGCCTGCCTCAACCGGATCAAACAGGCGCGCTCGTACGTGAACACGACGCTGCCCGGACGGCTCGACGGCGTGTACCGGGCGATCAGGGCCAAGGCCCCGTCGGCGGATGTCGTCGTCCTCGGCTACCCCCGCTTCTACCGGCTCGGCGGCAGCTGCGCCGGCGGGCTCAGCGAGCGGGAACGTTCAGCCGTCAACGCGGCGGCGGACCACCTGAACACCGCCATCGCCAAGCGGGCGGCCGACCACGGCTACACGTTCGCGGAGGTCGTCACCGCCTTCGCCGGGCACGAGATCTGCTCCGGTTCGCCCTGGCTCCACAGCGTGAACCTGCTCGACCCCGGCGAGTCGTACCACCCCACGGCGGCCGGCCAGTCCAAGGGCTATCTGCGCGTTCTCACCTCGCACGTCTGAGCGTCGCCGGCTCCGGCTCGGTGTTCGGCGGGTAGGAGTCCTGTTCCGACCGCGCGTTCGGTGAGTAGGAGTCCTGCTCGGACCGCGCGTTCGGTGAGTAGGAGTCCTGCTCGGACCGCGCGTTCGGCGAGTAGGAGTCCTGCTCCGTCGGACCGTCCGGTGAGGGCTCCTGCTCGCAGGTGACGTAGAAGGCCACCCAGTTCGAACGCGCCTCGACCGGACTGCGGACTTCCACCCGTATCCGGTCGCGGTGCGTCTCGTGCGGCTTGTACGTCAGCTCGCTGTGCCCGACCGTCTTCGCCCTGCCGTCGCCCGACCCGAAGCGGAGCGTCTTCCAGCCGGATCCGGAACCGTCGCCGCTCTCGGTCGTCCAGCGGTACTCGACGGTGGCGGGCGTACGCCCCACTGTGATCCGCGCCACGAAGTCCGGGCCCTCGTGCGCGGAGAAGGGGCAGCGGCCCGAGTAACCGCTCCGGCGGGCCTCGGCGTGCACCGTGACCGTCTGCGGCCGGTTGTCGCCGCCTCCGCCGGTCGTGGACCCGTCGCCTCCGCTCCCGCTCCGCCCTCCATCGGCGCCGGCGTTCGAGGGGGTGGTGCTCCCGCCGCCGTCGCCGCCCGACGCACTGGATGTGGCGCTGGGGGTGGACGACGGGCCCGCCTTCGGCGTGAGAGGGGAGGCGCTGGAGCTCTGTTTCTTCCGGCCGTCGTCGCGGTCGGCGAGTGCCCAGGCCAGGCCGGCGCCGGCCAGCAGCAGCATGGCCAACCCCGCCGCGATGGCGGCCGTCGACCGCTTCGAACGCGGCTGTCGTCCCCCACCGGTCGTCACCGTCGCCGGGCCACCGCCCATCGGCATAGGCGTCGGCGCGGTCGGGCTCGCCGCGGTCCGGCCCGGTTCCGGTGCGACCGTCGGCGTCGGGGCGGAGACCGTCGGACTGTACGGTCCCGGCGGCGGCACCGCCGTACGCGCGGTCCCTCCCGCGCCCACCACCCGCAGCATCCGCTCGGCCTCCCGGGCCGAGAGCCGCTCCGACGGCTCCTTGCGCAGCAGCCCGGCGATCACCGGCGCCAGCTCACCGGCCCGGCGCGGCGGCGGCAACTCCTCGTCGACCACGGCACGCAGCGTGCTCAGCGGAGTGTTCTGCCGGAACGGGGAGATGCCCTCCACCGCCGCGTACAGCAGCACTCCGAGCGACCAGAGATCCGATTCGGGTCCCGGCGTACGCCCGAGGGCCCGTTCGGGGGCGAGGAACTCGGGCGAGCCGATCAGCTCGCCCGTCATCGTCAGATTCGACGTCCCCTCGACCACCGCGATGCCGAAGTCGGAGAGCACCACCCGGCCGTCGTTGGCGATGAGGACATTGCCCGGCTTGACGTCCCGGTGCAGCACGCCCGACTCGTGCGCGGCGCGCAGCGCCGCCAGCACCTCGGCCCCGATACGCGCGGCACGCTGCGGGGTGAGCGGACCCTCCGACTCCACCACATCGGCCAGGGAGAGCCCGCGGATCAGCTCCATGACGATCCAGGGGCGGCCGTTCTCGGTGGCCACGTCGAAGACGGTCACCACATTGCGGTGCGAGATCCGGGCCGCGGCCCATGCTTCCCGCTCCAGCCGCTGGTACAGGCGGCGTTCGTCCGCGGCGCCGAGCCCGGCCGGGGCCCGTACCTCCTTGACGGCGACCTCCCGGCCCAGCACTTCGTCACGGGCGCGCCACACCACGCCCATCCCGCCTTCGCCCAGCGGGCTCAGCAACCGGTAACGCCCGGCTATCAGTTGATTCTCGGGCACGCGAGCCCCCATCCGTAGCAGCAGTACGGCATCTCGTGGAATCCCGGTGGAAACCATTCCAAGCTAGCTCAACTCCAGGCCGCTGCGGCCCCCCTGAACACCAATCCGCAACCGAGGACGAAGACCGCGAACGCCGTTCCGAGCGGAGCGGCGCGACGGGCGAGGAAGAAGAGACGTCCGCCGGGCCGCCGCCGATCCGCGAGCCGCCGGGCGAACCGCCCGCCGACCCGCACGACCACGAAGCCCGCGACGGCGAGAGTGAGCGCCAGCCCGGCTCCGTACGCGAGGACGAGGAGGAAGCCGAACCATGCCTGGCCGAGCGCCGCCGAGCCGACCAGGACCACGACGGCCGAGGGGCTGGGGACCATGCCGCCCGCGAACCCGAGGAGGAGCGTGCCGCGCAGCCCCCGCCGCTCGTGGCTGTGCGAGTGGCTGTGCCCGTGCCCGTGTTCCCCATGCGCGTGGCCATGGCGGTGAGGCCCGTGGTCGTGCCCTTCGCCTCGCCCGTGCCCGTGCCCGTGCCCGTGGCCGTGAGGCGCGTCGCCGTGCCCTTCGCCCCGCCCGTGCCGGCGCCCGCTTCCGTGGCGATGGAGGTGGCCGGTCCGGCCCCGGCGGCGCCAGGCCCTGCGTACCAGCGCGGCTCCGGCCGCCGCGACCAGCGCGCCGCTCGCCACCCCCAGCCACGCGACCACCGACGGCGCGGCGGCCGATCCCGCCGCCACCAGCGCCCCCAGCGCGAACACCCCGAGCGTATGGGTGACCGTCACCGAGGCTCCGAGCGCCAGCACGTCCCGTACGGAGTCGCGCCCGCCCGCAGTGGCCGCAGCGGCCATCAGCGTCTTGCCGTGGCCGGGCGCGAGAGCGTGCATCGCGCCCAGGCCGACGGAGATCGCGATCGCGAGGGAGGCGAAGGGGAGGGTGAGTTCACGGCGCTCGACGAGTCCGGTGAGGGCCTGGGTCCAGCGGTCCGCGCCACGGGGGAGTACCGACGCGGCACCGCCTTCCCCGCTCTCCTCACCGCCTTCGCCGTCCCCCGCGCTCAGCGCGGGCCCGCCCGCGACCGCGGTCAGCCCGGCCGCCCCGGCGTCGGGCGGTGAGGACAGCCGGTCCTCCGGGTAGTCGGTCAGCCGCCGGGACAGCGACTTCTCGGGCACATCGGACTTCTCGAGCGTCATACGGTCGCCGCGCGCCGTGATCTCCCGCCAGCCGGGGCCGCCGTCGACTCCGGCCGCCGTGAAGACGATCGCCGCCGCGCCGTCCGGGAGGCGGGCCGTGAGCCGGCACTCGACCCGCAGGGTCGGCAGCCCGGCCTGTCCGGGGCGCAGTTCGGCGCGGCTCGCGCCCGCGCGCAGCGCCACCGAGCGCCCGTTCACCTCGACGCGCCCCTCCCGTGCCGCTGTCTCGCACCGGGCACGGGCCCACGCGGGCAGCCTCTCCGGCGCGTGGGCGGCGGGGTCCACCTGGGCCGTGGGGATCTCGGCCAAGTCCTCGACATGGTCGACCCTCAGCTCGCCGGGGGCGACCACGAGTCCGTCGTATCGGTTGACGGTGAAGTTCCCGAGCGGATGGGCGACCGCCGTTCCCGCGAGGAGCAGGAACACCCCGGCGGCGAGGAGTCCTACGACGGCGATACGGTTCCTCACGATCCGCCCCTTTCCGGCGCCCTTCCCTTTCCTCATGGCCTCCGTCCCCCTCATGACAGCCCCTTGAGGGCGCGCTCGGCCTCGGGTGCGCCGAGCGGGGAGAAGCGGGGATTCAGCTTCAGCGCGTTGGTAAGTGTCCGGCGGGCGGCCGTCCCGTCGCCCGAGGCCCGCTCGATCACACCCCGGTGGTAGAGGAAGAGTGCATTCCGGTAGCCGGTGGCCGTGGCCTTCCGGGCGTACGGAAGTGCTTCCTCCGGCTTTCCGGCGCGGTACAGGGCCCAGGCGAGCGCGTCCGCCGTGTGTACGGTCCGCCGCCGCTGCCACTCGGCGCGGGCGGCCGTCAGCGCGACGGCGCGGTCGCCGTGGTCGGCCGCGGCGAGCGCGGTGTCCAGATCCGGATTCACCCCGCCCGCGCGGGCCAGCGTCGTCCAGGTGCCGATCAGCGCGTACTGACGGTCGGCCCGCTCCTGATCCCCCGCGGCCTCGTACAGTTCGCCGAGCGCCACCAGCCGACCGGGGAGCGGATGGCGCGCCACGATCCTCTCGTACGTCCGGATCGCCTCCGCCGTCCTGCCCTGCGCGGTCTGCGTCCGGGCCCGGCACTCCTGCGCCGGGAGGTTTCCGGGCTCGGCCCGCAGCGCGGTGGCGCAGTGCTTCAGCGCGGTGTCGTACTCACCCCGCGACCAGGCGAGCTGCCCGAGCGCGGTGGCCACGTAAGCGATGTCCCCCGAAGCGTTCGCGGACTTCAGGGCGAGCTTCAGCACCCGGTCGGCTTCCACGGCGTCGCCGCGCAGTTCGAGCACATACGCGAGCCGGGTGAACACCGGGACGCCGGGCCGCTTCAGATCGGCCTCCTCGGCGGCGCTCAGCGCCTGGTCGTAGCGCCCGAGTTCGACGAGCGCGTCGATGCGCACGGCGAGAGCCTGCTCGCTGTACGGGTTGACGGCGACGGCCGCCTCGGCGTCCTCGAGCGCGGCGGGAAAGTCGTGCCGGGCCGCGGCCAGTGCGGCCCGCCCGGCCAGCGCCGTGTCGTTGCCGCCGGGCCGGAGCCCCAGCGACCGCTCGAAGGCGTCCTCGGCGCGCGGATAGCCGCCGGGGTCGCCGGAGGTCCGCGACCGCTCCACATACGCGGTGCCGAGCGCGGCCCAGCCCTCGGCGTCCTTGGGCTGCCGCTTCAGATGGGCCTCCAGCGAGCGGAGGCCGGGTCCCGCGGGCCCGGCGACACCGCCCGCGGGACCCCGAGGCCCCGGCGGCCCCCCTTCGCCGCCGCCCAGCACGACGGCCCCCGCGCTGATGGCCAGCGCCACCCCGACGGCTCCCAGCCCGACGGCGACCCGCCGCCGCGGGCCGCCCCGTGGTGCTCGGGTGGCTTCGCCGGTCTGCTGAGACATCTCTCGCGGTCCTCTCGGGTCGGGTTGTCGGCTGGACGGAGGCCCGGATGGGCCCTGCCGGAACGGGTGTTCCGGCACCGGAGGGCGTCCGGGCCGGGTGCCGCGACGGATCGCCCGTCGCGGGATGCCGGGCCGCCCGCCGGACAAGCGTCAGGGGCAGGCTTTCGGGACTGGCTTTCGGGACCGGCTTTCGGGACCCGGGTCCGGGCCTTCGGGCGGACGGGAGGCATGTCACGGGCCGTCATGGGCGGGCCGGGGCCGCCTCCTCACGGGGTGTCGGCGCCCCGCAGCCCTGGCCCGCCCGCCCCGTCACAGTGGTTGAAGGACGGCCGTCAGGAGTAGCCCGTGCTCCGCCTCTGCCTGCGCCACCAGGACAGGCCCGCGCCGATCAGCAGCACTCCGGCCACCGCGCCGCCGACCGAAGTGATCAGCAGGGTCTCGTTCCCGCCGTCGCCCGAAGCCGACGACAGCGCGGCGCCGCCGTTCAGCGCGTTGCGCGAGTCGCCCGCCTTGGCCGTCGGCCCGCGCGAACCCGCGGTCGGCAGCCCGACATAGGGGAAGTTCGCCCCGAACTCCTGGTCGTTGGCGTCCACCGCGTCGCCCAGGTCGTTCTCCGAGCCCACCAGCTCGCCCTCCATCACCTGGAGCGCGATATCGATCACATCGTCGCCGAGCCTGCGCCCGTTGGGGAATCCGGCGTTGTCGCCGTCGAGCACGCCCAGCCGCTTGGGCTCGGCGGCCGGCTTGACGGAGGTGTTGAGCCGCAGCGCCTCGGCCGGCCGAACGCCGGGCGGCTGGTTCAGATCCTTGACCCCGGTGAGGAAGACCGACACCAGATCGTCGCGCGGCTCGGCCGGGGCCTTGATCTTGTAGACGGCCTCGATCAGCTTCGGCAGCTCCGGTTTGGTCACGGACTTCAGGAAGTCGGCGTCGTTCCAAGGCGACGAGGCGTTGAACCTGTCCTTGTCCTTGAGGGGAATGACGACCTCGTTGACCAGCGGCATCCCCAGCCGGGAGACCTGTGCGAACCCGCCGCTCGCCGTCTTGCGCCGGGTCGTCGACCAGACGCCGATGACCGGCTGCTCCTCGGCCTGGCGCAGATAGCGGCTCGGTATCTGCAGGGCGACGGTGTTGACGTTGTAGCCCTTGAGGGTGTCGTTGCCGACCTCGGAGAGATCGCCGCCGTACAGCAGATCGAAGACCCGCAGATCCAGGAAGAAGGGGTCGTCGGCCTGCCCCGCGAACGCGGTGATGCCGCTGGGCAGCCGGTGGATCGCCTGATCGCGCAAGGTCGCGTACTCGGGCATGGACGCCTTGCCCACATGGGAGGGCGCGACCCTGGCGTCATCGGCGATCTTGATCGTGGAGTGCACCCGGTGGCCGTTCATCCGGAGCAGATCGATGTCGTAGGTCTGCGTGACGTTGAGGTCCGGGTCGTCGAGGCTGGTCACGGGCCCGGTGTTGTAGAGAAACGTCTCCCCGTTCCTGATGTGGTCCGTGAACGTCCACCGGTAGACCAGGTCGGCCTGGGCGTCACCGTCGTTGTCGATGTTGATGTCGTACTGGGCGTCCTCGGCGAACTTGAAGAAGTTCGGCCCGCCCGCGGGCTCCGAGAAGGGCAGCCAGTTGGCGACCAGCGTCGTCGTGTCCTGCTTGTCGGGGCTGACGAACGCGTACACATCGGTGTTGTCGAACTGGGGCTGCCCCGATATCAGCGGAGCCTCCCGGTGACTGGAGGCGTCGGCCGCCTCCGGTGTGAGCACGGTCACGCCGGCGGCGGTGAGCGCCCCGGCCGCCAGCGCGCCACAGGTGAGCACGGCGAGGCCCCTGTGGCGTCCCCGGAAGATCCGGGGCCTTCCCGGCCTCCACCCGCTCTGCTTGGTAGCGGTCATCGCGTCCGTCCGATCTGAGCAACGAGTTCGGTTGCCTTGCGCGTGCCATTCGGGGCCGCGCGCCGGAAGGATTGGTGACGGCTCAAAACTGTCCAACTCGCCCTGGAATCTGCTGGATTCGACGAATCGCCGTCAACTCGGATACCGGCGCGGTGAATCCTGCGGCCGGGATACACGAGTGTCACCGCGGGGCGATAGGGTTAACCTGCCCGGGGCCGGGTGCGTCGTACGGGTGGGGAGTGACATGGAACAGATAACAGTGCGGAGCAGGGCGCGTGTGCCTGCGATCACCTGTGGGAACAAAGCGACGAGCAAACGTCTCGACAGGCATCTCGCTGTGCTCGGCGGTCCCGCCGTCCCGCAGCGCGAGACGGTCGAGGCGACCTCGCTGATGCTGGAGCTGACCGCGCGTGATGTGACCGACGGCCGTGACAGGAGCCGGAGCAGGAGCGGGCGCGTCTCTCTCTTCGCCCCGCTGCGGAGGCTGCGTCGCACGCTTTTCGGCAGCCGCCGCTGACCTTCGGCTGCCGTCAGGCCGGCACGCTCACCGCTCCCGCGTGTGCCGCGTCACGTGTCACCGCCTGTGCGGCCCCGCGCCCAGGCGATCACGCTCCTCGACGAAGACTCCGGGCGGCGATCCCGCCGCCCGGTCTCCCGTCCGGCCCACCACCTGGTCTTCCGCCCGGTCCCCACCAGGTCTCCGCCCGGTTCGCCCGCCTCCCTCCTCGTCTCTCAGGCGACCACACCGTCCCGGCGCAGCGCGGCCGTGCCCGCGTCGCTCATGCCCAGGGCCGCCAGCAGGGCGTCGGTGTGCTCGCCCAACGCCGGGACCCGGCCCATGGGAGTCTGCGGACCGCCCGGGAGGGTGATCGGGGGCAGCAGCGCCCGCAGCGGCCCGGCCGGCGAGTCCACCTCCCGCCAGCGGTCGCGCGCCGCGAGCTGCGGATGCGCGGCCACATCCGTCACGGTGTTGAGCCGCGCGCAGGCGATGCCCGCCGCCTCCAGCCGGGCGACCGCGTTCTCGGTGGTGAGCCCCTCCAGCGCCGCGCCCACCGCCGCGTCCGTCCTCGCGCGATTCGCCGTACGGGCCGTGTTCGTCGCGAAGAGCGGATCGGAGCCCAGCTCGGGGCGGCCGAGGACCTGTTCGGCCAGGCGCCGCCACTCCCGGTCGTTCTGCACCGCCAGCAGCACCTGCCCCCCGTCGGCGGTGGCGTACGCGTCGTACGGAGCGATCACGGCATGCGCCACACCCGTGCGCTCCGGGGGCTCGCCGCCGTGCATCCCGTGGTGGAGCGGATGCCCCATCCACTCGGCCAGCGACTCCAGCATCGAGATCTCCACCGGTCCGCCCCGACCCGTGACGCCCCGCCGCAGCAGCGCCGCCAGCACCCCGGAGAACGCGTACATGGCCGCCGAGATGTCGGCCGCCGGAATGCCCGCCTTCACCGGCCGCTCGGCGGTGCCCGTCACCGACACCAGCCCCGCCTCGCACTGCACGAGCATGTCGTACGCCCGTTTGTCGGAGTAGGGGCCGTCCGCGCCGTATCCGGAGATGTCCACGGCGATCAGGCGCGGATGCTCCGCGCACAGGGTCCCGGCGTCCAGACCGAGCCGGGCGGCGGCGCCCTGGGCCAGATTCTGCACGAACACATCGGCGTCCGCGATCAGCCTCCGCACGATGTCCCGGCCGCGCGGATCCTTGAGATCGACGGCGATGGACTCCTTGCCCCGGTTGCACCATACGAAGTGCGAGGCGAGCCCGCGCGCGGCGGTGTCGTAACCCCGTGCGAAGTCGCCGCCGTCCGGGCGCTCGACCTTGATGACACGGGCGCCGAGGTCGGCGAGCTGACGGGTGGCGAAGGGGGCGGAGACGGCCTGCTCGACGGCGACGACGGTGACCCCGTCGAGGGGCAGTGGCTGAGTGCGCATGGTGCGGTACTTACCCCGTGTAGGGGACATTTGTCATCTGCCGCTGGCCCGGAGGACGCCTCCGCCCCCCGCCCACGGCGCGCGCTCGCACCGGGCGCTCAGGCCGACGCGCACGTCGGACGCGCACGTCAGGCGTTCACGTCACGCGTCCACCGAGGGCGCTCACAGCAGCGCGAACTGGCCGTCCGGCCCCTCCTCGTGGTGGTCGAAGACGGACGCGGGGCGGCGCGACGCGCCGGGCGGCGGCAGGACGCCGGGCAGCTCGCCGATCTCCGGATACCCCTTCAACTCCGATTGGCGGTCGGTCAGTTCGGCGAGCAGCGCGAGCACCGTGATCAGTTCGAGGAGGTCCGAGGTCCACTCCTGCGGCCAGGCGGACGGCCCGATCGCCGCGAGGGTTCCCGGCTCGGCGGGCGCCGTACGGCGCTCGAACCACAGCCGGAGAATCCGTACGCCGCCGACCCGGAAGTCCCACGCCCCGGCCGGCACCGGGGAGATACGCCCCTCACCCAGGCACAGCGTCTCCTCGTCCGCGTCGTACGAGATCGTGCCGGGCCGCGTCGGAACGGCGGTCCGCACATACGGCCGACGGCCACCCGGCAGCCTCGGCCGGTCACCGCCGCGCGCGCCCCGGAGCTGGATCTCCAGCAGACGCCGTCCCAGCTCCACTCCCGTGGACCACACCGCCGGGTCGGCGGGCAGCGGAACGGCACAGCCCGACGGCGAGGGCCGGGCCGCGGCCACGATCCAGGCGAGCACGGCTTCGGCGTCGACACCCGCTCCGTACCGCTTCTCCAGCGCCGCCTCCAGTCCCGGTGCGAGATTCGGCTCGACGCCACCGGGCCTGCGGTAGAGCGGGCGGATCAGGCATGGCCGGCCGGCGGGGGAGTAGCCGTCCGGGAGCAGCGCGGAGGCGACGACGGCGGGGCGCGTCTCCGAGTCGGGCGTGCCGGAGGGGGTCGCGCCCCGCTCGACGAGGAACACCTGCCGTTCGTCGGCGACCCGCCACAGCTCCGGACGGGCCGCGTCGATCAGCCGGTGGTCCGGAATGATCCACTGCCGGTCGAAGGGGCCGTGCAGCATCCGTACGGGAGCGGGGCACCGGCCGTCCTCATGGGCGAACCGCCCCGTCCCCGAGGTCTGGCCGGGCAGCCGCCCCACCGCGGTGCGGGGCGTGCGCGCGCGGGTGCTGCCGAACAGAGCCTCCCGCCCGGAGCCCTCGGCCCCGACCACCGCGTCCCAGCGCGCGATCAGCGATCCGGCGTCCGGGGCCATCACCCACGGACGCCCCAGCCTCAGCGGGCGCACACCCCAGGGCATCAGGTCGTCGAGCATCGGCATGGGGACATCCTCCCCGACGCCGGCCTGTCTCTCACTCCACCCTCACTCCGCGTCGACGGTGACCGAGAAGGAGAACCGGTCCCCCCGGTACCGGATGCGCGCCACGTCCACGACGTTGCCCGCCGCGTCGTAGGTGACGCCCGTGTAGTGCAGGATCGGGCTGAGCAGCGGCACCTGGAGCAGTTGTGCCGTCCGAGGGTCCGCGAGCCGCGCCTCGACGGTGTCCGTGATCCTGCTGATCCGTACGCCGATCGAGTCCCGGAGCACCTTCGTCATCGGCCAGCGCGCGAGATCCGCCAGGTCCAGCCGGGCGGCGATCTCCGGACGGACCGCGTTCTCGGCCCAGTTGGTGGGTTCGCCGCTCTCGCCGTCGCACCGCAGCCTGCGGTACGTCACGATCTCGGCGACGTCCGTGAAGTGCTCGGCGAGTTCGACGGGGACCGGCTCGGGGCCGTACCCCAGGATCGTCGTCCGCTCGCCCGACTGCTGGGCCACGATCGCGTCGATCGAACCGAGCAGCCGCCTCGGCGCACCCCGGCGCGCGCCCGGTTCGATGAAGGTCCCGCGCCGCCGGTGCCGGCTGATCAGCCCCTCCTCCTCCAGTTCCTTGAGGGCCTGCCGCATGGTCAGCACGCTCACGCCGTAGTGGGCGGCGAGCTGCTCCTCGGTGGGCAGCCGCAGCGACGCCTCGGGCGTCCGGCCGAGTATGGAGGCGCGCAGCGACTGCGAGACCTGGTACCACAGCGGCAGCTTGCGGTTCAGGACCAGCGAGTCGGGGGCGAAGGAGGAGGTCACGTCTCTCCGTATCAGGACATGAAATGACGCTCAAGACCCTGCCACACGTTGTCGTACCCCTGCTGGAGATGGCCGGCTCCCGCGGCCTGCCCGGTCGTGGTCACCGGCCAGCGCGTCTCGAACATGAACGCCAGCCCGTCGTCGACCTTCTGCGGCTTCAGCTCGGCCGCGCCGGCCTTGTCGAAGGTGTCCCGGTCGGGGCCGTGCGCCGACATCATGTTGTGCAGGGAGCCGCCGCCGGGCACGAACCCGCCCTTCCCGGCCGTCTTGGCGTCGTAGGCCCCCTCGATCAGGCCCATGTACTCGCTCATCACATTGCGGTGGAAGTACGGCGGCCGGAAGGTGTCCTCGCCGACGAGCCAGCGCGGCGCGAAGACCACGAAGTCGACGCCCGCGAGGCCGGGGGTGTCGGTGGGGGCGGTCAGGACCGTGAAGATCGACGGGTCCGGGTGGTCGTACGAGATGGTGCCGATGACGTTGAAGCGGCGCAGATCGTAGACGTACGGGGTGTGGCTGCCGTGCCAGGCGACCACATCGAGCGGGGAGTGGTCGTACACCGCGGACCAGAGGTTGCCGCAGTACTTGCTGATGACCTCGACCGGGCGGTCCACGTCCTCGTACGCGGCCGTCGGCGCGAGGAAGTCACGGACGTTGGCGAGTCCGTTGGCGCCGATCGGGCCCAGATCGGGGAGCTGGAACGGCTGCCCGTAGTTCTCGCAGACGTATCCGCGCGCCCGCTCGTCCAGCAGCTCCACGCGGAAGCGGACACCGCGCGGGATCAGCGCGACCTCGCCGGGGCGGGCGGCGAGCAGGCCCAGCTCCGTGACGAGCAGCAGCCCGCCGTGCTCGGGGACGATCAGCAGTTCGCCGTCGGCGTCGCTGAACACCCGGTCCGTCATGGAGGAGGTGGCGTGGTAGAGGTGCACGGCCATGCCCGTGCGCTGGGTCGTGTCCCCGTTGCCGCCGAGCGTCCAGAGACCGGCCAGCCAGTCCGTACCGGGCGAGGGCTCCGGGAGCGGGTCCCACCGCAGCCGGTTGGGGTCGGGGACGGTCTCCGTGAACGGCGCGCTGCGGATGCCGCCGTTGTCGACGCGGCGGAAGGGGGGATGCGCGGCCGACGGGCGGATGCGGTACAGCCACGAGCGGCGGTTGCGGGCGCGCGGCTCGGTGAACGCGGAGCCGCTCAGCTGTTCCGCGTACAGCCCGAGGGGGGCGCGCTGGGGCGAGTTCCGTCCGACGGGGAGCGCGCCGGGGACGGCCTCAGAGCTGTGCTCATTGCCGAAGCCGGGGGAGTGGACGAGCGATTCGGCGATCTTCCGTGCACGCGCGGAGGGCGCCGGTCCGGACGGTGTCCGTCCGGACGGCTCGTGCCCGGATGGTGCCTGCTCGGACTGTGTCCGCCCGATCCCGCTCATCGTCAGCTCCCGGTGCCGAAGGAATCCTATGGACAACCGTAGGATTGGCGGACGGTCCCGTCAACGTCATCCGGGCGGCATGGCGGTTCTCCCTTGCTGGGTCCCGCGTCCTGCGTCCCGGGTCTGCAAGGTCCCGCGTTCTGCGTTCTGTGTTCTATGTCCCGCGTCCCGCGCGGGAAGCCGCGCCGCTCGCCGCCACTGCCCGCACAGCGCCGAATCGCGGTGGTCGCGTCGTACCTGCGGCTCCATTTGTCATGCTTGGCGTGCTTCTCCGGCCTCGGGTGGGCCCGGTTACCGCGAGTCGAATGCCCCGGAGGAAATGGAAATCGATGGCACGCCCGTTCAACTACCTCTACAAGCAACCTTCTTGAATAAATAGCGGCGCGAACATCATCCGTCCGACGCATTCCCCGAAAGGGAATAGTCGGCTAACTTTCAGGCTCTCAGCCGCTCCCCCACTTCTCGGCGGAACCACATGACTCGCGCCATCTCCCTTCACCATGTCACCAAGCGCTACGGACGCGGCACGCGTGCCGTGGACCGTTTCACACTCGATATCGAGCCAGGGGAATTCATCGTGCTCCTCGGCCCGTCAGGCTGCGGGAAGTCGACCGTTCTCCGCATGATCGCCGGCCTGGAGGAGATCACCGACGGTGAATTGCTTCTCGATGGCGAACCGGCTAACGACATGCCTCCCCGCGATCGCTCCATGGCGATGGTGTTCCAGAACTTCGCTCTCTATCCGACCATGACCAACCGGGACAACATCGGCTTCCCGCTACGGCAGGACAAGCGCCGCTGGGACAGAAATCCCCGCGTCGAAGCCACGGCCAAGGTCCTGGGCATCGAAGACGTACTGGACCGCTACCCGAGCCAGCTCTCCGGCGGCGAACGCCAGCGGGTCGCCATGGGCCGGGCCATCTCCCGGCGGCCCAGCGCTTTTCTGATGGATGAACCGCTCTCCAATCTCGACGCCAAGCTCCGTAACTATTTGCGAGCAGAAATATCCCGGCTCACGCGCGAGCTGGGCGCGACCACCGTCTACGTCACCCATGACCAGTCGGAGGCCATGTCGCTGGGCGACCGGGTCGCGGTGATGCGCGGTGGCGTCCTTCAGCAGGTGAGCAGCCCGCGCGAGACATACGCCCTGCCTCAGAACGTCTTCGTCGCCGCGTTCATCGGCACTCCCCGGATCAATCTGCTTCAGGCCATCGTGTACGCGCCGCTGGCCGACCATATGTCGCTCCTCCTCGGCGGGCAGCGCCTCCAGCTGCCCGAACCCCTCCGGCCCGACCATCAGCTGCTCCGCATCCACCAGGGCAGGCAACTCATCGTGGGTCTGCGCTCGGAGGCCGCGAGGATCGCCTCACCGGGCGAGGCGCAGCCGGGGGAGGCCCTGCTGACGGGGACCGTCGACTTCGTGGAGTACCAGGGGCACGAGGCCCTGGTGCACCTCAACACCGGATCGCGGCCGGCCGTGGTGCCCGAACTCGAATCCGCCCGCCGGACCGAGCCCCCCGCGCGCCGCCGGAGGACCGGAAACGGGACGGGTGTACTGAACCGGCTCAAGGCGCGGGCCGCCGAGCACGTCGCCGTGGCGACGGGCGGCGCGCTCGTACTGGAGGACCCCGATCCGCCGTCGTACGGGACCTATGGTCCGTACGACCCGGAGCGTCCGCCCGTCCCGTCGAGCGATCTCGTCGTACGGGCCAGCCCCGACACATGGCTCCGCCCCGGTGCGCAGGTGCCCGTGCTGGTCGATCTCGCGCAGTTGTACGTCTTCGACCACCGGGGCCGCAGAATCTGCCCCGCGCCCGGGCATCTGCTCGGTTTCGACATCTGATCCCGCGGCTGGTCCCGCGGCGTCGTCGGAGCGTGGCCGCCGCGTACCCGCCATGCGGGGCGGCCACGGTGGACGGCGGCAGCGGACGACCGCCGGACCGCCGGACCGGCGGTGTCGGGCCATCGGCGATCGGGCGTGGGCGGATCTGTGCCCCCGCCCGCCTTGTCCCCCAGCCCGCCTCGCGGGCCGCCCCGGCGACGCCCGCCCCGGCCGTGAGGGTGCGTCCGCCGCCGTACGGGACTCCTCCGCGGGCCCGCTGGGCCACCTGCGCAGACCCTAAGCGCTTGCTCACCCTGGGAGGTATGGTGTTCCTCCCGGATGAGCCCAAGGAGAGCCCATGACTGCGGCCGAGCAGATGGACGGCGCGGACCTGCCGTGGGGCGAGGTCGCGCCCGACGCGGCGAGGAAGCTGCTCGTCGCCGCCGTCGAGGCATTCGCCGAGCGGGGCTACCACGCCACCACGACCCGCGATATCGCGGGCCGCGCGGGGATGAGCCCCGCCGCGCTCTACATCCACTACAAGACCAAGGAAGAGCTGCTTCACCGCATCAGCCGGATCGGGCACTCCAGGGCCCTGAAAGTCCTGGAGTCGGCCGACGCCGGCGGCGGGACGCCCACTGAGCGGCTCGCCGACGCCGTCGCCTCCTTCGTCCGCTGGCACGCCGGACGCCACGACACCGCGCGTGTGGTCCAGTACGAACTCGACGCGCTCTCCCCTGAGCACCGCACCGAGATCGTGGCGCTGCGCCGCCGCAGCGACGCCGTCGTACGCGGGATCCTGCAGGACGGCGTGGCGTCGGGGGAGTTCGACGTGCCGGATGTGCCCGGAACCACGTTGGCCGTGCTCTCGCTCTGCATCGACGTGGCGCGCTGGTTCAAGACCGGTGGAACCCGGACGCCCGAAGAGGTCGGCGCGCTCTACGCCGACCTCGTCCTGCGCATGGTCTCCGCCCGGCGCTGAGTCCCTCCTCCGCTCCGGCTCCACGCCGGGGCCGTACGCGCGCGGGGCCTGTGCGCGCGAGGAGGGGCGGTCGCGCGACGGTCAGAAGAAGTACCGCGACACCGACTCGGCCACGCACACCGGCTTGTCGCCGCCCTCGCGCTCGACCGTGACCTGGGCGGTCACCTGCACACCGCCGCCCGCCTCCGTCACGCTCTGGAGGACCGCCGTGGCGCGCAGACGCGATCCCACCGGCACGGGGGCGGGGAAGCGGACCTTGTTGGTCCCGTAGTTCAGGCCCATCTTCACGCCCTCGACCCGGATCACCTGCGGGACCAGGGCGGGCAGCAGGGAGAGGGTGAGGTACCCGTGCGCGATCGTCCTCCCGAAGGGGCCGTTCGCCGCGCGCTCCGGGTCCACATGGATCCACTGGTGGTCGCCGGTCGCGTCGGCGAACAGATCGATCCGCTTCTGGTCGACCTCCAGCCAGTCACTGTGGCCCAGTTGCTCGCCGACCCCGGCGCGCAGCTCCTCGGCGGAGGTGAAGATCCTCGGCTCGGCCATGTTCCCGGTCCCTGCCTCTCAGGCGTCATAAGTGCACATTTCATGTCTAAGCGCTTGCTCAGCATGCTCGGACGGGTGCGCTCCTGTCAACGGACCACCAGTAGGCTTCGATGAGTGCCCCAGTCTCCCGAGAAGTTTCACGAACTCACGGTCGGCCAGCTGTCGGAGCGCAGCGGCGCGGCGGTGTCCGCCCTGCACTTCTACGAGTCCAAGGGCCTCATCCGGAGCCGGAGGACCAGTGGGAACCAGCGCCGGTACGGCAGGGACACGCTGCGCCGGGTGGCGTTCGTACGGGCGGCGCAGCGCGTCGGCATCCCGCTCGCCACGATCGGGAACGCGCTCGCCGAACTGCCCGAGGGGCGCACGCCGGACCGGGACGACTGGGCGCGGCTCTCCCAGACCTGGCGGGGTGAGCTGGACGAGCGGATCAAGCAGCTCGGACGGCTGCGGGACACGCTCACCGAGTGCATCGGCTGCGGCTGTCTCTCGCTGGAGACCTGCGCGCTCTCCAACCCCGAGGACGCTTTCGGCAAGCGGCAGGCGGGCTCACGTCTGATGCCGGTGAGCCGTGACGCGACCGGGAAACGTGAGAAGCGCGATGCCCCGGAGAACGCCACCGAAGCCGCCGGTGCGGCGGGAGCGGCCGGTGCCACCGGTGTCGGCAGAACCGCCGGTGGCGACTGTTCCGGTGGCGACTGTTCCGGTGGCGTGGGCGACCTCGGCGGCACGGGCGGCTGTTGCTGAGGGGCCCGACGCCTGTGCCGCCCGGCAGTGAGCCGCGACCGCGCCTTACTCAGCCCGCGGCCGGGGCGTGGCGACGTATGAACGCCCGGACTCCTCCGGCGGCGATTTCGGCGGACCCGCGCGTGGATCACCGGTCCGGACAGCGGCAGGGCACGGGATGCGGAGAACCGGGTCCCGGACACGCATGACCCGGCAGGGTCCGCTCCGACGGTCCGCAGGGGGCCTCGGCCGGAAGGAACCGAGGACGCGCAGAGCCCTAGGCTTCCGCGGTCGGCGTCCGCGAGGCCCCCGCGCCCGCGGCACCGGTCGGGTCGAGGGCGGGCCCGCACCCCCGTGGCGGGCCCGCCCTCGCGACACGGCCCGCAGGGTCGGACGCACAGCGTCCGCGTCCCGCCCCGGCCGCGTCTGATCGCCCCCTACTCTCCTCCGCGCAAACCACTGGGCGAGCCGATTTCCGTCTGCTACCTTCCGCCTTCACCGCTCGTACGGGCGCACGGGATCCGGCTCCGCACACGTCTGCACACGTCCGTACACGTCCGTCGGCGCTTCGACGGGGCTGGCCGGTGCCGCCCATGACGCGGTGACCGCCCGGGCCACGGCGTCCGGTGGCAGGTGTCCTCGTCGCACGGCGTCGTCGGGCGCGGCGGCGCCTCGCCCGCGTCCCGGCCGCGCCGCCGGATCCGCCGTCGAGGCCGGAGCCGACGGCACGGCGGTGCCCTCAACGACCTGCCGGAACCCGGTCGGAGAGATCTGAAGTACGCGTCCGACAGTGCCGGCCGCCACTGACGAAGGACGGGTGTCCGTCGGCGAGACCCCCGACCCCGGTCGATGTGTGCGGCCGGCGCCACCGGAACATCAGGGGGCGTACGGCGTACGGCGTCGCGCCCCCGCCCCCGGTCGCTCAGGCCGCCGAGGCCAGCTCCCGGCGTCCGGCCTCCTTGGCCGCCGTCACCGCCTCCGACGTCAGAACGGGCCGCGGCACGACTATGCCGCAGCCCGTGCACACCACCCCGGTCCACGGCTCGCTGGTCAGATCCTGCCGCCAGACGATGTCGGTGCCCCCGCAGACGGGACAGGCCGCACCGGGCTCGTTCTCCAGGGCGGCGATCAGCCGGCGCAGCACCTCGTCCAGCGGTGCCGAGGGATGCGCGTCAGGGCTGTCGCAGCGAGCCACGCCGTTCCCGCCCCGGGTGTGCCGGTGCCAGTCGTCGACGGACGAAGGCCGCCGCAGTCCGATGTACTTCTCGCGCTTGCGGCGGTCGGCGAAGCCCTCCTCGTACGCCAGCCACACCGTCCTTGCCCGTTCGAGTTCTTCGAGCGCGGCCACCAGGCGCGCCGGATCGGGAGCCCGGTCCTCGGGCTCGATACCGTGCCGGGCACACAGGTGATCCCAGGTCGCCCGGTGCCCGTAAGGCGCGAAACGTTCCAGGCACTTGCGGAGCGAGTAGCGCCGCAGCGCCAGATCACATCGCGTATCGCGCACCTGTCTAGCAAGACTCCGGAAACCGGCCATCGTCACTGCCACCTCCGTCGCTGGTACATCGGCGTTGACCTATGGACGTACGAGTGCCCGATCCGGCTCCATCGAAAATCCGATGGGGTCCATCAGTGAAGTGCCCCCGAGACAGGGGCCGGTGGCCACGGACCCCTTCCCACCGGCCTCTTCGCCCCCGACAGGCCCCCTGAACGCTCATACCCCGCCATAGATCGCGGCCGATTCCCGCCCTGCCCCGCCCCGCCCTCAGTACCGCACCTCGTCTCCGGCGCGCATACCGCGAGCGGCAATCCGGTACGGGCGGCGGACGTCGACCCCGCACTGCCCGTGGCTGCCGAACACCGGTACGAGTGGAAGGAATTCGACCCCGCTGCCGACACCGCCGCGTACACCCCCTTCGCCGAACACCCGCACCACGTCTCCGGGAACGACAAGCAGGCCAAGGGATGCGCCTCGGCGATCCTCGGCGTCGGACCCGTCCACCGCGGCGATCCGATCGACGACCGGGTGGCGAGGCTCGTCGAGGACGGCGGAGTGACGCGGGCAGTGCAGGGCGTCCCGTGCTCGCCGGACGTCCCATGCGCAGGGCCCGCGATACGTACCGTGCTGCTCACGGCCCGATACGGCCCGCGGCCACCACCACCTGCGCCAGCTCCCGATGGCAGATGTCGCTGTGCGCACCCGACGGCGGCCCGCCGCGCCGCACCACCGACGCCGCGTCCACGCTCACGCAGCCGGACGCGGGCACTCCCCGCGTCAGCGCCTCGTCCAGACTCAGCCGGACCGACGGCCGCACGGCCTGGAAACCGTCGTATCCGATGGCCCACCAGCGCTGGTCGGGGCGGAGGGGGACGGTGAAGGCCCGGTCGTCGCGGGCGAGGCTCGACGCCAGCGGATAGATGGTCCCCAGCGCGCTGTCGTACCGCGAGTGACAGGCCACGACCGGCCCGTCCACCCGCTGCTCCATGGACCGCAGCGCTCCGGAGCGCCCCGAGGCGTGCGGCAGGCCGGCGGCGAACGCGTAGTGCGAGAACGCCCCCTGAAGGAGCGTCACCGACTTCACGTTCCGTACGCCGTCGGGCAGCCCGCGCAGCGCGAAGGCGACCAGCCGCGCCCCCTGGCTGTGGCCCACGAGATGCACCCGCAGCTCAGGGCGGCTGCGGGCGAGCTGGCCGAGCAGCGGCCCGAGCCCCAGCTCGCCGACCGTTCCCGCGCGCCGCTTCATCGCGTAGTACGTGGTCTGGCGGAGCAGTTCCTTCGCACCGTTCCAGGTCTTCTTCAGCCCTCCGGGGAGCGAGACGGCCTGCACCGCCGCCGGTTCCCCGCCCTCGGGCGACCCCTCCAGCGCCACGGCGAACTTGCGGCACAGGGTGAGCGCGTCCTCGAACAGCACGGCGGGCGGCCCTTTTTCGTCGTCCGGGAGATCGTCCGTGAAGCAGGTCGTCTCCAGCCCGCCCGCCGGGGCCTCGGTCAGCCGTCGCGCCAGCCTGCCGAACTCGGCGAACGCCTCCGCCGACTCGGGCCGCTCGTCGAGAAGCCGCCCCAGCCGCTCCACCGTCTCCTCGTGTCCGGGGAAGAGACCGTTGAGGGCGTGGCGGGTCTCCGGGTCCAGATCCGGAGCCCCGGACTCCGGTTCAAGCCCGGACGGTACGGCTCCGAGCGCCCGAGCGGAGGGGACGAAATCGGGGATCGGCTCGTCGGTGAACTTCATCGACGGCCAGACGATCCCCGCGTATCCGAGGCGCACCCGCGGTGCGAGCAGTTCCGGGAAGGGCGCGAAGAACGCCGAGTACAGCCGGGCGGCGACGGCGGGGGAGTTGTTCCAGCCATGGGCGAACATCACCAGATCGGCGACGTCCATCCTCAGCAGCCGGTCCCGCTGCGCGGTGTCGACATCGCCGTCCTTGTCGAAGGTGATGTCCTGATACGGCCCCACGCTCATCTCCGGCATAACTGCCCCTTTCCCCCTGGACGCGGCCCTGCGAGCAGCATCCTGCGCCCGAGGGGAGACGGCCAGCCCTGGGACACGACCGACCGCACTCGTACGGCCCACCGACGGGCCGCGACTAAATCGGATCGACGGCGGACCGCGGCCGACCGCACACGATCACCCCTGTTCAGAGCCGTCGCTGGACCGGCCCGGACCGACCGGTGTGCAGGGGAGCCTGCCCGGCGGGCGGCGATCCGGGGGAGTGGGTTGAGTACGCAGCGGGCGGCCGAAAGGCGTATCGCCACAGGCTCCTTCGGCCAGACGCCACCGATGCCGCGGGCCCACCGGACGGACGACCGGCCCCGCACGGGACGCGGCCGGAATCGAACGCACATCTCGCGGTGTGGACCGTACGCGATCTCCGTCCGAGGACGCTCCCTTGAGGGACCCCCGCCGCCGCGCGTCGCCGGTCCCGTGGTGGACGCGCGGCCCGGCTCGGCCGAAACCCGCCGTAGGTGAGGCGGTCCATCCGCTCCGCACTCCTGCGTGGGACGGGCCCGTCCCGGTACGACCGCCCGCGAACGCGCCGACATGGCGTCCCCACGCCCGGAAGTCTTTCCGTAGTACATACCGACCGGTTAGTCTGTCGATTGGCCGGTACACGGAGAGGTGGAACGCAATGAGCACGGTGCAGGGCGCGCGAGTGGTGGTCACGGGCGCGGGCGGCGGTATCGGGGCGGCCCTCGCCCGCAGGTTCGCGGCGGAGGGCGCCAGGGTCGTCGTCAACGACATCGACCGGCACAGGGCCGAGGCGGTCGCCGGCGAGATCGGCGGGATCGCGGTCCCCGGAGACGCCTCCGCGATCGTCGAGGAGGCGCGCGACGTCCTCGGCGGGGCCGTCGACGTCTACTGCGCCAACGCGGGACTGTCCTCGCCCGGAGACGCCTTCGCCGACGAGAGCGTCTGGGCGGCGGCCTGGGACGTCAATGTCATGGCCCATGTCCGCGCGGTCCGCACCCTGCTGCCCGACTGGCTGGAGCGGGGGAGCGGCCGTTTCGTCTCCACCGTCTCGGCCGCCGGACTCCTCACCATGGTCGGCGCGGCTCCCTACAGCGTTTCAAAGCACGGCGCGTACGCCTTCTCCGAATGGCTCTCGCTCACCTACCGCCACCGAGGGCTCAAGGTGCACGCCATCTGCCCGCAGGGCGTGCGTACGGACATGCTCACCGAGGCCGGAACGGCGGGCGAACTGGTGCTCGCCCCCAGCGCGATCGAGCCCGAGGACGTGGTGGACGCCCTCTTCGACGGCATCGAGGCGGACCGCTTCCTGATCCTGCCGCACCCCGAGGTGGCCGACTACTACCGGACCCGTGCCACAGCCCCCGAACAGTGGCTGGCCGGGATGAACCACCTCCAGCGGAAGTGGGAGGAAGCGGGGGGCTGAGTCCGGCCGCCGTCGCCTCCGGCTCGGCGTCTCCGTCCGGTGCCTTCCGCCGGCGCCTCCGTCCAGTGCCTCCGTCCACGCGGGTGAGCCCCGGAAGCGGCACACCCGCCGAGGTCCGTTCCGTCGCCTCTGTCGCCGCCCGGCGTGTGGAGGGCCGGGACCACCGCCGCGTACCGCCGTACCGCCGCACCTCTGGGACCGGAGCAGCCGGAGTGGCCGGAGTGGCGAGGCCGTCCCGGTGCCGCCGCCGAGGCCGTCGCGACGGCGCGGCGGGACCTCGTTCCGGGGGAGACGGGGGTGCCGGAGACGTCGTCCACGCGCACCCGGCTGTGCGCGTGACCGCGGCCGGTGGTCGGCGTGCACGTCGATTACCGGGGAGAATCGGTGAAGGCGTACGCCGGTCCGGGTCCCGGAGCGGAAGCTGAGCCCGGCGACACCTCCGGCGGCCGTGCGGAGCGGCTCGCCGCGTCCAGGCATCCGCGGGAAGTCGGAGATGCTGCCGGAGCCACCCAGGACGGGGAATGGGAAGATCCTCCGGCGGGAACTCTGTTTCCCCGGATAAGTTACCCAGTGGTATCTATTGAGAGGTTGGTGGCATGGCCAGGACGTCGGGCGGGGAGGAAACCCCCGTACCGCAGAAGCTGCTGGCCGCCGCGACGAGGCTCTTCGCGGAGCAGGGCTACGACCGGACCTCCGTCCAGGAGATCGTCGAGGCCGCAGGGGTCACCAAGGGCGCGCTGTACCACTACTTCGGCTCCAAGGAGGACCTCCTCCAGGAGGTCTACGCCCGTATGCTCCGCCTTCAGCAGGAGCGTCTCGACGCCTTCGCCGACGCCGACGAGCCGGTGGAACGGCGGCTGCGCGGCGCGGCGGCCGATGTCGTCGTCACGACGATCGACAACCTCGAGGACGCCCAGATCTTCTTCCGGTCGATGCACCATCTGAGCCCGGAGAGGCACAAGCAGGTCCGCGTGGAACGGCGCCGCTACCACGAGCGCTTCCGCGCGCTGGTGGAGGAGGGGCAGGCGAGCGGCGTCTTCTCGTCGGCGACCCCCGCGGATCTGGTCGTCGACTACCACTTCGGCTCGGTCCACCATCTGTCGACGTGGTACCGCCCCGACGGGCCGCTGACGAAGCAGCAGGTCGCGGACCACCTGGCGGACTTGCTCCTGCGGGCACTGCGGCCGTAGGCCAGGGGCGGGGCGGACGGGGCGTCCGCGCGCCCCGCCGGGGTGATTCGTCTCTCCGGAGCGGGGCCGCCCTCCGTCCCCGGACGGCCGCCCCGCCGGGGTGACCGCCATACGTGAGCAGCGGCCGCCCACTCGGGCCATGGGGCGCGGGGTACGGGGCGCGGGGCCGGAACGCGACCCGGTCAACGCCACCCGGTCACGCGGGTCGGCCCCCGCCCCGGAAGAGGCGACGGCGCGGCGGAGGCCCACCCCGGTCGGGGCGGGCCTCCGTCATCGAACAGGGCGCGGCCTTCACGCGGCCTTCACCACGACCCGGCGGACCCGGCGAGGTGAGCGGAGGCGTTCACCGGCGAACCTCTCCGGGGAACCCCTCCGGCACCGCGCTGAGGGAACTCGGTGACGCGCCCTTCCGCTCCGCCGCCGCCGTCGGCGCCGGTCGCGGGTGTCGCCCGCGATAAGGACCAGCGACCGAACGCTCCGCGAGCCCTCAGACGTACCGCTTCAGCTCCCGCCGTGCCAGCGACCGCTGATGCACCTCGTCCGGCCCGTCCGCCAGCCTCAGCGTCCGTGCCCCCGCCCACAGTTCCGCCAGCGGGAAGTCCTGGGAGACCCCACCACCGCCGTGCACCTGGACCGCCTTGTCCAGGATGTCCACCACCGCCCGCGGAGTCGCGATCTTGATCGCCTGGATCTCGGTGTGCGCGCCTCGGTTGCCGACCGTGTCCATGAGCCAGGCGGTCTTGAGGACCAGCAGCCGCAACTGCTCCACCGTCACCCGCGCGTCCGCGATCCAGTTCTGCACCACGCCCTGCTCGGCGATCGGCTTGCCGAAGGCCGTACGGGACACGGCCCTGCGGCACATCAGCTCGATCGCGCGCTCGGCCATGCCGATGAGCCGCATGCAGTGATGGATACGGCCCGGCCCGAGCCGTGCCTGGGCGATGGCGAAACCGCCGCCCTCCTCGCCGATCAGACTCGACGCCGGGACCCGGACGTCGTCGAAGACGACCTCGGCGTGGCCTCCGTGGGAGTGGTCCTCGTAGCCGTACACCTGCATGGCACGCGTGATCTCCAGCCCCGGCGTGTCACGCGGCACGAGGATCATCGACTGCTGGCGGCGGACGTCCGCGCCGTCCGGGTCCGTCTTGCCCATGACGATGAAGACCTTGCAGTCGGGGTTCATCGCGCCGGAGATGTACCACTTGCGGCCGTTGATGACGTAGTCGTCGCCATCGCGGTCGATCCGGGTCCGGATGTTCGTCGCGTCCGACGACGCCACCTCGGGCTCGGTCATCGCGAAGGCCGACCGGATCTCACCCGCCAACAGCGGTTCCAGCCACTGCTTCTTCTGCCGCTCGTCGCCGAACTGCGCCAGCAACTCCATGTTCCCGGTGTCGGGAGCGGCGCAGTTGACCGCGGTCGGGCCCAGATTCGGGCTGCGACCGGTGATCTCGGCGAGCGGGGCGTACTGGAGATTCGTCAGCCCGGCCCCGTGCTCCTCGTCCGGCAGGAAGAGGTTCCACAAGCCCTGCCTGCGGGCCTCCGCCTTGAGTTCCTCCACGATCGCCGGCGTCTCCCACGGCGAGGCGAGCCGCGCGCGCTGCTCCTCCGCGACCGACTCGGCGGGATAGACGTGCTCCTCCATGAAAGCGAGCAGCCTGGCCCGCAGCTCCTCGGTCCGCGCGTCGAATTCGAAGTCCATGGGTGTACTCAGCCTTCCTGAAGAGTGGTGAGCCCGTGCTCGATGAAGACGGGGACGAGTGCGCCGATCCGGTCGAAGCCTTCGCCGACGGTCTGCCCGAGGGTGTAGCGGTAGTGGATGCCCTCCAGGATCACGGCGAGCTTGAACCAGGCGAACGCCGTGTACCAGGAGATGGCGGAGGTGTCACGGCCGGAGCGGGCGGCGTACCGCTCGATCAGCTCGGGGACCGAGGGGTGGCCGGGGGCGGCGGCGGTGGTGCTGATGGGCGCGTCGGGGACATCCAGCTCCGCGCTGTACATAGCCAAGAGCCCGAGGTCGGTCAGCGGATCGCCGACGGTGGACATCTCCCAGTCCAGCACCGCCTTGACCCGGTCGTCCGTGCCGACGAGGGCGTTGTCGAGCCGGAAGTCCCCGTGGATCACCGTCGGCGCGGGGGAGGCGGGCAGTGCGCGCCCGAGGGAGGACTGCAACTCGTCGATACCGGCGAGGTCACGGTTACGGGAGGCGTCCAGCTGCTTTCCCCACCGCCGCAGCTGTCGGTCGAGGAAGCCCTCGGGGCGGCCGAAGTCGCCGAGGCCCACCGACTCGGGGTCGACCGCATGCAGCTCGACGAGGGTGTCGAGCAGTCCCAGCACCACCTCACGGGTGCGCTCGGGGCCGAGGGGCTTCAGTTCCTCCGCCGTGCGGTACGGGGTGCCCTCGACGAACTCCATGACATAGAACGGTGCTCCCAGCACCGATTCGTCCTCGCACAGGAGCAACGGCTCGGGCACCGGCACCGCCGTCGGATGGAGCGCGCTGATCACCCGGTGCTCGCGCTTCATGTCGTGCGCCGTCGCGAGGACGTGCCCCAGCGGCGGGCGGCGCACGACCCAGTGGCCGGAGCCGTCGGTGACGGAGTACGTGAGGTTGGAACGCCCGCCCTGGATCAGCCGGGCGCTGAGCGCTCCGCTCACCAGGCCCGGCCGCTCGCGGTCGAGACGACCGCGGAGCCTTTCGAGGTCGAGACCTGGCGGGGAGACGGGGCTCATCTGGATACCTCCGGGGACGGACGGGCGTGACCGCTTTATGATGACCGACCAGTCGGTATGTCGTCCAGTGGGGTAGCCGGAACAAGGGCTGAATCACACTCCGGAGGCGGCGCGACATCGCGGGGGCAGCCCTTACGCGACGTTCGCGCGCGGGAACGCGAAACTCCCCGGATCGGCGATCGATCCGGGGAGCGCGGGAAGCGGGCGTGGCGGGTGCGGCGTCATGTGAAGGCGGCCGCTCGGCTGAAGGCGGTCGCCCGGCGGTCGGGCCCCGGCCGCACCGGGCACCGCGCCGCATCGGCCCCGGTGCCTCGGCGAACTCCGTTCCTCGCTGAGCCCGGTGCCGCGCTGGACCCGATGCCTCGGCGGGCCCGCGGCGGTCGGCGGGTTGACGTGCCCCACCCGCCCGCGCACCTCAGTGGCCCCGTTACTCAGTCGCCCCGCGCCTCGGCGATCGTCAGTGATCGTCCCAGTGGCCGCCGTGTGCCGCGTGCCGGTGTCCGTCGTGTACGTAGTCGACATGGTCGCCGTGCTTCACTGCCGGGTGCCCGCAGTCCGGGCCGTGCTGATGGGCGTGGCCGCTGTGCGCCACATGCTCGCCGGGCTCGCACTCGTCCCAGTGGCCGGAGTGTTTGCGGTGGAGGTGTCCGTCGTGCGCGTAGTCGACGTGGTCGCCGTGCTTCACCGCCGCGTGCCCGCAGGCCGGGCCGTGTGTGTGTTCGTGGGCGGAGTGTTCCTGATGGAGAACAGTCATGACCCTCGCCTTTGTCTGATTCGTGGCGTTCTGCCCTATCCAGGGTAGTCGCCGGAGCACGCATGATGCCGACTCGCCGTATGGGCCGCCTACGCCACATGGTGACGACAAGGCGCGACACAGCCACGCGGCGCGTCGCCCGACGCCGCCGATCACCTGACGATCGCGACCGCGGAGACCGCCAGAGCCACCGTGCAACCCACCGCCGCCAGGGCTCCCCGCACCGCCAGGACGGGCGGTCTCGGCCCGGCCCGGAGAACGCGTGCCCGGAGATGGGACACCCAGAGAAAGCCCAGCCACGCCAGCAGAGTGAACGCCAGCCCCACCGCCCCGGCCGTGCCGCCGCCCCGCACCGCCTGCCGGGCGCCGAGCGCGGCCACCACCGTGCACGCGAGCGTCGTCCTGCGCCACGCCAGCCGGGTCCGCTCGGGCTGAAGCCCGGGATCCCGCGCGGGTCCGGGCTCCGGCTCGGGTTCCGGTTGCGGTCCGGGCTCGGGCTTCGGCTCGGGCCCGGCGGCCGGTGTCACCGCGCGCCGTTCCAGCCGAACAGCACCACGAGCACCATGCCCACCGCGACCAGTGCGACCACCAGACTCAGCAAGGTGGGCAGACGCGAGACCGGCAGATCCTCACCCCGCCGCATGGCCCGCTCGCACCGCACCCAGTGGTTCACCGCCCGCAGCGCGCACAGCACACCCGCGGCCAGGAGTACCAGGGCCAGTCCCACCCGTACCGCCCACCGCAGGTCCGGCAGGAACTGCTCCACGGCGAACCCGCCCGCGATCAGTGCGAGGGCCGTACGGAGCCAGGCGAGAAACGTGCGCTCATTGGCCAGCGAGAAGCGGTAGTCGGGGGTCTCCCCCTCGTCCCGCACCCGCTCGGGCGCGAACCACAGCCGCAGGCTCCGTACAAAATCGGTCACCCTTCGCACCATACCGGCGACATGATCAAGGGGCTCCGTGGCCCTGGTCACCCTCACGGCGGTACGCCCGGAGCCGTTCGTACGCCGCCAGGCCGTCCGGCACCCACTCCCAGTCGCCGATCCGGCGCTCCAGCTCGGCCTCCGGCAGAAAGGCGTGCCAGGCGACCTCTTCGACCTGTGGATTCACGGGCGCCTCGCAGCGGACCTCGTACACCGCCGACCACCACGTCTGCCGGCCGTTCTCGTACAGGAACCGGAACAGCGGCACGGGACGGGGCAGCCCCGAGACGCCCAGCTCCTCCTCGGCCTCCCGCAGAGCCGCGTCGTCGTAGCTCTCGCCCGCGGCCACCACACCGCCCACGAACATGTCGTAGAGGGAGGGGAAGACGAGCTTCGACGCCGTCCGGCGGTGCACGAAGATCCTGTCCCGCGCGTCTCTGGCCAGAATGAACGCACAGCGGTGCCGGAGCCCACGGGCGATCGCGTCGCCGCGCCGGGCCCGGCCGACGATCCGGTCGGACGCGTCGACGATGTCCAGAAGTTCGTCCGCGGGACTCATGCCGGGACTCATGCCGGTACTCATACCCGTCATTCCACCATTCCGTCATCGCGCTCCGGGTCGCGGCGGTTGACTGGTTACCGGCCCGTACCGAAGATCGGACCACCCAACTGCCCGATCGGCCGGACGAGGATGGAAACCATGGCGTACGACGCTGATGTGATCGTGATCGGGGCGGGGCTCGCGGGCCTGGTGGCCACCGCCGAACTCGTCGACGCCGGACGGAAGGTCATCCTGCTGGACCAGGAGCCGGAGCGGTCCTTCGGCGGGCAGGCGCACTGGTCCTTCGGCGGTCTGTTCCTCGTCGACTCGCCCGAGCAGCGCCGGATGCGGATCCGGGACAGCCGGGATCTCGCCTACCAGGACTGGCTCGGCACGGCCGGGTTCGACCGTGCGGAGGACCGCCGGCCGCGCGAGTGGGCGAAGGCGTACGTCGACTTCGCGTCCGGGGAGAAGCGGGCCTGGCTGCGCGAGCGGGGCGTGCGCTTCTTCCCGGTCGTCGGCTGGGCCGAGCGCGGCGGCTATGACGCGACCGGCCACGGCAACTCCGTACCCCGTTTCCACATCACCTGGGGCACGGGTCCCGGCCTGGTCGCCCCCTTCGAACGGCGGGTCAGGGAAGGCGTCGCCCGCGGACTCGTCCGGCTGCGGTTCCGCCACCGGGTCACCGGGCTCGGCTCCAGCACAGGCGCGCTGGACACCGTCAGCGGCGAGATCCTCGAACCGTCCGACGCCGAGCGCGGTGCCGCGAGCAGCCGTGAGGTCCGCGGTGTGTTCGAGTTCCGGGCCCAGGCCGTGATCGTCGCCTCCGGTGGGATCGGCGGCAACCACGAGCTCGTACGGGCCCAGTGGCCCGGCCGGCTCGGCGCGCCGCCCCGGAAGATGCTCTCCGGCGTGCCGGCCCATGTCGACGGGCTGATGCTCGGCATCGCCGAGCGCGCCGGCGCGCACCACATCAACCGCGACCGGATGTGGCACTACACCGAAGGAGTCGAGAACTGGAACCCGGTCTGGGCCCGGCACGGCATCCGTATCCTTCCGGGCCCCTCCTCGCTCTGGTTCGACGCGCGGGGCAGGCGGCTGCCGGTCCCGCTCTTCCCCGGCTTCGACACCCTCGGCACGCTCGAACACATCATGAAGTCGGGTTACCACCACACCTGGTTCGTCCTCGACCAGAGGATCATCGGCAAGGAGTTCGCTCTCTCGGGCTCGGAGCAGAATCCCGATCTCACGGGGAAGTCCGTCCGCGGGGTGATCGGACGGGCGCGTGCCGATGTGCCGGGCCCGGTGAAGGCGTTCATGGACCACGGAGCCGACTTCGTCGTCGAGAGAGATCTCGCCGCGCTCGTACGCGGCATGAACGCGCTGACCGGCGAGCCGCTGATCGACGAGGCGGAGCTGCGGCGCGAGATCCTCGCCCGGGACCGGGAGATCCGGAACCCCTTCACCAAGGATCTGCAGGTCACGGCCATCCGCGGGGCGCGCAGGTACCTGGGTGACAAGCTCATCCGCACGGCGGCCCCGCACCGCATCCTGGACCCCGCGGCCGGCCCGCTGATCGCCGTACGGCTGAACATCCTGACCCGTAAGTCGCTCGGCGGCCTGGAGACGGATCTCTCCTCGCGGGTGCTGACCGAGAGCGGCGAGCCGCTCGCCGGGATGTACGCGGCGGGGGAGGCGGCCGGCTTCGGCGGCGGAGGGGTCCACGGCTACCGCTCGCTGGAGGGCACCTTCCTCGGCGGTTGCCTCTTCTCGGGCCGGGCGGCAGGCCGGGCAGCGGCGAAAGCGCTCTGATGCGCGGAGGCCCGAGCGCGCCTACGCGGGGGTCCGAGCGCGCCGAAGGGACGGCACACCCGGCGCGGGGCCGCGCACGCGGAACGGAGTGACGGACGGACTCCGCGTCACGGACTCTCCGCCACGCACCCGGCAAACCTCAGAACTACCTCAGATCTCTGTTACCGGGGCCGGAAGACTGCCAAGATCGCAGCGTTGCCCCGACGAAGCGCCGTCGGGCCGCCGCTCCCCGGTGACCACCCCCCACCGGCGGCCGACACCCGACCGCGCCCTCCCCGCGCCCCCGAGGGTGGACCGGCTCGGTGTGCGAACACGTCGGTGTCGGCGGGACCCCTGACGGGTCGGCCGACGCTCTTCCCACGACGGGTTCGCGACGGGTGTCAAGGCCGGGCGGCGGCAACACCCTGAGCAGTCAGGGCTCCGAACGTATACCGCACAGGTATACGGGCAGGGCTCGCGGAGACGGCGGATTCCGCGGGCCCTGCCGCATGTTCCGAGGCGGTCGCCCCAGCGCCTTCGGAGTCTCAGTGCTCGCCGTGAATCAGTGCTCGCCGTGAATCAGTGCTCGCCGTGAATCAGTGCTCGCCGTGAATCAGTGCCCGCTGTGTCCCCCGTGTCCGCCGCCGTGGTCGAACTTCAGCGCCTGCGGAGGCATGACCACGAACGGACGCATCATGCCCATGTCCTCGTGCTCCAGCAGATGACAGTGGTACATGAACCGGCCGTACGCCCCGTCGAAGTGGCCCATCACCTTCACCAGCTCCGCCGAGGAGACCCGGAAGACATCCTTCCAGCCCTGCTCGTTCGGCGGGACCGGCCAGGCGCGGTCCGGATCGTACGTCACCGGCGTACGCGTCCCGCCCAGCGCCGGATCGAAGCCGGAGACCCGGTACGACTCACGCGCCAGCACCTGGAAGTCCGCGAGATGGATATGCATCGGATGCACCGGGGCGCCCAGATTGAGGAACGACCACTGCTCGTACGAGCCCTCCCCGATGGTGATGCCCAGACCGTCGTTGAACGTGCGCGACGTACGCCGGTAGGTCCGCAGCTCTCCGTCGGGGCCCTGGACCTGGATCACTCCTTCCGCCGGCACCGTGACATCGGCGTCCTCGATCTCCGACATCTCCCAGATCTCCGGATGACCGCCGCCCCCGACCGTCGCCGGAGGGGTCAGCACGATCAGCCGGTGACCGTGGTCGACGTGGTCGTGGTCGAAGCGCCGGAACGACCCGGACAGTACCTCGGGCAGCGTGAAGGAGTCCGCCACCTTGGCCCTGCCGACCCGGAACTCCATGACCTGCGGATACGGAACGCTGTCCGCCGGATCGGGCACGCCCGGCCGCTGGTTGCGGCCCTTGTTGACCAGACGCAGCTTCCGTCCGGCGAGCCTGCGGAAGTCGACGAGCAGATCGAAACGCTCGGCGGGCGCCACGACCAGCGGTGAGCCGTCGGTGAAGTCCACCGGCACCGGGCGCGGCAGCAGCCCTCCGTCACTGCCGATCTGCCGCATCACGCCGGGGACCGGATCGTTGTCCTCGTCCACCAGCACCAGGTTGTAGATACGCGCGTTGGACGCGTTCACCAGCCGGAAGCGGTACCAGGCGGCGTCGACGTCCAGATGCGGCCAGACGGTGCCGTTCACCGTGGAGTACGGGCCGACGAAGGGCAGCGTCACCGGCTTGCCCGTCTCCGGATGGCTGGGCACCAGGACCGAGGTCTTGTGCAGCAGCCGGCCGTTGAGCCGCCCGTCGTCGTCGGTGTCCAGATTGCGGTCGGCGAGGATCAGCGGCAGCTCCCTCCCGCCGGACGGCAGACCGAGCGCGTCCTCCTCGTCGTCCCTGATCAGATAGGTGCCGACGAGCCCCGCGTACACATTCCAGCGGGTGATGTTCATCGCGTGGTCGTGGTACCACCACTGCACGGCCTGATGGTCGTTCGGATACTCCGCGAGCTGCGCGTCGCCGAAGCCGACCGAGTTGTCCGCCCAGCCGTCGTTGCCGCCGCCGGTCTGCGCACCGTGCAGATGCGTCACCGACCAGGCCGGCAGCGCCGCCACGTCCTTGTTCGGCTTCACACCCTCGCGACCCGGCCGGTTGTGCGGGAGCGGCTGCCCCGGCGGTGTGGGCCCCACCTCCACGGCGGTGACCGGGTACTCGCTGCCCTTCGGAATTCGGTTGGTCCACGCGATCCGGATGCGCTGCCCCCGCCGGACCTCGATCGTCGGGCCGGGTACGGTGCCGTTGTAGCCCCACATCAGCGTCGGCGGCAGCTGTGAGTGCATCCGTACCCAGGTCGGGCGCAGGGCGATCTCGATCTCCCGGCGGACGTCCGGCTCGTCCGGGCGCAGCACCTCCGGGACCGTCAGCGGGTCGACGTACGGTGTCAGCTCACCGGAGGGCCCGGCGGCGGCCCGCTCGACGCCCTCCCTCACGGGCTGCTCGGTGTACTCGGTGTGTTCGCCGTCAGGTGGGTTCTCGATGGTCGTGGTCATGCGACATCCCCCGTGCATGTGTGGTCGGTGGCTCTTCCATGGGAGAAGACATGTCCTGGTCTGACGGAGTTGCACCTTCCGGTCGATCTGGCGGAAAGTACCCATCTACGGCCCACTGTGTAACGTGCATACCCGCCATCGCGGCGCGCCGCCGTGACAGTCATAGTGGTGGCCGACCCATGTGCGGAGAAACACGGAGAAGGGCGGGTTTTCGATGTCGCAGCAGGTACAAGGTGTCATCGCACCGGGGAAGAACGAGCCGGTGCGGGTCGAGACGATCACCGTCCCCGACCCCGGCCCCGGCGAGGCCGTGGTGAAGATCCAGGCGTGCGGGGTCTGTCACACCGATCTGCACTACAAACAGGGCGCGATCAACGACGACTTCCCCTTCCTCCTCGGACATGAGGCGGCGGGTGTGGTCGAGTCCGTCGGCCCCGATGTCACCGAGGTGGCCCCCGGGGACTTCGTCGTCCTGAACTGGCGGGCCGTCTGCGGCCGGTGCCGGGCCTGTCGGCGAGGCCGCCCCTGGTACTGCTTCGACACCCACAACGCGCGGCAGAAGATGACCCTCGCCGACGGAAGGGAGCTGTCCCCGGCGCTCGGCATCGGCGCCTTCGCCGAGAAGACCCTCGTCGCGGCCGGACAGTGCACCAAGGTCGACCCCGCCGTCTCCGCCTCCGTCGCCGGACTCCTCGGCTGCGGAGTGATGGCGGGCATCGGCGCCGCCGTCAACACCGGCGAGGTCGGCCGCGGCGACACCGTCGCCGTCATCGGCTGCGGCGGCGTCGGGGACGCGGCGATCGTCGGCGCGCGCCTCGCCGGAGCCGCGAGGATCATCGCCGTCGACATCGACGACCGCAAGCTGGAGACGGCGAAGACGATGGGCGCGACCCACACGGTCAACTCCCGCGCCGGCGACCCCGTCGAGGCCATCCGGGAGCTCACCGGCGGCTTCGGCGCGGATGTCGTCATCGAGGCGGTGGGCCGCCCGGAGACGTACCGGCAGGCGTTCTACGCCCGCGATCTGGCGGGCACGGTCGTCCTCGTCGGCGTGCCGTCCCCGGAGATGAAACTGGAACTCCCGCTGCTCGACGTCTTCGGGCGCGGCGGTTCGCTCAAATCGTCCTGGTACGGCGACTGCCTGCCCTCACGTGACTTCCCCATGCTGATCGACCTTCACCAGCAGGGCCGGATCGACCTCGGCGCGTTCGTCACCGAGACCATCGGGCTCGGCGATGTCGAGCAGGCGTTCGCCCGCATGCACGAGGGCGATGTCCTCCGTTCGGTCGTGGTCCTGTGACCGCCGCCCGCATCGACCGTCTCGTCACCTCCGGCGTCTTCTCGCTCGACGGGGGGACCTGGGACGTGGAGAACAATGTGTGGATCGTGGGCGACGACAGCGAGGCCGTCGTCATCGACGCCGCCCATGACGCCGCCGCGATCGAGGCCGCGCTGAACGGCCGTACCCTCCGCGCGATCATCTGCACCCACGCCCACAACGACCACATCGACGCGGCACCCGCGCTCGCCGCCGCCACCGGCGCGCCGATCCTGCTGCACCCCGACGATCTGCCGCTGTGGAAGCAGACCCACCCCGACCGCGCCCCTGACGGTGAACTGGCCGACGGCCAGACCCTCTCCGTCGCCGGAACCGAACTGACCGTCCTGCACACGCCCGGTCACGCGCCGGGAGCGGTCTGCCTGTACGCCCCCGGACTCGGCACGGTCTTCACCGGCGACACCCTCTTCGCGGGCGGCCCCGGCGCGACCGGCCGGTCGTTCTCGCACTTCCCGACGATCATCGACTCGATCCGGGACCGGCTGCTGGCCCTGCCCTCCGAGACGGCGGTACGCACCGGGCACGGCGACTCGACCACCATCGGCAACGAGGCGCCTCACCTGGACGAATGGATCCGCCGGGGCCACTGAGACCCACGGGCGACACGAGGCCCCGGCCGCCTGGGCCGGGGCCCGGCCCGGATTACGGCGCGCTCAGTCGGGCCAGAGCGCCAGCCGTAGCCGGCTCTCGAAGCGGTGCGGCCGGCCCGTCACCGGATCGGTGAACTCCAGCACCTTCGCCAGCAGTTGCAACGGCCGGGAATACTCGGCTCCAGCCTCAGCCACGGCGCCCTCGGGCTCCCGCTCCCGCACGACCGGAAACAGCGGATCGTTCAGGAGCGGCAGCCCGAGCCCGTTCATATGCACCCTCAACTGATGGGTACGCCCGGTGGCGGGCACCAGCCGGTACCGGCCGAGCCCGCCCCGGTGCTCCACCAGCTCGATCCGGCTCTCACTGTTCGGCTCGCCCGCCACCTCGAAGGCCGCCGGCACCCCGCGCTCCTTCACGATCCGGCTGCGCACCGTCCGGGGAAGCGCCACGCCGGGGTCGTACGGCGCCACCGCCTCGTACTCCTTGCGCACCCGCCGCTCGCTGAAGAGCGACTGGTACGCGCCCCTGTCCTCTTCCCGTACGACGAAGAGCACCAGCCCCGCCGTCAGCCGGTCCAGCCGGTGCGCGGGCTGGAGCGCCGGCACTCCGAGATCCCTCCGCAGCCGCGCCTGCGCCGTCTCCGTGATGTGCCGGCCGCGCGGCGTCGTCGCCAGGAAGTGCGGTTTGTCCGCGATCAGTAACCGCTCGTCCCGGTACACGATCCCGACCTCGAAGGGAACGCGCTCCTCGGCCCCGAACTCCCGGTGGAACCAGAGATACCGCCCCGCCGCGTACGGCTCGTCCGCACCCACCGGCCCATCGGCGGAGACGATCCGCCCCTCCGCGAAAAGCCGCCCCGCCCGCTCGCCTCCGTACCGCCCGGCGAGATGGTCGTACACCGTCGCCCACCTACCGCCGGGATCCTCGGGCAGCCGGATCCGCACCGGATCGATCCCGTCCCGCTGGGGCAGCGGGGACGGCGGGGCCTTGTGTCTGCGTCTCACCCTCGTGACTGTATGCGCCCCGCCACCGCCCCACCGGCCGCCCCCGAGCAGGCCGATCCGGCCTGTCGCCCCTGGTCCGACTCGGGGATTCGCTGGGACATTGATCACGTGGTCGGTCACGCCACAGCCCGAGAAACAGAAAAACCCCAGATGAACTGGGGTCTCTGCTGGTGTCCGAGGGGAGACTTGAACTCTCCACTCGGGCACCAGCCCACAACCGCTCTGACCTGGGGAGACACTCGTCGACAGGCTTGATTTCGGCGGGCGCTTCTCCGCTTCTTTCCTGCTGTTTCAGGCCCTCTCGGGCCCCTGTTGGTCATGCGTTGGCCACGTGACCGACCCTCCTCCGAGGCAGTCCGTCCCTGGTCAGGCTACCCGGACGGTGCCACGGGCTACGCCTAGCCTGCATCGGCGCGTGCGTGACCACGTAAGGGGTGGGCTGGGGCGCTCGGAGACCTGTTTATGCAAGGACACGCATAGTCGCGTTCACGCATAGACGCGTGGCGCCACCCTCTCTACTGTCGTTGGCCAGGCGGCCCAAACGGGGCCAGGGCAAGGGGGTTTGGCATGTCCGAACGTTCGCCACTCACCAGGCTCACGGGCAACGGCAACGGCGAGTGCGGAGAGAAGGACTGCCCGAACGTGTACCGCACGGCTACCGGATCGTTCGTGGTGCAGGGCGACGTGTCCGATGCCTTCACCCCGCCCGCCGGGGAAGGGCTCGTGGAAATCCCGGAAGCGGTTCTCAGGGAGGCAATCCGTGCACTTGGATGGTGACGCGTGGAATGACTGCTTCGATTCCATGGAGCGGGAAGCATGGCGGCTGGAAACACTGCCCGTCTACACCATGCCCCAGGAAGCGGAGAAGCTGAAGCGCTTCCTCGCCGGAGAGAAGTCCCCCGACGATTGCACGTCGGCCTGGATGGACGAGGTTCGTCAATGGGCCTCGGAAGGAAAGAGCGTCGGCAGGGTCCATGTTGTGACCCGCCCGCTCTCGGACTACCTTCGGTTCGAGTTCGAGTATTATTACCGGCACCACGTGAAGGCGGGCGAGGATATCCGCATCTTCGACCTCACCGACCGGGAGAACCCGGGACTTCCGGATCAGGATTTCTGGATGTTCGATGAGTCCAAGGTGGTCCTGATGAACTACCGGGCGGACGGGACGCAGATAAACCGGGAACTGTACGAGGGTGAGCCCGAGCCGTATCGGCAGTGGAAGCGGATTGCCATTGCCGAATCCGTGCCGTTCCTGGAGTACGTGAGCAGCGGGTGACGTTCGACCCTGAGCAGCTCGGGCAGCCGAAACAGGAACTGGCGACCCTGCTGAAAGAACTACGCAAGCGAGCCGGCCTCACTGGGGACCGGCTCGCTCGGCGTTGCAACATGTCCCAATCGAAGATCAGTCGGATTGAGAATGGGAAAGCCCAACCGAGCCTGCTGGACCTCGAAAGAATCCTCCGGGCTGTCGTGGCTCCGCCCGAGGTCATCGAGGAGGTCATTGCCCTCACGAGGCTGGCCAACACCGAATGGCAAGACCTGCGCTCGCTGCGGCGTAGGGGCTTGGAGAAGAAGCAGACCGAACTTGCCGCCCTTGAATCTTCGTCCAAGGAGTTCCGCTTCTTCCTGCTCTCAATGATCACAGGACTGCTGTCCACCCCTGAGTACATCCGGGCCAGCCTTGCCCATTCTCCGGCCGATGTCACAAAGACGATCGCTAGGAAGCTGGAGCGGCAGGAGGTTCTTTACGACACGAAGAAGCGGTTCACTTTCATTCTTGCTGAGCAGGCTGTGAGGTGGCCACTCCTGCCCCCGGCTGCGATGGCGATGCAAATTGACCGGCTGGCCTCACTGACTCATCTTACGAACGTGAAGATCGGCGTCATCCCCATCGCGGGGTACAAGCCCATGGCACCGATGGACACCTTCACCATCTATGACGAGACCCTGGCCACCGTGGAGAACACCACCGGTGTCGTGATTCTGAGAGATCCACGCGACATCGAAATGCACTTGGAACTGTTCTCCACTCTGGAGGGTTATGCGCTTTTCGGGGACGAAGCGCGAGCCTTGTTGGCAGAGTGGTCCGCCGCCTGCCGTTCATGATCTTTAGTCCATGGCGGGAAAGAACTACACAGCCGTCACTTTCTAGGCCATTGTTTTCCCCCATGGCAGCGACCGAGCGAAACGAAAAGTGCGTCCGCCACGGCGTGGGATAGCGGCTGGGGTACCGGCAGAGGTTCGGCCCTGACGCTGGTGTGCGCTCATGACGACCGGGCGCATGACTCTCCGGGTGTCGTACGACGGCGGTCGGACGTACGGCCGGTGCGCACGGTGCAGGTGGACCCGTGCAACGCAGTGATCTCGGGTTCGCCGACCAAGTACCCGCCGTGCGGGTGCCCTCGGTGCACAGAGCGTCCGTCGTCGCCGAGGTCGGCGTCCGCCGCGCTCGTCGCTGTCCCTTTGCTTCCTGCCGGAATCCCGGTGGGAGTCCCCGAGAAGAGAGAGGTAAGACCGATGGCGGAAGAGAACACCATGTCGGCCGCCCCCGAGGGGGGGTGGACTGCTCGTCGCGAAGCGGAAGATCGTGGCCGCTCGTACGCGTGCCGAGCAGGAGTCTGACGTCAGCAGTGGCCGTTCCGACGGCAACGACTGACGGGAGCGCCCACGTTGCTTGATGCAGCCTCGTGGGCGGGGCGTCTGGGCGGGGACAAGTTCCTCGCCCAGACGTACCACCGCTCCTACGCACACTTCCCCGGGGTCGCCGACACGGCAGGGATGTTCTCCTGGGATGACCTGAACCGGATCATCGCCACGCAGCGACTGGAGCCGCCCCGGCTGCGCCTGTCGGTCGACGGCGAGATGGTCCCGCTCCACCGCTACGCGATCCCGACCACGAACCGCCGAGCGGTCACCTGGTCCCGCATCCAGCCGTCCGACTTCCACGCCCAGCTCAGGGACGGGGCGTCGCTGGTCCTGGACGCGGTGGAGAAGATCCACCCCTCCGTGGGGGCGGCTGCGGAAGGACTGGAACGCTTCCTCGGGACTTCCGTGCAGGCCAACGTGTACGCCTCGTGGACCGAGCGGGAGGGCTTCGGCCGGCACTGGGACGACCACGATGTGGTCGTGGTCCAACTGCACGGCTCGAAGCGGTGGCGCCTGTGGGGGATGACCCGTGAAGCGCCCACCTTCCGGGACGTGGAGTCGCCGGAGGAGCCGGAGGGCGACCCGGTGGCGGACCTCGTTCTGTCCCCGGGTGACGTGCTCTACCTGCCGCGCGGCTGGTGGCACTCGGTCACCGCTGACCAGGGGTCAGAATCCCTTCACCTCACGTTCGGGATGGTCCCGCACACGGGCGCTGACCTGATGCTCTGGGTCGTCGACCAGCTCCGGGCGTCCCTCGCGCTCCGCAGGGACATCCCGCGCTACGGCTCGCTGGCGGAACAGTCGGACTTCACCGACGCCGTACGCCGTGAAGTGGCCGACATGATGGCGGACCCCCGCCTCGTGGAGCGGTGGGCAGAGTCGATCGACACGACGGACCTGGGCCACGCGAGGCCGTCCCTGCCCTACGTGGACGGCCTCCCCGCACGGAGGGAGATCACGGTCAAGCTCACCACTCCGAGGGGCCGCCTGACACCGAACCGCACAGAGGGCACGGTCACCTTCTCGGCGGCCGGTACGGCGTGGGACTTTGCCGAGTCCGCCGCGCCCGCGCTGGGCACGCTGCTGACCAACCAGCCCACCACGTTCGGGGAGATGGCCGACTCCGCCGGGCTGGAGGTCAAGGAGGTGGCCGAACTGGTCTCCGTCCTCATCGAGGGCCACGCCGTCGCAGTCGTGGGGACGGCACTGTGACCGCCGCTCTCTGCCTGGGGACATACCGCGTGCGTGCCGTCAGCCAGGCGGCACGCACCGCCCTGGCCGCCGGTAGTCCCTGGGTGGACACGGCCCCGAACTACGCCCGTGGTCTGGCGCATGAGGAACTGCGCCCGGTTCTCGGGGAGTACCCCACCGTGCGAGTAGCCACGAAGACAGGGTTCTTCACGGCGGAGCAAGGCCGCACCGCCCTGACTGAGGGCGTGCTCACCCGGGAAGAGGCGGCCGGTAGGCACAGCCTTGAACGGGGCTTCGTCCGCTGGCAGACGGAGCGATCCTTGGCCGCGCTCGGGCGCGTGGACCTTGTGTTCGTGCACAACCCCGAGCACCACGGGCACGGCCTTGACCGTGCCGCTCTGCATGGCCATGTGCGGGAAGCCTTCACGGCGCTGGAAGAGTTCGCCCATGCGGGCCGGATCGGCGGGTACGGCGTCGCCACCTGGTCGGGCCTGACCTCCCGAGCGCTCAGCGTGCCCGAGTTGCTCTTGCTCGCCCGGCAGGCGGCCGGTTCCGCCGAGCACAACTTCACGGCCTTGCAGATGCCCGTCAGCCTGATCGTGGATGCCCCGATCACACAGGCCCTGAACGGCGGCGGACCACTGGTGCAGGCGAAGGACGCGGGGCTGATCACGTTCGGCTCCGCTCCCCTGCACGGGGGCGAACTCCTCGACGCCATGACTCCCGAACTGGTGAACCTCATCCGGCCCGGCCTGTCGGCCGCAGCCGCTGCCCTGCTGGCCGCTGGCTCGTGCCCTGGCCTCGATGTCGTCCTCACCTCCGCGAGCACCCGCGAGCACTGGGACGATGTGGCCAAGGCTCTGGCTGCGCCGCTGACGGCCCAGGAACTCAGGAGGGTGACGGATGAACTCGCCGGTGAATGAGAAGGTGCAGGCCCTGATGGAGGCCGCCCACGACCGGGCGGCAAAGACACTGGGCCTCACCTGCACAGGGCCACTGGCGTGGGGCTTCCTCGGTGTCACTCTCGGACGCCGAGCGGGGGACCGGTGGCTACGGGTGAGCCGGACGGCGAAGAGGAACGCGGGCAGGAAGGCGGGGGAGGGCATCGTCGGCGCCTCGGAGCTGGTGCCTGACGGCGTGCCCCGCCCCCGCCTGTACACGGTGCATGACTGGACTGACGGCGAGTGGGCCTTCGAGTCGGAAGTCCTGGACTACCTCGCGCAACCCATCGTGTCCCCGGACCGGGCCGACATCGACCACGACCCGGGGTTGCCTGACGAGTGGTGGGCGGACCTTCGCCAAGCCCTTGCCCTCCTCGCTGAAGCGGAAGGAGTGAAGGCAACCGTGCGGGACGGGTGGATCGAACAAGCCTTCCCCCAGTTCCTCGGCATCCCTGCCCCCGCCAAGGTGGAGCGGGTGACCGGTCACGGTGACCTGCACTGGGGCAACCTCACGGCCGCACCCCTGTGCCTGCTGGACTGGGAGCGGTGGGGACGGGTGCCCTTCGGCTATGACGCGGGGCTCCTCCACGCCAACAGCCTGCTTGTGCCCGACGTAGCCGCCCACATCCGCAAGGAGTTCGCGCCGATCCTCGACACCCCCGCCGGCCGAATCGGGGAACTCGCGGCCCTGGCCGAGATGCTGCAAGCCGTAGCCCGTGGCTGGTACCCCGACCTTGCACCCCACCTCGTGGCCCGTGCAGAGGCGCTCACCGGAGTGCGCCCACCCGTCCCGGTGCACTCCGAGGTGAGCGCCTGACCGTGCCCCTGTCTCAGGCGCTCTCACCGATGTGCCGGTACAAGGTGGCCCGAGAGATCCCCAGAGCCTTGGCAATGGCCGTGACGCTCTCTCCCTTGGCGTGCCGGGCACGGGCTAGGGCCAGCTTGTCGTCGTCCACGACGGATGGGCGTCCACCGTGGTTGCCCTTGCGGGCCGCAGTGTCCAGCCCCTCCAATGTCTTCTCCCGAATGCCTTCCCGCTCCACCTCGGCGGCCACGGCCAGGGCGGCGAACACGATGGCTCCCGCCCCGTTCGGGTCGTACACGCCCTGCACGCTGAGGATGACGGGCTGATTCGGTGCGGCTGCCTTGAACTCCCGCGCGAGAGTGAGGGCCTTCTCCAGTTCCGGCCGCTCCTTCACGCGGGTACTGATCTACTCCGAGAACACCCGCGTGCAGTCGGCGCGGGCCAGCATGTCCAACTGGCTCTGTAGTTCCTGCCCGACCGTGCTGCACCTGGCGTAGCCCAGTCGTATCGCTGCGCCCGTCACGGCTTCGGCCACCACGGGCACGGGCTCACCCTGCACCCATCGCCTACCGGGGTGGCGGTCGGCCGGGGTCTTCACGGTGAGTTCCGCCTTCAGAGACGGCACGAGGGCGAAGCGGCTCACCAAGGACGGCGACGACAACGCCGTCATCTACGTGGACCAGTCCGTGATGAGCGTCCTGAAGTGGCAGAGGGAACGCCAGAACGCGGAGCGGGAACGGCTTGGCTCGGCATGGGTGGACAGTGATCTTGTCTTCGCCCGGGACGGCTTCAAGCTGTACCGGGGTGAGGCGGGCGGACCGTAGGACCCCGAGAAGGTGTCGGCACGGTGGCGCACCCTGTGCACCCGGCTCCACCTGCCCGAGGACTTCCGCATTCACGACTGGTGGCACAGCAAGGTCACGAACGACCTGGAGGCCGGGGAGAACCCCGTCGAGGTCTCCGCCGACGTCCGGCAACACTCGCCGGGCTACACCATGGCCCGGTACGGGCACTCACGTAAGGACGGAGCGCGGCGGCCGGCCGCTTCCGGAGCGGGCCGCCTCGGCCTGTCATCCCTGGCCTGACCAGGAGATTCACTCGGCTGTTGGTCACGTGGTCGGTCACGCCACAGCCCGAGAAACAGAAAAACCCCAGATGAACTGGGGTCTCTGTTGGTGTCCGAGGGGGGACTTGAACCCCCACGCCCGTTAAAGGGCACTAGCACCTCAAGCTAGCGCGTCTGCCATTCCGCCACCCGGACCGGGTGTCCGCCGCGTGGCCTGGGCCGTTGCGACGTGGGAAACCATAGCAAACATTCCGCTGTGCCAGATCACCCTTCCGGCCCGCCCGGAGCGCGGGCGCCGGCAGGGCCGAGGTCGGCGTGCGGGCTGTCTTGGGGGCCGGGGTCCGGCGCGGGAGGATAAGGGGGAAGCAGCAGCAGCGACAGCGGGAGGAATCAGCGTGAGCGAGTCGAACACGGCCCGTACCGTCTCGGGCGAGGACGAGGTCGTCGACCTCTGCCGTGAGCTGATCCGGATCGACACCAGCAACTACGGCGACCACTCCGGACCGGGGGAGCGCGCGGCGGCGGAGTACGTCGCGGAGAAGCTCGCCGAGGTCGGGCTCGAACCGAAGATCTTCGAGTCGCACCCGGGGCGCGCCTCCACCGTGGCGCGGATCGAGGGCGAGGACCCCTCCCGGCCCGCGCTGCTCATCCACGGGCACACCGATGTCGTACCGGCGAACGCCGACGACTGGACGCACCACCCGTTCTCCGGCGAGATCGCCGACGGCTGTGTCTGGGGCCGCGGCGCGGTCGACATGAAGGACATGGACGCGATGACGCTCGCCGTCGTACGGGACAGGCTGCGCACCGGCCGCAAGCCCCCGCGCGACGTGGTGCTGGCCTTCCTCGCCGACGAGGAGGCGGGCGGCACGTACGGCGCGCGGTATCTCGTCGACCGGTACCCCGATCTCTTCGAGGGCGTCACCGAGGCCATCGGAGAGGTCGGCGGCTTCTCGTTCACCGTGAACGAGAATCTGCGGCTCTACCTCGTGGAGACGGCACAGAAGGGCATGCACTGGATGCGGCTGACCGTGGAGGGCACCGCCGGCCACGGGTCGATGACCAACGGCGACAACGCCATCACCGAACTGTGCGAGGCCGTCGGCCGCCTCGGCCGCCACACATGGCCGGTGCGGGTGACCAAGACCGTACGGTCGTTCCTCGACGAGCTGTCCGACGCGCTCGGCACCCCGCTCGACCCGGAGGACATGGACGCGACCCTCACCAAGCTGGGCGGCATCGCCAAGATGGTCGGCGCGACCCTCCGCAACTCCGCCGCGCCCACGATGCTCGGCGCGGGCTACAAGGTCAACGTCATTCCGGGGCAGGCGACCGCCCACGTCGACGGGCGTTTCCTGCCCGGGTACGAGGAGGAGTTCCTGGCCGACCTCGACCGGCTCCTCGGCCCGAGGGTCAGGCGCGAGGACGTGCACGGCGACAAGGCGCTGGAGACCAGTTTCGACGGGGATCTCGTGGACGCCATGCAGACCGCGCTGAAGGCCGAGGACCCGATCGCCCGTGCCGTCCCGTACATGCTCTCCGGCGGCACGGACGCCAAGTCCTTCGACGACCTCGGCATCCGCTGCTTCGGCTTCGCGCCGCTGAAGCTGCCGCCCGAGCTGGACTTCGCGGGAATGTTCCACGGGGTGGACGAGCGCGTTCCCGTCGACGGCCTGAAGTTCGGGGTACGAGTGCTTGACCGCTTCCTCGACCAGTGCTGAACCGGATCGGGTGAGGCACGCCGAAACGTGCGCTGAAACGAAGCTCCAATAATCGTCCTTGTGTGCGCTGTTGACTGAGAAGAGTGAAAGGGACACCGGACTCGTAGCCCAATTGCCTCGTCCTCGTTACAGGTGATGCGGTCCGCGGCTGGGATCGCATTGCCAACAAGGAGGAATAATGATCAAGAAGGTCGTCGCTGCTGCGGCTGCCACAGGTGGTCTGGTGCTCGCCGGTGCGGGTGTGGCCATGGCCGACGCCGGTGCTCAGGGTGCCGCCGTGGGCTCTCCCGGTGTGCTCTCGGGCAACGTTGTTCAGGCGCCCATCCACGTGCCGGTGAACGTGTGCGGCAACACGGTCTCCGTGATCGGGCTCCTGAACCCCACCTTCGGCAACGCCTGCATCAACTCTTGATGTCGTGACTCGACCCCTGAGGGTCTGGGTTTGAACCCGGGCGGTCCCGGAGTGCGTGCCATGCACCCCGGGACCGCCCGGCGTTCCCGCTCCCGTCAGAACGGGACCGGAGAATTTCCTGACGAGGCGAAGAAGGCAAGGGGAATCAACCAATGCGACAGGTCACTCGTAAGGGCCTGATCACCATGGCGGCGGCGGGCGGGGCTCTCGCCCTCGGCGGCAGCTACGCCCACGCGGACTCCGGGGCATACGGAGGTGCGTCGAATTCTCCGGGCGTCGCGTCCGGGAACACGATCCAGGTACCCGTGAGCGTTCCCGTGAACGTGTGCGGCAACTCCGTGAACGTGGTGGGTCTGCTCAACCCGGCGTTCGGCAACAAGTGCGCCAACAAGTCGGCCCCCGGTCACCCCGGCTCCGGCGGTCCGGCCGCCGGCAACCCGGGCACGGGCAACCCGGGCACGGGCAACCCGGGCACGGGCAACCCCGGCTCCGGGACCCAGAGTTCCGGTACACACACCGGAGGCGGCTCCCACGCGGGCGGCGGCACGTCCAACTCTCCCGGCGTGGGCTCCGGAAACCTCATCCAGGTCCCGGTCGACGTGCCGGCGAACGTGTGCGGCAACACCATCGACGTCGTCGGCCTGCTCAACCCGGCCATGGGCAACGACTGCGGCAATTACGCCGCACCGCCGCAGACGCCCGAGACGCCTGAGACACCCGAGGAGCCCGAGGAGCCGGGCAGCCCGGAGGAGCCGGGTACTCCCGGCAAGCCCCGCGAGGCCGAGCCGGTCGTCAAGCCGGCCTCCCACGGGAAGGCCCCCGTGGCGCAGGCCGTCACGGACTCCGACGACATGGGGGAGCTCGCACACACCGGCGCCGGCTCGCTGGGGCTGATCGTCCCGGTCGGAGCGGGCATGCTGCTGGGCGGGGTCGTCCTGTACCGACGGTCCCGCGCCGCCGCGTAGCCGTACGGACGCACTCAGCCACGGTGCTGTGCGGAACCGGACCGTTACGTACAGCCGTGCGGACGCGAGCCGCCGTACGGCCCCGGCCTGACGCACGGCGTTCCCCATGCCGCGCGACAACGGAAAACCGAGAGGGCCCCGCCACGGCAGGGCCCTCTTCGCGCTGATCACCAGGTGGCGCGCACCTGACGGATGATGCGCCGGCGCAACCGCACTCTGCGGCTGCCGTCCCGGTGCAGACTCAGTCGGTCCAACTCCCAGTGTCCGTACTCGGCATGGTCGGTCAGCAGACGGGTCGCCTCCTTGCGGGAGATCCCGCGCGGGACGTACACGTCGATAAATTCGTATTCCGGCATCGCATCTATTGTGCGGGCAGAGCCCTCGTACGGATAGCGTCTGCACTATGTCTGATGCTGCGCAGCCCACCGCTGCCGAGGTACGTGCCGCCGCCGAGGCGGTCAAAGTCGCACTGGACCGTCACCTCGCGGCGGTCGAGAACCGCACGGGAGAGGACGACCCGGCCGTCTACGAAGCCTTCAACGCCCTGGCTGTCGCGGCGGAGGCGTACGACGAACGGCTCTACGACCGCTATGACGAGGTCACGCCCTTCGAGATCCCGGGAGCGGACGACCCGCTGCCGCCGTATACGGGACCCGAGGCGCCGAACGCCCTCAGTGTGCTCATCCGCCGTGATTACGCGGTCACCGAGCCGCAGCGGCTGCTCGCACAGGCACAGCGCGTGGCCGCCCTCGAATCCGACGACGGATCCGGGGACGCCGAGGGCGTCGGCGTGAGCGTGCACGCGGCCCTGGGTGTGCTCTTCGGGGAGTACGAACCCGATGAAATCGCGTCCCGGCACAAGGAATTCGGCCTGGAGGAGGGCGACTCCACGCTCTGGGTGTCGGCCTCGGACGAAGTGCCGGATCCGGGCGAGTGGCTCGGCGCGCCCTTCGAAGCGGCGGACCCGCAGCGGGTCCTCTGCCGTTTCGACGTCAGCTCCGTCTTCGACGAGGACGACCTGGGCGAGGAACTGGACGACCTCGACCACGTCCGGCGCTGACGGGCCGCCGCTTCGGCCCGAGGCCCCAGGCCCCTGTCATCCCGGTCGAAGGACCGGGATGACAGGGGCCTTCGCGCGCCGCGCCGTCCCCCGCGTCGCTCCATCGCACGCCTCTGTGTGCCTCCGTGGCTCCGTGTGCGCCCGGCCGACGTCCGCCGCGCCGAGGGCCGGGTTCGGTTACGAGGCCGGCCCCAGCAGGCCCTCCAGGAGCGGGCGCAACCGGGTCGTGCGCTCCTGGGAGGGGATGTCCGCCACGGCGCGCGGGAGCGCCTGGTCCACGCCGTGCACCACGGAGAGGTGGCGCTCGCCCCGGCCGAACGCGGTGTACACCCAGGGGCGGCTCAGACCCCGCGCGGCGTCCTGGGGGAGCACCACGACAGCGGCGGGCCAGCGCATTCCCGCGGCCTGGTGGGCCGTCATCGCCCAGCCGTGGCGGACCGCGGTCCCGACGCGCTCCTTCGGCACCGTCACGGGGGCGCCCGAGCACTCCAGCCGCAGTCCCTCCGCGTCCGCCGAGACGACCGTGCCGGGCAGCGTACGGCCGAGGGCGGGGGCGTAGGTGATCCGGTCGCCGGGGTCGAAGCCGCCGAATCGACCGGGGCCGGGGTTCAGCCGCTCCTTGAGGGCCGTGTTCAGCGCGCGGGTGCCCGCGGATCCGCCGTGGCCCACGGTGATCACCTGGGTCTGCTCCGCCGGAATCCCGATTGCCCGGGGCACCGAGTCCGCGACGAGCTGCACCGTACGGTGGACGGCCTCCCCGGCGTCCCGCACCGGGACGATGACGACCTCCCTGCCCGGCGCCTCCACCTGGTTCAGCTCGCCGATGCCGATGCCCGAGACCAGCTCCCCGATCGGGCCGGGGTCCGGTGTACGGGAGACGACCAGCGGGCACACCCGCGCGGCCAGCAGATCGGCGAAGACCCGGCCGGCGCCCGCCGAGCCCAGCTGGCCGGGGTCGCCGCTGAGCACCAGACGGCTGCCGTCCGGCATGGACTCGGCCAGGAGCGCGGCGGTCTCCACGTCCAGGCGCGGCGCGTCCAGCACGGCCAGCAGATCCAGGGCCAGCGCGCCGTCCTCGTCACGGCCCGGCCCCTGCGCGCCGGAGAGGAGGCCGGAGACGGTGACCGCGGCGGGATCCAGCGCCTCCCGGCCCTGCTCGCTGTGGACCGCGACGACCGCGCGCAGTCCGAGTACGGCGGCGGCCTCGGCCAGCGCGACCGGTTCGGCACGGGCCGTCTCACCGCCGGTGTGGGCCACCAGGCCGCTCGCCGTGACGGCGCGGACCAGATCGGTGGGATCGGCGGCCTCCCAGCGGTCGTCGACACCGGACTTCGCCAGCCGGGCCAGACTGTCCGCGAGGCTCTCCTCGGCGAGTGCGTACCGGTCGAGGCCCAGCAGCACCGGGACCTCCGGTGGCGCGGTCCCGCCCTCTTCCTCCCGGCCGGCCGCTTCGGGGTCCTCTGCCTCCGGCGGCTCGGTGTCGTCCTGAAGCAGCAGGACCGCGCCCTCGGCGACGGCCTGCGCGAGCGCCTCGTCCGGGTCGGGCACCGACCGCTCGGCCAGCGCTCCCCTGACCGCGGAGGACTCCAGCGCGGTGTGCCCCTGGAGGGCCGCGCGCTCCAGCTGCCAGGTGATCAGGGCCGTCGTGCGCCGCTCGTCCCCGGGACCGCACTCGCCGCCGAGCAGGGCGCGGGCGAAGCCGTCGGCCTGCTCGGGGAGGACGCCCGGCACGGACAGCAGCTGCCAGGGGTCCTCACGCAGCAGCCCACCGGCCTGCTCCCCGAGCGTGTCCGTGACCTGCCCGGCGAGCGCATCGGGCGCGCCGCCCTCCGCGAGTACGGCCCGCACGGCGGCGACCGCCTCCGGCGCGGCCGTGCGCGGAGCGGGCTGAGCCGTCGGACGCGCCGCCGGAGCCCGTGACGGCTCGTCCGGCCGGGCCGGAGCGGGAGCCGCCCGCCTCGCCGCGGCCGGCGCGGGGGAGCCGTGGAACGCCTGTCCCGCCCGCTCCCCGCTCTCCACCGCGCGGACGGCCGCGAGCAGCTCGGCGGCCTGTCCGCTCAGCTTGCCCCCGCTCTCGATGGGCCGGTCCTTCTCCGCCTTCCGCCGCTCGATCCTGGCCCGCAGCTCCCGCTGCGCGGCGATCTCGGCCTCGGCCTCGGACAGTTCCCCGGCGTTTCCGCCCGCGTCGTCCGCGTCGCCTGAGCCCTCCGCACCGTCCGCGTCGCCTGTCCCGGCCTCCGCGCCGTCCGTCCCGGCCTCGGACCGCCGCCCGTCGTCCGTGCCGGACGACGGGCCGTCTGTCCCGTCCGTGCCGTCCGTGCCCTCGGGACCGGCTCCGGGAGCGCGTGAAGCCGCCTCTCCCTCGCGCGTGTCGGCGGCTCCGTCCGCGGGCGCGGAGGTCTCGGCCGGGGGCTCGGGGGTCGGCTCCGGGGAAGGCGCGGTCACAGCGTGCTCCAGTCCTGGTCGGGATAGCGGTGCACGGGCGCCGACACATCGTCGAGCGCCTGGCAGATCTCGTCAGGAAGCGTAAGCGCCTCCACTGACAACGCCTCCGTGAGCTGCTGCGCGTTGCGCGCGCCGATGATCGGGGCGACCACGCCCGGCCGGTCCCGCACCCACGCGAGGGCCACCTGGAGTGCCGTCGTCGCCAGCCCGTCCGCCGCCGTCGTCACCGCGTCCACGATGCCGTTCGCCGTGTCGTCGAGGTACGGCTCCACGAAGGGCGCGAGCTGTTCGGACGCGCCCCGCGAATCCGCGGGGGTGCCGCCGCGGTACTTGCCCGTCAGCACCCCGCGCCCCAGCGGCGACGAGGGCAGCAGGCCGACCCCCAGATCCAGCGCGGCGGGCAGGACCTCGCGCTCCACACCCCGCTGGAGCAGGGAGTATTCCATCTGGGTGCTCGCCAGCCGCGTACGGACCCCGGGGGAGGCCAACTGCCAGGTCGCGGCCTTGGCCAGCTGCCAGCCGCAGAAGTTGGACACCCCCGCGTACCGCGCCCGGCCGCTGGTCACGGCGATGTCCAGCGCCTGGAGGGTCTCGTCCAGCGGAGTCAGCGGATCGAAGGCGTGGACCTGCCACAGGTCGACATAGTCCGTCCCGAGGCGCTCCAGCGAGCCGTCCAGCGCGGAGAGCAGATGACCGCGCGAGCCGTCGGAACGCCGGTCGGGATCGGGCACGCCGCCCGCCTTGGTCGCTATGACGAGATCGCTCCGGGGCACGAGCCGCTCGACGAGCTGCCCGAGGAGATACTCCGCGTCCCCGCCCCCGTACACATCGGCGGTGTCGACCAGCGTCCCACCGGCCTCCCAGAACGCCTTCAGCTGGTCGGCGGCGTCGTGCTCATCCGTCACCCTGCCCCAGGTCAGGGTGCCGAGCCCGATCCGGGACACGCGCAGGCCGGTGCGGCCGAGATGCCTCTGCTCCATGAGCGCTGAGATTACTGGCCAAAGGCCCGACCCGAGGGAGCCTGTGGACAACCTCGCGCCCCGCGCCCGGTCCCGTTCCCTGGTTTCCCCGGTTTCCCCAGTTTTCCCGGGTTCTCCGGTTTTCCCGGGTTCCCTGGTTTTCCCGGCCGACCGCTACCCGTTCCCCGCCCAGCCCGGCCGGGTCGGTGCAACGGAGTCCCCCTGACGTAACGCCCCCGCCCGCGCTAGAGTCCCGGAAACAGAGACGTTACTGATCAGTAAGAGGAGCGGTTATGCGGCTCGGCATCAACCTCGGCTACTGGGGCATGGGGATGGACGGCGACAACGTCGCCGTCGCCAAGGAGGCCGACAAGCTCGGCTACGACGTCTGCTGGGCCGCGGAGGCGTACGGCTCGGACGCCCCCACGATCCTGAGCTGGGTCGCCGCGCAGACCGAACGCATCGACGTCGGTTCCGCGATCATGCAGATCCCGGCCCGCCAGCCCGCCATGACGGCGATGACCGCCGCCACCCTGGACTCCCTCTCCCGCGGCCGCTTCCGCCTCGGGCTGGGCGTCTCGGGCCCGCAGGTCTCCGAGGGCTGGTACGGCGTCACCTTCGACAAGCCGCTCTCCCGCACCCGCGAGTACGTGGAGATCGTCCGCAAGGCCATGTCCCGTGAGCGCCTTTCCTACGAGGGCGAGCACTGGACCCTGCCGCTGCCGGGCGGACCGGGCAAGCCGATCAAGCTCACCGTCCACCCCGAGCGCGAGCGCATCCCGCTCTACATCGCCGCGATCGGCCCCCGGAACCTGGAGCAGACCGGAGAGATCGCGGACGGCGCACTGCTGATCTTCCCCTCCGCCGACCATCTGGAGGACACCGCGATCCGTCATCTGCGGGCGGGGCGGGAGAAGGCCGGACTCACGATGGAGGGCTTCGACGTCTGTCCGACCGTGCCGCTCGCGGTGGGCGACGACGTCAACGCGCTGGCCGACGTCTTCCGGCCGTACACCGCTCTGTACGTCGGCGGCATGGGCAGCCGCAGTCAGAACTTCTACAACAAGCTCGCCCAGCGGATGGGGTACGAGGAGGAAGCCGCGGTGATCCAGGACCGGTACCTCTCCGGCGACAAGGAGGGGGCGGCCTCGGCCGTGCCGTACGAGCTGATCGACTCCACCACGCTCCTGGGGCCCGTGGAGCGGATCGCCGAGAGGATGCAGGCGTACGCGGCGGCCGGTGTCACCACCCTGACCCTCGCCCCCGCCGGATTCACCCTCGCCGAGCGGGTCACGGCGCTCCGTGCGGGCGTCGAGGCGCTGGAGCGCTCCGGACTGGCCTGAGCCCGCGGCCTCGGGGAGCGTCTCGCGGAAGCGGAGGGTCTCTGCGGCCGTGGTGGGGGCTCGGGGGTCTCCCCGCCACGGCCGTCACGCGTACAACGCGCGAGGACCCGCGGCGGTTACTCCCGTACGCCTGCCTCCCCCGCGGTTGTGGGCCCACCGTCCGATTCCTCCCGCTTTCCGCGCCGGACCCGCTCCGTCCCGTGCAGGGCGACGGTGTCGGCCGTTCGGCCGAGTTGTCCGACTCAGCTGTTGCCACCGCCCCCGTACCGCATTTGACTCTTTCTTTGCGGATGTCTTCAGGAGGTGGCGGTCATGCTCTCGGCCCGAAGTCTGTTCCAGGAAATCATCGACGACGACGACTCCTACCGGCTCTTCTGCTCCATCGCGGCCAGCGGAGAGGCACAGGGCGGCTGGGAGAACGCCCGCATCGCCGCACTCGTGCCCGAGAGCATGCGCGACCTCGCCCCGAGGATCACCCGGCACGGCGCCGACGAGGACAAGCACGGCAGGATCTTCAACGCACTGCTCAAAAAGCGCGGCCTCGAACCCGTCCCCGTACCGCCCGAAACGGACTACACCGCCCTCCTGGAACAGCAGGGCATCGGCCTCACCCACGACAAACTCCGCCGCGACGAGCCCCTTACCGAGGAGGACATCGTCGTCTACCTCACCCACAGCAGAGTCACCGAGCAGCGCGCCGCCGACCAGATGGTCATGCTCCTCAGGTACTTCGGGGGCCATCCCGAGGTCGGCAAGGCCATCAAGATGATCAGCAACGACGAGGACAACCATCTCGCGTACTGCCACGAGGAACTCCTGCGCCTCGCCGCGTCCGGGCACGCGGGCACCATCCGGCGCGTCCTGCGGGAGAGCGCTCTCGCCGAGATCAAGGTCTACCGGGACGTGAGCCTCGCCGTGATGGCGCACATGGGCCGCCTGCTTCACTGGCCCAAGGCCAAGTCCGCCGTGCTCGCCGCGGGCATTCACGGGGTGTACGCGTACGAGAGGCTCGGCGGCTGGCACCGCATGATCAGCCTCACGATGCCGGAGCGCCGCGGCGCTCTCGACGGCCCCGCCACCGCCGCCCCCGCGTTCTGAGCCTTCAGGCGCCGCGGCCGGGCCCTACAGCCAGCCGCGGCGCTTGAACTGCCGGTGCAGACCGTAGACGGCGCCCGCCATCAGCACCAGGACGGCCGGATACGCCCATACCTGCCGCAACTCCGGCATATGGTCGAAGTTCATTCCGTAGATCCCCGCGACCATCGTGGGCACGGCGGCCATCGCCGCCCAGGCCGAGATCTTGCGCATATCGTCGTTCTGCCGGACGCTCTGCTGCGCGAGATGGGCCGCCAGGATGTCCGACAGCAGCCGGTCCAACCCCTCCACCTGCTCATTGGCACGGATCAGATGGTCGTCGACGTCCCGGAAGAACGGCCGTGAGCGCTCGTGGACGAAGGGCACTCCCGCGCTCGCCAGCCGGGACATGGGCGCGGCCAGCGGCCCGGCGGCGCGCCGGAACTCCAGTACCTGCCGTTTGAAGCCGTAGATCCGGGCGGCCGTGGCCCGGCCGGGCCCGCCGTCGACGGGGGAGAAGACCTCGGTCTCCATCTCCTCCAGATCCACCTGGAGTTCCCCGGCGACCTCCATGTAGTGGTCCACGACGGCGTCGCTGACCGCGTACAGCACCGCCGTCGGACCGTGCATCAGCACATCGGGCTCCGCCTCCAGCCGCTTCCGTACGGCCGCGAGCGGCGAACCCTCGCCATGGCGGACCGTGACCACGAAGGAATCGCCGATGAAGAGCATCAGCTCGCCAGCGGTGACCGTGTCGCTCTCGTGCTCGTACACAACCGGCTTGAGGACCACGAAGAGCGAGTCGTCGTACACCTCGAGCTTGGGCCGCTGGTGGGCCCGGAGCGCATCCTCCACCGCCAGCGGATGGAGCCCGAACTCCTGCCTGACCAGGTCGAACTCCTCCTCCGTGGGCTCGTACATCCCGATCCACAGGAAGGCGTCACCGACGGCGCGCGCCTGGTCGAGCGCCTCGGAGAGATCGCCGGGGCCCTCGGTGCGACGGCCCTTCCGGTAGATGGCGCAATCCACGATCACAGCGCGCATTCTTCCGCCTTCACGCTCCCGGCGCACGCTGGGGTGGAGACACGTACGCATGCGTACCCGAGCACAGCGGGCGGGCCGGTCGCCGACGACACGACCTAGGCTGGCGGGCATGGCCACGCTGATCCTCGTACGTCATGGAAGATCCACCGCGAACACCGAAGGGGTGCTCGCCGGCTGGACCCCCGGAGTCCACCTCGACGAGCGCGGCGCCGCGCAGGCGGCCGCCCTGCCGGAACGTCTCTCCGCCGTACCGCTCGCCCTCCTCGTGAGCAGCCCGCTGGAGCGCTGCAGGGAGACGCTTCAGCCGCTCCTCGACGCCAGGCCGGACCTCGAGCTCAGGACCGACGACCGGATCGGCGAGTGCGACTACGGCGACTGGTCGGGCCGCAAGCTCAAGGAACTCAACGGCGAGCCGCTGATGGACGTCGTCCAGCACCATGCCTCGGCGGCGGCCTTCCCCGGCGGCGAATCGATGCGGGCCATGCAGACCCGCGCCGTGGACGCCGTACGCGAGTGGAACGCGCGCGTCGACGCCGAGCACGGCGAGGACGCGGTCTACGCGATGTGCTCGCACGGAGACATCATCAAGTCCCTCGTCGCCGACGCGCTCGGTCTCCATCTCGATCTCTTCCAGCGGATCCACGTGGAGCCGTGTTCCATCACCGCGATCCGCTACACCCGCACCAGGCCCTTCCTTCTGCGCCTCGGCGACACCGGGGAGTTCGGTTCCCTGGCGCCGCGCGGACACGACGAGCAGGGCGGCGAGGAGAACGCGGTCGTCGGAGGTGGCGCGGGCGCCCCATGATCTCCTTCGGCAGTAGGGTGGACGGGCCGAAAGCCTGGATGCCCGCAGGTATCCACCGACAGCGGCCGGTATCGCCCCACCGGGTGTCAGACGGTCCCGCTGTTCCCCGTGTTCCGCCGTGCGCGTAGCTTCTCCGATGTAACTGATGTTCCCGTTGTTCCGAATTGCGAGGGAGACAGAGCGTGTCCCGTCAGGTGTTCCTCTATGACCCGCCGGACCGGTTCGTGGCCGGTACGGTCGGGCTGCCTGGACGCCGTACGTTCTTCCTCCAGGCGTCAGCCGGAGGGCGCGTCACCAGCGTGGCCCTGGAGAAGACCCAGGTCGCCGCGCTCGCCGAGCGGATCGACGAACTGCTCGACGAGGTCGTACGCCGGACCGGGGGCAACGCCCCGGTGCCCGCGGTCGCCCCGACGGACGTCGCGGACACCGCGCCGCTCGACGCGCCCGTGGAGGAGGAGTTCCGCGTCGGCACGATGGCGCTGGCGTGGGACGGCGAGGAGCAGCGCATGATCGTCGAGGCGCAGGCGCTCGTCGAACTGGACGCGGACTCCGAGGAGGATCTCGCGGAGGCCGAGGAACGGCTCCTCCAGGACGAGGAGAACGGTCCGCCGATGCTGCGCGTCAGGCTGACCGGAGCGCAGGCGCGGGCCTTTGCGAAGCGTGCGCTGGACGTCGTGAACGCGGGCCGTCCGCCGTGTCCGCTCTGCAGCCTCCCGCTCGATCCGGAAGGACATGTATGCCCGCGCCAGAACGGATACCGCCGGGGAGCCTGACCGCCGTCGACCTGCTCGCCAAGGGCGAGCTGACCGTCCGCGGCCAGGTCCGCGAGGCGTCCAACGCGGTGCTGCTCTGTTCCGTCTCGTACGAGGGCGAGCAGGCGTCCTGCGTCTACAAGCCCGTCGCCGGGGAACGCCCGCTGTGGGACTTCCCCGACGGCACGCTCGCCCAGCGCGAGGTCGCCGCGTACGAGGTCTCCGAGGCGCTCGGCTGGGGTCTGGTGCCGCCGACGGTTCTCCGGGACGGACCGTACGGCCAGGGCATGGTCCAGCTCTGGATCGATGCGGATCCCTCGGCGTCCCTGCTGGCCCTGGTCGAGGACGAGGAGCCGGGCGACGGCTGGAAGGCGGTCGGCTTCGCCGACGTCGGCGAAGGGCGCACCGCCCTGCTGGTCCACGCGGACGACGCCCGCCTGCGGCGTCTCGCCGTGCTCGACGCGGTGATCAACAACGGCGACCGCAAGGGAGGGCACCTGCTGCCCTCACCCGACGGTTCGCTGTACGCGATCGACCACGGCGTCACCTTCAACGTCGACGCCAGACTGCGCACCCTGCTGTGGGGCTGGGCCGGCACCCCGCTCCCGCCCGAGTCGCTCTCGGCTCTGGAGGCGCTCTCCGCCGCGCTGTCCCCTGGAGAGGCGCTGGCAACCCGACTGGCGGAACTGCTCACCCCGGCGGAGGTGGACGCGGCCCGCTCCAGGGTGAAGGCCCTCCTGGCCACCGGTTCGCACCCGACGCCGTCGGGGGAGTGGCCCGCGATCCCCTGGCCGCCGATGTGAGGGCCGGGGCGGGCGGGGACGGGCCCGCCCTGCCGTGACCGCTCTCCTGATCGCTGCCCGTCCGGCCGCGGCTGTGGCCGGGAGTCCGCCGGTGGGCCCGCGGGCTCGGGGGCCGTGCGACTCGGGGCGGTGCGTCGCAGGGGCGGAGGGGCCGTGTGGCTCGTACGCGTCCGTGCCGGCGCGGTCCCGGGACGCGGCGCGGAGGTGCTTCCCGCGCTCCGGGGCCGAGGAGTGGAGCCGCTTCCCCGGGCCGCCGGGCCGAGGGGGACGGGCGTCGCGCCGAAGGAGCCCGGCGTCGCGGACCGGTGAACGTCGGCGGACACAGCGCCGGGACCGGACGGGCCCGGCCGGGCGAATAGGCCCCGCCGCCTTGTGGGGCCCGGGGGTTCGGGACGGAGTACCCGGCCGGTCACGGCACCCCGAGGGCGCGTACGCACCCGGCCGCCGGTTAGGCTCATGGGCATGCATGCCTGGCCCGCTTCCGAAGTCCCCGCCCTGCCCGGCAAGGGCCGCGACCTCCGGATTCACGACACCGCGACCGGAGGGACCATCACCCTCGCCCCCGGTCCCGTCGCCCGTATCTACGTCTGCGGCATCACACCGTACGACGCGACCCACATGGGTCACGCGGCGACTTACAACGCGTTCGACCTCGTTCAGCGCGTGTGGCTCGACACGAAGCGGCAGGTTCACTACGTACAGAACGTCACCGACGTCGACGATCCACTCCTGGAACGCGCCGTCCGGGACGGCCAGGACTGGACGCGGCTCGCGGAACGCGAGACCGCGCTGTTCCGCGAGGACATGACCGCCCTGCGGATGCTCCCCCCGCGGCACTACATCGGTGCCGTCGAAGCCATACCCGGCATCGTCCCGCTCGTCGAGCGGCTCCGCGACGCGGGGGCCGCGTACGAGATCGACGGCGATGTGTACTTCTCCGTGGAGAGCGACCCGCGCTTCGGCGAGGTCTCGCACCTCGACGCCCAGGCGATGCGGCTGCTCTCCGCCGAGCGCGGCGGCGATCCGGACCGCCCCGGCAAGAAGAACCCTCTCGACCCGATCCTGTGGCTGGCCGCCCGCGACGGTGAGCCGAGCTGGGACGGCGGCAGCCTCGGCCGCGGCCGGCCCGGCTGGCACATCGAGTGCGTGGCCATCGCACTGGACCACCTCGGCATGGGCTTCGACGTCCAGGGCGGCGGCTCGGATCTCGTCTTCCCGCACCACGAGATGGGCGCGTCGCACGCCCAGGTGCTCACGGGCGAGCATCCGTTCGCCCGCGCGTACGTCCACGCCGGAATGGTCGCCCTCGACGGCGAGAAGATGTCGAAGTCCAAGGGCAACCTGGTCTTCGTCTCCCGGCTGCGGCGGGACGGCGTCGACCCGGCGGCGATCCGGCTGGCGCTGCTGTCGCACCACTACCGTGCCGACTGGGAGTGGACGGATCAGGTCCTGCGGGACGCGGTGGACCGGCTCGGCCGCTGGCGGGCCGCGGTGTCCCGCCCCGACGGCCCGTCGGCCGACGCGCTGGTGGAGGAGATCCGCGACGCACTCGCGGACGATCTCGACGCCCCCGCCGCGCTCGCCGCGGTCGACCGCTGGGTCGCGTCCCAGGAGTCGGCGGGCGGCACGGACGAGGGCGCGCCCGGTCTGGTCTCACGGGCGGTCGACGCCCTGCTGGGCGTCGCCCTGTAGGCCCCCTGGGGTCGCGCAGGGAGCGGTCCGACCGCCGGACGGTCCGTCAGCCGTCCGGCGCCCACCGCTTTCGGGCTCATGGTGATGTTCCGCGGCAGCCGAGTGCGGTCCATGTGCTGAGGCTGGACAGCAGCGGAACCAGCGGGACCGAGATCGTCCGCATCACCGATCCGGAGCGTTTCCGGATCCCTGCGACGGCGGCGGCTGCCCGGGGCGACAGGATCTGTCTGCCGAACGCCCGTTTCGATGTCGAGCCGACCCCCGACACGGCGTACGACGCGGTCGCGGTGGACCGGATCGACGACTGAACTCCGCGGCGGGCGTGCCGGGGCGGTGTCCTCGTCGGCACCACCCCGGCACGCCCGCCTTCTGCCGGCTGTGCCCCCGCCCCGCCGTCCGGTGCTCCACCGGCGTGTACACCGGTCATGACGTCCGTCCGGACGCGGAGCCGGCCCCGCGCGGCACGGCGGCCCGCCCGCCGGAGCCGCGGGGCGGGGCTCAGCTCCCCGAGGCCGGGGAGCCTCCCTCGTCGTCACGCCCGTCCGTGTCCGCCTCGGCCGGTGAATCGGCGCGGGCGCTCTTGCCGGTGCCGGTTCCGGTTTCGGTACCGGTGTCGGGCTGGGACCCGCGATCGCTGCCGGTCTCGCCCTCGGCTCCGGCCGTCGGTTCCGAACGCGAAGGCTTGGACGGCCGGTTCAGCCCGCCCGAGGGATCCCGGAGATAGGAGCCTCCGGGACCTCCCGTTCCGCCGACGGCCGCGTCTGTGCCGTCGGTCGCCACTCCCGGCCCGCCTCCCGGCCCGCCGGGAACGCTGCCGGGACCGCCGTCCCGCCGTCGCAGATACCGCTCGAACTCACGGGCGATGGCCTCGCCGGACGCCTCGGGAAGCTCCGCGGTGTCCCGAGCCTCCTCCAGCGTCTGGACGTACTCCGCCACCTCGCTGTCCTCGGCGGCCAGTTGGTCCACGCCGAGCTGCCACGCCCGCGCGTCCTCGGGCAGTTCGCCCAGCGGGATCCGCAGCCCGATCAGATCCTCCAGCCGGTTGAGCAGAGCCAGCGTCGCCTTCGGGTTCGGCGGCTGCGACACATAGTGCGGCACCGCGGCCCACAGGCTCACCGCGGGCACTCCCGCGTGCGTGCACGCCTCCTGGAGAATGCCGACGATCCCGGTCGGCCCCTCGTACCGCGTCTCCTCCAGATCCATGGTCCTGGCCAGGTCGGAGTCCGATGTGACCCCGCTGACCGGCACCGGCCTGGTGTGCGGGGTGTCCCCGAGCAGCGCGCCGAGGATCACCACCATCTCCACCCCCAGCTCATGGGCGAAGCCCAGGATCTCGTTGCAGAACGATCGCCACCGCATGGACGGCTCGATGCCGCGCACCAGAACCAGGTCGCGCGGCTTCTCGCCGCCGACGCGGACCACGGAGAGCCGGGTCGTGGGCCAGGTGATCTTCCGTACTCCGCCGTCCAGGAACACCGTGGGCCGGTTGACCTGGAAGTCGTAGTAGTCCTCGGCGTCCAGCGCCGCGAACACCTCGCCCTTCCACTCCCGCTCCAGATGCGCGACCGCGGTGGAAGCGGCGTCGCCTGCGTCGTTCCAGCCCTCGAACGCGGCCACCATGACCGGGTCGATCAGCTCGGGTACCCCCTCGAGCTCGATCACCCAGTGCCTCCTTCCGAAGTTCCCTGTTCGTACGCCCCAACCTTACGGCTTACGAGCCACACCGCCGCAGCCCTCGTGCACGGGCGGGTGAACTTCGGCGAGCCGACGCGTGTGCCCGGCAACCGGCCCATCCGTCGCAGGATTCATCCGAGACCGGAGGGGGATCCTCCGCCCAGCAGCCGCCCAGCAGCCGCCCAGCGGCCCTGGAAAACGGGCCCGTCGGACGGCGCTGTCCGTCGGGTGCCCCGGAGGTCCGATGCCATGCATCCCAGGGTGGCGCGCGGGTTCATCCCAGAGCTGTGCGCAGGGGCCGCGCCCGCGGCCCGCCGTGCGATCCACCCGAGAATCCCGGGCCTCGGGCCTTCGGGCCCGGACGCTGAATCGATCTCGCCACCGGAGTCCCGCCGCGGCCCTCCCGCAGCTCGCGGGCGGCCTTGCGCCGTCTTTGCGGGCGTGCTTTGCAGCGGCCATGACGGTTCCGTCGCCGCGGGCCGTGGCGACGGCTGGATTCTCCGGGTCTTTCCCGTGGCCGTCACCGGCGCGGTCGTCCTCAAGGGCGGCTCCGGCGCCCGCTCGGCGTGCTGACCGGCGTCGGCCGTCACGGCTCGCCGCGGAGGTGTCATCAAAGAGCCCGGCTCCGCCGCCGCGCGACAGGTTCCCGAACGGCGAGAACACCATTGCCGCTCCGGTGAATTCACGGTTCGCGAGTGGCGAGAAGCGGGACCGGGCCCCGCATCCGTACCGGACCTGTACATGCGGGCCACAGCGAGAACCGGTCAACTGCCTCAAGAATCAGAACCGGAGACGGAATGTGCATGAGGGTTCTCTCATTCCTGGATCCATTGACAGAGGCATGAAGGGCTCTTAGCCATCAAGGAGATGGCCGAGGATGACAACTGGCAGGCATGGAACTCCGCCAACTCGGCCCTCGCCGCCGACAAGACCGGCTGTGTGAGCGCCACGGCCGAGGTCGGGTACTGAAAAACTCAACGCTCGGTCAGGTGTGCTGAACAGCGAGTCATGAACGCTGAATGCTGAATATCGAGTCTGGAGAAGGATGGCGACACAAGGGCAGATATCGGCCACCGAACTCAGGGATCTCCTCGGTGACGTTCTGCACAAAGAAGCCGTTGATTATTTCGTGAAATACACGGGCGGCACATCCGAGGACATCGAGCGACAGGTGATCGAATGCCTGCGATACCTTTATCTCGTCTCGCGCTACCGCAACGAACTCGGCGGACTCTTTCTGCCGGTGGAACAGCACATCGATGAGATCTGGCACTTTCTCATCCTCCAGACCCGCGAATACCGGACCCTGTGCGAGGAACGGCTCCCCGGAAAGGTCTTTATCGACCACCGCAGCATCGGCTACGAGGAGTACCAGCGGCAGCCGGGGCGGGAGCGGTCGATCGAAGAGGCCCTGCGCTGGGTTCCGCTGTACTGCCGGGAGTTCGGCCCGTTCGACGAGGGCGCTCTGCCGCACTGGACCATCGTGCGGTTCCTCCATGAGCGCATGAACCTGTCGCTGTCGGACATCGCGGCGCTTCAGCCGATGGAAGCGGCGTAGTCAAGCAGCGACAGGGCGCCGGCACCGCCGCCCGCGGGGACCACGAGGAGCGAGGATCACGAGGCCGCGTACCGGAGAACCGGCGAGGGTGGAGGCCCAGACGGAGGCCGACGCCGAGAACCGGGCCCCGGCCGGGGCCCGGGCCGACGACCGGGAGCGGGAGCATCCCGCGCGGCGACGCGTCCTCGGCGTTCTGGTGGTCACCCGGATTCTCGGCGGCGCGGCCCTGGCGGCCGGCATCACCATCGGCGCGCTCCTCGCCGAGGAGGTGCTCGGCTCGACAGGGCCGGCCGGCGTCCCCGGCGCACTGTTCACCGCCGGCGCGGCCGTCGGCGCCGATGGCGAGGCCGGGCCTGCCGGCGACGGGGCCGATGCCGACGTGCTTCCCGCCCCCACCCGCGCCTCGTCCCAGGGGCTGGTGGACGTCGGACCGGCGACCGGCGCCGCCACCGGGGGCATGTCCTCGGGCCTGGTCGTCGCCGCGGGCGACTACGACCTGCCGGCGCTCGGCGGAGGGCTGCTGGCGCTCACCCTGGTACCCCTGGTCGCGTCGGAACGCCTGCCGACACCGGCCCGTTGGCCGGTACCGTCGGAAGCCTGCCCGCCTCAGTCCTCCTCGTCGAGCCAGCCCATGGTCCGCTCGACGGCCTTGAGCCAGCTCTTGTACTCGCGCTCACGCCGGCTGGCGTCCATGCGCGGGGTCCATTCCGCGGCCCGGCGCCAGTTGGCGCGCAGCGCGTCGGTGTCCGGCCAGAATCCGACGGCCAGACCGGCGGCGTAGGCCGCGCCGAGGCAGGTGGTCTCGGTGACCATCGGGCGCACCACCGGTGCGTCGAGGAAGTCCGAGAGGGTCTGCATCAGGAGATTGTTGGAGGTCATGCCTCCGTCGACCTTGAGCGAGGTCAGCTCGACGCCGGAGTCCTTCGTCATCGCGTCGGTGATCTCACGGGTCTGCCAGGCCGTGGCCTCCAGCACCGCGCGGGCGATGTGGGCCTTGGTGACATAGCGGGTGAGCCCGGCGATGACACCGCGGGCGTCGGAGCGCCAGTAGGGGGCGAAGAGGCCGGAGAACGCGGGGACGAAGTACGCGCCGCCGTTGTCCTCGACCGACAGCGCCAGGGGCTCGATCTCGGCCGCGGAGTCGATCAGGCCCATCTGGTCGCGCATCCACTGCACCAGGGAACCGGTGACGGCGATCGAGCCTTCCAGAGCGTAGACGGCCTTCTGGTCTCCGATGCGGTAGCCGACCGTGGTGAGCAGCCCGTTGTACGAGTTGACGGGCTTGCCGCCGGTGTTCATCAGCATGAAGGTGCCGGTGCCGTACGTGGACTTGGCCTCGCCCTCGGCGAAGCACGTCTGGCCGAAGAGGGCCGCCTGCTGGTCGCCGAGCGCGGACGCGACCGGCACTCCGTCGAGTACGCCGCCCTTGGCGATGCCGTAAACCTCGGCGGAGGAGCGGATCTCGGGCAGCACGGCGGCCGGTACGTGCATCGAGCTGAGGATCTTGGGGTCCCACTCCATGGTGTGCAGATTCATCAGCATCGTGCGCGAGGCGTTGGTGACATCGGTGACGTGCGCGCCGCCGTCGGCTCCGCCGGTCAGATTCCAGATGACCCAGGAGTCCATCGTGCCGAAGAGGATCTCGCCGCGCTCGGCGCGCTCGCGCAGCCCCTCGACATGGTCGAGCAGCCAGCGGACCTTGGGGCCGGCGAAGTAGCTCGCGAGCGGCAGACCGGTCTCGCGGCGGAATCGGTCCTGGCCGACGTTGCGGCCGAGTTCCTTGCACAGGGCGTCGGTACGGGTGTCCTGCCAGACGATGGCGTTGTGCACGGGCCGGCCGGTGGCCTTGTCCCACAGGAGCGTGGTCTCGCGCTGGTTGGTGATGCCGATCGCCTTCACATCGGCGGCCGTGATGCCCGCTTTGGCGACGGCGCCGGCCACGACCTCCTGGACGTTGGCCCAGATCTCGGTGGCGTCGTGCTCGACCCAGCCCGGCTTGGGGAAGATCTGCTCGTGCTCCTTCTGGTCGACGGAGACGATCCGTCCGTCCCGGTCGAAGACGATGCAGCGGCTCGAAGTGGTGCCCTGGTCGATGGCGGCGATGAACGGCCCGGAGGCGGTCGCGTCGGTCACGGTGTGCTCCTGGTCAAGGTCGATTCAGTGTCGAGGGGGATCCGGCTGTACCTGCGTTATCTGGGGACGTACGTCGTACGGGCGTATCCGGCTCGGACTCTTGGTCGGGTCCGGTCGGGTCCGGTCGGGTCCGGTCGGGTCCGGTCGGGTGCGGTCGCGTCCGGACGGTCCCGGACGGGCTTCAGGTGAAGGCGAGGTCGTAGACGCCCGCGGCGAGGGCTCCGCCGGTCAGCGGTCCCGCCACGGGAATCCAGGCGTAGCTCCAGTCGGAGCCGCCCTTGTTGGGAAGAGGCAGCAGGGCGTGCACGATGCGGGGGCCCAGATCACGGGCCGGGTTGATGGCGTAGCCGGTCGGGCCGCCCAGCGAGAGGCCGATGCCGACGACGACGAAAGCGGTGATCAGCGCGCCGAGTGTGCTGAGCCCCTTGCCCTCGTCGTTGAGGCCCTGGGTGAGCACGGCGAGGACCAGCACCGAGGTGCCCAGGATCTCGGTGGCGAGGTTCTGCCAGACGACCCGGATCTCTGGCCCGGTGGAGAAGATGCCGAGAACGGGGCCGGCACCGGTGTTGTGGGGGCCCTCGATGGGCTTGTCGGCCGGGTCGCCGAGGATCCGGGCGTCCGTGAGGTGGGCGCGGAACTGTCCGTAGTACGCCACCCAGACGAGCGTGGCGCCGATCATCGCGCCGAGCAGCTGGCCGCCGACGTAGACGGGCACCTTCGCCCAGGTCCCGTCCTTGATGGCGATGCCGAGGGTGACCGCGGGATTGAGATGGGCGCCGGAGAGGGAGCTGGTCATGTAGACGGCCGTCATGACGGCGAAACCCCACCCGAAGGTGATGGCGAGCCAGCCGGCGCCACGTGCCTTGGAGTTCTTCAGGGTGACGGCGGCGACGACGCCGCCGCCGAGCAGGATCAGTACCGCTGTTCCGATGGTCTCGCCGATGAAGATGTCGGAGCTGGACACCACGACTCCTTTGTCCTTGGTCCAGGGACGGCGAACCTCGGGTGCCTCGGGTGCCTCCGATGGTTCGCGCCCCTCATCTGAGGGCGTTCCGGTCCTTGGCGCTGCCACACTACTAGCGCGTATCTGCGCTGGATGTTCGACAATGCCGACCGATGAACGGAAGTTCGTCGGGTCGATTGAGGTGTCAAGGTCTAGGTGCGGCTAGGTCGCGGAGAATTGGATCATTGTCCGATGATGCTACTGAATTAGCGGAATCGCCCGATTTTCGCTCCGGAGTGGGCCCGCGGCCGTGGCTGGACCGTCCGGCACGCGCGGGGGAGCAGTCCGGCGCACGTGCCGGGCCCGCCCGGCTCGGACGCCGCAACGGAAGACCGGGGCCGGCTGACCGGCCGCCCCGGCGTCAGGCGCCCGGCGCCCGGGTCAGAACCGTCCGGAGCCCAGGTCGCGGGAGACCGCGCGAGCGCACTCCCGTACCGCCGTGATCAGCCGAGGCCGCAGCTCCCGGCCCTCGCCCTCGCAGACCCGCTCGACCGCGCCCGTGACGGCGATCGCCCCCACCGGCATCCGGCGCCGGTCGTGGATGGGCGCGGCCACCGCCGCCACGCCCTCCCAGGTCTCCTCCACATCGGCCGCCCAGCCGCGCGCGCGGGCACCGTCGAGCACAGACTCGAACGCCTCCGCGTCCGTCACCGTCCGCGGGGTGAACGACTCGCGGACGGAGTCCACCGCCGCTTCGCGCCCCACCGGGTCGTACGCGCAGAGCACCTTGCCCAGCGCCGTGGAGTGCAGCGGCTGCATCGCCCCCACCTCCAGCACCTGGCGGCCGTCGTCGGGCCGGAAGGCATGGTGGACGATGAGGACGCCGTGCCGGTGCAGTACGCCCAGGTGGACGCTCTCGCCGCTCGAACGCGCCAGATCGTCCGTCCAGACGAGCGCGCGGGCGCGCAGCTCGTGCACGTCCAGATAGCTGTTGCCGAGCCGGAGCAGCTCCGCGCCCAGCTGGTAGCGGCCGGACGCCGGATCCTGCTCGACGAACCCCTCGGCCTGCAGGGTGCGCAGGATCCCGTGGGCGGTGCCCTTGGCCAGCCCGAGCGACGAGGCGATCTCCGACAGGCTTAGTCGGCGCTCTCCGCCCGCGAGCAGCCGCAGCACCGCCGCCGCACGCTCCAGCGACTGGATGTTCTTCGCCATCGGGTCCGGCCCTCCCCGCTGCCGTTCGACTATGCTGAACACCATACGCCGTTGCCGACCCCAGTCGGCCTGAGTGAGTATCTCGCGGCCCGAGGCTTCACAGAAACCCCACAGCTCCGGGAGCCCTCGACAACCCCGGGAGCCGGGGACCGCCCGCCCCGTGGAACGGCGGCGTCCCCGCCGGAGGGCCGCGCCGGGCTCCCCGGTAGAGGAACTCACCTCCTTACCGGGCTCCGTACGGCCCGGAGGCCGGCACCCCCGTACGCAAGGCCGCCGCAGGGCTTCCCGCGCCGTTTCCCGCACCCGCCGCCAGGGCCGGCCGGGCGACGGCGGGCGTCCGGCCCGTGGGACAGCCCGCCCCACACCAGCCCGCCCGGTTACTCTGGCTCCGTGCGCCTTCTACCGGAAGCCGCAAAGCCGACAGCCGTCGCATCCCAGGGAGACCGTCCATGGCCTCGTCGCCGCACCCTTCCGTACCGTCCGCCTACAGCCGGACCCGGATCGAAGCCCTGCGCGAGGCCCTCGCCACGCGGGTCGTCGTCGCCGACGGAGCGATGGGCACCATGCTCCAGGCCCAGGACCCGACGCTGGAGGACTTCCAGGACCTCGAAGGCTGCAACGAGATCCTGAACGTCACCCGCCCCGACATCGTGCGATCCGTCCACGAGGCGTATTTCGAGGTCGGTGTCGACTGCGTCGAGACGAACACCTTCGGTGCCAACCACGCCGCCCTGGGGGAGTACGGCATCCCCGAGCGCGTCCACGAACTGTCCGAGTCCGGCGCGCGGATCGCCCGCGAGGTCGCCGACCGGTTCACCGACGCCACCGGACAGCAGCGCTGGGTGCTGGGCTCCATGGGCCCCGGCACCAAGCTGCCGACCCTCGGCCACGCCCCGTACCTCACCCTGCGGGACGCTTACCAGCAGAACGCGGAGGGCATGATCGCGGGCGGCGCGGACGCGCTGCTCGTGGAAACCACCCAGGACCTGCTCCAGACCAAGGCCGCCGTCATCGGCGCCCGCCGCGCCCTGGAAGCCACCGGGACGGACCTCCCGCTGATCTGCTCGGTGACCGTCGAGACCACCGGAACCATGCTGCTCGGCTCCGAGATCGGGGCCGCGCTCACCGCGCTGGAGCCCCTCGGCATCGACATGATCGGCCTGAACTGCGCCACCGGCCCCGCCGAGATGAGCGAGCATCTGCGCTATCTCGCCCGCCACTCCCGGATCCCGCTGGCCTGTATGCCCAACGCCGGCCTGCCCGTCCTCGGCAAGGACGGCGCCCACTACCCCCTGACGGCGGGCGAATTGGCCGACGCTCAGGAGACGTTCGTCCACGAGTACGGCCTCTCGCTCGTCGGCGGCTGCTGCGGTACGACACCGGAGCACATGCGCCAGGTCGTGGAGCGCGTACGCGAACTCACCCCCGCCGAGCGCCGGCCGCGCCCCGAGCCGGGGGCCGCGTCGCTCTACCAGACCGTCCCGTTCCGGCAGGACACCGCGTACATGGCGATCGGGGAACGGACCAACGCCAACGGGTCCAAGAAGTTCCGGGAGGCCATGCTGGACGGCCGCTGGGACGACTGCGTGGAGATGGCCCGCGACCAGATCCGCGAGGGCGCCCACATGCTCGACCTCTGCGTCGACTACGTCGGCCGGGACGGCGTCGCCGACATGGAGGAGCTGGCGGGCCGGTTCGCCACCGCCTCCACCCTGCCGATCGTGCTGGACTCCACCGAGGTCGAGGTGATCCGCGCCGGACTGGAGAAGCTCGGCGGCCGGGCCGTCATCAACTCCGTCAACTACGAGGACGGCGACGGCCCCGAGTCCCGCTTCGCCAAGGTCACCGCGCTCGCCAAGGAACACGGCGCGGCCCTGATCGCGCTCACCATCGACGAGGAGGGCCAGGCCCGTACGGTCGAGCACAAGGTCGCCGTCGCCGAGCGGATCATCGCCGACCTCACCGGCAACTGGGGCATCCACGAGTCGGACATCCTCATCGACACCCTGACCTTCACCATCTGCACCGGTCAGGAGGAGTCCCGCAAGGACGGGATCCACACCATCGAGGCGATCAGGGAACTGAAGCGCCGGCACCCCGAGGTGCAGACCACCCTCGGTCTCTCCAACATCTCCTTCGGCCTCAACCCCGCCGCCCGCATCCTCCTCAACTCCGTCTTCCTCGACGAGTGCGTCAAGGCCGGACTCGACTCCGCGATCGTGCACGCCAGCAAGATCCTGCCGATCGCCCGCTTCGACGGCGAGCAGGTCGAAACCGCCCTCGACCTCATCCACGACCGCCGCGCCGAGGGCTACGACCCGCTCCAGCGCCTGATGGAGCTCTTCGAGGGCGTCAACACCAAGTCCCTCAAGGCGGGCAGGGCCGAGGAACTCCTCTCCCTGCCGCTGGAGGAGCGGCTGCGGCGGCGCATCGTCGACGGCGAGAAGAACGGCCTGGAGGCCGACCTCAGCGAGGCGCTGACGGAGCGTTCCGCCCTCGACATCGTCAACGACACCCTGCTGGAGGGCATGAAGGTCGTCGGCGAACTGTTCGGCTCCGGGCAGATGCAGCTGCCGTTCGTCCTCCAGTCCGCCGAGGTGATGAAGAGCGCCGTCGCCTACCTCGAACCGCACATGGAGAAGGTGGACGACGGCCAGGGAGGGGTGGGCAAGGGCACGATCGTCCTCGCCACCGTCCGCGGCGACGTCCACGACATCGGAAAGAACCTCGTCGACATCATCCTCTCCAACAACGGCTACAACGTCGTCAACCTCGGGATCAAACAGCCGGTCTCCGCGATCCTGGACGCCGCCGAGGAACACCGCGCCGACGTCATCGGCATGTCGGGGCTCCTGGTGAAGTCCACCGTGATCATGAAGGAGAACCTCGAGGAGCTGAACCAGCGCAAGATGGCGGCCGACTACCCCGTCATCCTCGGCGGCGCGGCGCTCACCCGCGCCTATGTGGAGCAGGACCTCCACGAGATCTACGAGGGCGAGGTCCGGTACGCGCGGGACGCCTTCGAGGGCCTGCGGCTGATGGACGCCCTGATCGCGGTCAAGCGCGGAGTCCCCGGCGCCGCCCTCCCCGAACTCAAGCAGCGCCGTGTCCGGGCCTCCACGGCCGCCCCCGTCGAGGAGCGCCCGGAGGAGGGCTCCGTACGCTCCGACGTCGCCGTCGACAACCCGGTCCCCGCCCCGCCTTTCTGGGGCACTCGGGTGATCAAGGGCATCCAGCTGAAGGAGTACGCCTCCTGGCTGGACGAGGGCGCGCTGTTCAAGGGCCAGTGGGGTCTCAAGCAGGCCCGCGCCGGGGACGGACCGTCCTACGAGGAACTGGTGGAGACCGAGGGACGGCCGCGGCTGCGCGGCTGGCTGGACCAGCTCCACACCCGCAATCTGCTGGAGGCCGCGGTCGTCTACGGCTACTTCCCCTGCGTGTCCAAGGGCGACGATCTGATCCTCCTCAACGAGGACGGCTCGGAGCGCACCCGCTTCTCCTTCCCCCGGCAGCGCAGGGGCCGCAGGCTCTGCCTCGCCGACTTCTTCCGCCCGGAGGAGTCCGGCGAGCGGGACGTCGTCGGACTCCAGGTCGTCACCGTCGGCTCCCGGATCGGCGAGGCGACCGCCGAACTCTTCGCGTCGGACTCCTACCGCGACTATCTGGAGCTGCACGGGCTCTCCGTACAGCTCGCCGAGGCGCTCGCCGAGTACTGGCACGCCCGCGTCCGCGCCGAGCTGGGCTTCGGCGGCGAGGACCCGGACGACGTCGAGGGCATGTTCGCCCTGAAATACCGGGGCGCACGGTTCTCGCTCGGCTACGGAGCGTGCCCGGACCTGGAGGACCGGGCGAAGATCGCCCGGCTGCTGGAGCCCGAGCGCATCGGGGTCCAGCTCTCCGAGGAGTTCCAGCTCCATCCGGAGCAGTCCACCGACGCCATCGTCATTCACCACCCCGAGGCCAAGTACTTCAACGCGCGGTAATCGCTCCGTCCGCATCAGCGCCCGGCAACCGACACGCTCGGCAATCGGTCCGTCCGACGAACGGCCCGTCCGACAATCGGTCCACCCGGCGTGTCGGTCCGCGATACGCGGCATGTCCTCCGGGGGAGTCGTACACTGGTCGGTCCAGCGCAGGCCGGTCGCCTGTCCCCGTGGGAAAGCCGTGGGGAAAGGCGGCCGGCCTTCTCGTCCCTCACGGAGGTGTGCCGATGACCAGCACGATTCCCGCATCTCTCACCCGTACGGCCGAGGGCTCGGCACTGCAGGCCGTCCTGCTGGACATGGACGGCACCCTCGTCGACACCGAGGGCTTCTGGTGGGATGCGGAGGTGCGGGTCTTCGCCGACCTCGGGCACGAGCTGGACGAGGCATGGCGGGACGTGGTCGTCGGCGGCCCCATGACGCGCAGCGCCGGGTATCTCATCGAGGTGACGGGCGCCGACATCACCCTGCCCGAGGTGACCGTGCTGCTCAACGACGCCTTCGAGAAGCGCATCAGTCAGGGCGTGCCGCTCATGCCGGGCGCCGAACGCCTGCTCGCCGAACTCACCGCCCACCAGGTGCCCACCGCCCTCGTCTCCGCCTCCCACCGCCGCATCATCGACCGGGTCCTGGGCTCGCTCGGTCCGGGGAACTTCGCGCTCTCCGTGGCCGGCGACGAGGTCCCGCGTACGAAGCCGCACCCGGACCCCTATCTGACGGCCGCCCGCGGGCTGGGCGCGGAGCCCATGAGATGCGCCGTCATCGAGGACACGGCCACCGGTGTGGCCTCCGCGGAGGCGGCCGGCTGCCGGGTCGTCGCCGTACCGTCGGTGGCCCCGATCGCCCCCGCGGACGGCCGGGTCGTCGTCGGCTCGCTGGAACAGGTGGACCTCGGTTTCCTCCGTTCCCTCATCACCTCGGTGAACTGATGCGTGTACTGTCCGTGATTCTCCAATGCAAGAGAATATCCGGACGTTCAAGCGGCCTTATGCGCTGACCGCGCCAGGCTTTTCGCAGGCTTCTTTCGATAAGTTTCCCAAAGCGCTTCGGCGTGATGTTCGTCACCGCCCGTGCTCTGGACGCCGTGGCTTCGGGCGCACTCCGCGGCCCCTCAAAGCCGTCCGTGCGTTCCTTGTGTCCGTATTGATGGAGCGGTGTACGAAACATTCCATGGCGTGATCATTTACGCACAGACATAGATGATCACTCTGCGAATACGGGCCAACTCCTGCCCGGTGAAACCCCCCTGACGGCTCCGACTAATCTCTTCGCGAGTCTTCGCCGCACACCCGGTGCGCCCCGGCGGTCGTACAACCGTCGCGAAAAGCAGGGCCGATCGTCCTGTCCTTCCGGCCCTATCGGACCGCCCCGACCGGGCGGTCGCGGCGAAGCCTCCCTTGCACGCCGTACCCAGTGCCGGATGAGGAGAACGTCCAGGATGAACCGTAAGACTCTGGTACTGCCCGCGGTGGTCGGTCTGCTCGCGCCCGTGCTCGTCGCCTGCGGCGGTTCGGGGAGCGGGGACGACGGCGGGGGAGCCATTGTCGTGGGAACCACGGACCAGATCAGCGCCGACGGGAAGAGCTCCGCGCCCCTCGACCCGGCCTTCGCGTACGACACCGGCTCCTGGAACGTGCTGCGGCAGACGGTCCAGACCCTGCTGTACGCCCCGCGCGGCGGTCAGCCCGTACCCGACGCAGCCCAGTCCTGCGCATTCACCGACCGGGCCTCCCAGAGCTACCGCTGCAAGCTCCGCGAGGGCCTGAAGTTCTCCGACGGCAGCCGCATCACGGCCGAGGACGTCAAGTTCTCCATCGAGCGGCTGCTGGACATCAACGACGACAACGGCGCCGCCGCACTGCTGTCGAACATCGACACCATCGACACCAAGGGCGACGAGATCGTCTTCCATCTCGCCACGCCGGACGCCACGTTCCCGTTCAAGCTGTCCACACCCGCCGCGGGGATCGTCAGCAAGAAGAAGTACGACGGCAAGAAGCTCCGGGCGGGCTTCGAGGTCGACGGCTCCGGCCCGTACACCATGAAGAGCGAGACCAAGGGCGATGCGGTCACCAAGATCGTCTTCAGCAGGAACAAGAACTACAGCGGCGATTTCGAGCTGCGGAACTCCAAGGTCGAGCTGCGGGTCTTCAAGGACTCCGAAGCCATGGTCGAAGCCCTCGACAACGGCGAGATCGACCTGGCCACCCGCGAGATGTCCTCCAAGCAGATCAAGGGCATGCTCGACCGCCCCAAGAGTGAGATCGAGCTGACCGAGATGCCCGGACTCTCGATCCAGTACCTCGCCTTCAACACGGACGCCCCCGCCGTGAAGGACAAAGCCGTCCGCCAGGCCATGGCCTCCGTCATCGACCGCGGCCAGATCTCCCGCGACGTCTACGACTCCACCGCCGAGCCTCTGTACTCGCTCATCCCGACGAACGTCAGCGCGCACGAGAACTCCTTCTACAACAGGTACGGCGACCCGGACCGCAAAAAGGCCCAGCGAATCCTGGAGAAGGCCGACATCACCACACCGGTGAAGATGACACTCCACTACGCGTCCGACCGTTACCCGGTCAAGGAGTACGAGATCATCAGGGACCAGCTGAACGCCACCGGACTGTTCTCCGTCACCATCAAGGGCTCCGCGTGGTCGCAGTACCGCACCGCCGGACAACGCGGTGACTACCCCGTCTACGGCCTCGGCTGGGTTCCCGACTTCCCCGACCCCGACAACTTCATCGCCCCCTTCCTGGAGAAGGACAACTTCCTCAACTCGCCCTACAAGAGCGACGAGGCCCGGACGCTCATCCCCGAATCACGCCGGCAGGCCGACCGGGCCGCCGCCGCCCGCACCTTCAGCAAGCTTCAGGACATCGTCGCCGAGGACGTACCCGTACTGCCGCTCTGGCAGGGCAAGCAGTACGTCGCCGCCCGCACAGGCATCACCGGAGTCGAGCGGCTCCTCAACGCCAGCTCCGACCTCCAGCTGTGGGAACTGGGCACCGGCGGCAACTGAGACCGGCGGCGGGCAGCCGAGCGAGACCGGACAGCCGAGCGGCGGCGGGCACCAGCCGTACCGCCGGACGTCCTCGGTTACGGCTCGGGGCTCGGCCTCCTCGCGCTCACCGCGCATCTCGCGGTCCGCGTC